>DATMZM010000253.1:0-7132 GCA_035607445.1 Thermoanaerobaculia bacterium | reverse complement strand
GACACCCGGACTTGCGGCGACCTCTAACTCTTTAACCGGCGGTTGTTCGGGAAGCATTGGCTGCTGACGACGCATAAGCCCTCCTTTCGGGGTTAGTACGCCGTCCATCTTGCGCCCAAGTGGACACCTCTGGCCAGATTTACTCGATCCGCGGAACTTCCCGCTCCTGTATCACTTTGACGATACCGGCGACGAGCGAAGCCATGCCCTTCCTATGTGCCGTCGAGCGCCAGGGTAGGGTAGCGTTGCCTGGTCGTCCCGCGTAAACCTCTGCATCTAAAGCAAAAAGACTACACCGGCAGTCTGCGAACGCCGGGCGGCGAATTCGAGGAGCTGGAATTCGAATTCCAGGAGAAAGAATTCGTTTCCGGCGCCTCGATAACGAATTCCGCGGGCGGAAATTCGAATTCCCGCGGCGGGAATTCGTTATCGAGCGCCTCGAAATCGAATTCCCGGCCCTCGAATTCCATTTCCCGGGGCCGGAAATCGAATTTCGCGGCCTGGAAAACGTTCTCCGGGCGCTCGAATTCGATTTCTCTCTCCCGTCGAGGCCCGCCGCCGCGGTCAGAGAGCCGATAGCGCTTGGCACCATCTTTGCGCATTCGCCAGGAAGAAGAACGGGTTGCGCTGGCACATGGCTCTTTCAGAGAAAAGGAGGGTCTCCGATGGCGACGTCCAACACCCCGGCGGCACAGGCTTTCAAGATCCTGCGGTTCGCGTTCGTCGTGGCGCCCTTGGTCGCCGGTTTGGACAAGTTCACCCACCTGCTGGTGAACTGGGACCAGTATCTCGCCCCGACGATCGAGCGGCTGCTGCCCTTCTCCGGCCATACTTTCATGCAGATCGTCGGGGTGATCGAAATCGTTGCCGCCCTCGTCGTCTGGTTCCGGCCGCGCTTCGGCGGCTATCTGGTCGCCGCCTGGCTCTGGGGCATCATCCTCAACCTGCTGCTGATCCCGGGCTATTACGACGTCGCCCTGCGGGATCTCGGCCTGTCCCTGGGCGCTCTTGCGCTGGCGCGCTTGGCGGAGGCCGAGGGTCCGGTCGCTTGAGCCCGGCGCGGACGTAAAGCCGAAGGTCGAGGTCGGCGAGACGACGGACCGCCGGTTGCACGCGAGATACGTGCAACCGGCGATCGCAGGGCGCGAAGGGGGCGGACTTTACTTCTTGCCGACGACCTTCAGGTTGAAGAATTTCCAGCCGAACGGCGGGAAATAGGCCGAGTCGGCGACGCCGGGGAGGCCGAACTCGAGGTTCGGCACGTCCGTGTTCACCGCGTTCAAGTCGTCGTTGAAGAGGCCGGAGGAGACGTTGAAGATCGCCGTGCCGTTGGTGTTGTAGATCTGATAGAGCATCAGGTGCTGGTCGGCGTTGAGCTCGATGTGGAAGTGCACGAAGCGCCCCCCGCCGAGGTCGAGCAGGCGCTTGACCGTCGCCTCGATGTAGGGCGTGCCGATGTCGAGGATCATCTTCGGCCCGCCGTTCGCGTCGAGGCGATCGAAGTTGCCGAAGAAGAGCGTCTTGTGGAAGCGGCGTCCGCCCGCGCGCAGGAAGCCCACGATGTTGCGGATCACGGTGAAGCCCTGGGGGTTGGCGGTCCGGACGTCGAAGTCCATCGTCAGCGAACGGTAGCGCGGCCCGTTGCCGTGTCCGGCGGGCGCGGTCTGGAGCGGCACCGGGATGCGCAGGAACGAGTTGCCTTCCACGACGCTGAGAACGAGACCGGGGTTGTTGACGAGCGTGGTCGCGGTGCCTGCCACCGGGAAGGCGGTCGTGGGGTAGTAGACGCGCACGCGGCTGCGGTCGCTGCTCGGGAAGGCGCCGAGCGAATAGAACGGCTGGTCGCACGTGACGGACGCCACGATCCCGCTGCTGCCGTTGAGCGCCCGGCGGAGCGCGTCGTCGAAGCGCTTGGCGCCGATCGGGGGCACGACGAGGCCGGTGCGCTCTTCGAGGGTGCTGCCCATGGGCCGCAGGATCTTGAAGCTGCAGCTGGCTGCCGAAACGCCGAGGTTGAAGATGCTCAGGTTGCTCCCCGAGCCGTCGGCGGTCTTGGTGAGGTTCTGGACGAAGGCCGTCGACCCGGGGGCGAACGAGTTGCTGACGGTCAGGAGCGGCAGCTCCCAGGCGGTGTTGCTCGGGGCCTTGCCGGCCTCCATCGCGACCTCGTCGGACGTCAGGCCGAGCTGGGAGTCGAGCACCACGAGGCCGGGCTGGCCCGGCGTGATGTTGAGCAGCGGATAGGTCTGAGAGGTCGAATTGCCGATGTAGACCTGCTCGTGCGTGGGCGCCACCGTCGAGCCGGCCACCCCCTCGGGAATCTTGGTCACGTCCACCCGGCGAATGCCGAGGTCCGAGCGGTTGTACTCGACGGTGACCTTGAGCAAGCCGGAGCCGACGAACGGGATCGGCACGTAGCGCAGCTCGGCGCGCGCCGAGGAAGCGGCCAGGAGGGCCAGACAGGGGAGGGCAAGGGCGAGGCGTCTCGGCATGGTCATGTCCTTTCAGGCAAACTAAAACGACGAAGTCGAATCCCGGTGAGTCGGCTGCGGAGATTTTACACGGATCCGCTGGATTGACAAGGGTTTAGGCGCCGTCCGGGAGCCTCAGCGCAGATAGCCGAGCGAGCGCAGGCGGGTGATGTGGCTCCAGTCGAGGAACGTCGAATCGATGCCGTCGGAGGCCAGAATTTGCAGGCGCAGCTTCCGGCGCGCGTCGAGCTGCGCGGCGAGGAGGCTCCGCAGGCCTTGGACGACGTCGGGCCGGGCGGCCGAGAGGTCCCTGGTCTCTCCCGGGTCGGCCGAGAGGTCGTAGAGCTCGATCGGCAGCGTCTTGCGCCGCGGCTGGATCAGCTTCCACTGGGCGCGCCGGATCGCCTGGCGCGGCAGCCCGTGGAGGATCAGGCCGGAGATCAGGGCCGCGGGCGTGGGGCGGGGCGCCTCGGCGCTTCCCGAGCCGGCCCCGGCGAGCGCCGCGCTCAGGTTCTGCCCTTCGCTGGGCGGCGGCTGGACGCCGGCCAGCGAGAGGAGGGTGGGGAAGAGGTCGACCGTCTGCACGGGATCCGCGACGACTCCGGCGCCGAGCCCCGGCGCGGCGATCATCCCCGGCACGTGGAGCAGCTCCTCGTAGTGCGTGTGCCCGTGATCCGAGTTGGGCTCGTAGCCGAGGCGCCGCTCCTGGTCGAGCCGGTCGTAGAACTCTTCGCCGTGATCGCTCGCGAAGGCCACCACGGTGTTGCGGTCGAGGCCCCGGTCGTGGAGCGCCGCGAAGAACCGGCCGAGCTCGTGATCGGTGTAGGCGACCTCGGCGTCGTAGAGCGCCCGGATCCAGGCGAAATCGGACGGGGCCGGCAGGGGATCCTCCGGCCGGCGGTCGACCCGGCAGCCGAGCGGTCCCCGATAGCCCGGCTCGAGCCGCCGGGCGACCCGGTCGCACCATTCCCTCGGCGCCTCGTAGGGGTTGTGGGGATCGAAGAGGTGGAGGTAGAGGAAGAACCGGCGGTCTTCGATCCGCGCCAGCTCCTCGATCGCGCGGTCGACCAGGAACCCCGCGTTGGCCTCCCGGCTCGCGCCGGCTTCGCCCGGCATCGTCTCGTGCGAGGCGTAGAGGTCGAAGCCCTGGGAGAGGCCGAATTCGGGGTTCAAGTAGATGTTCTTGTAGATCCCGGAGGTGTAGAAGCCCTGGCTCGCCAGGGTCCCGGCCAGGGTGTGCAGGCCGTCGGCGAACCCGGTCGGCGCCTCCTCGCCGAGCCGGCGGCCGGCGCCGTGCGTCTGCGGCTGCAGGCCGGTCATCAGCGAGGCCATGCTGGGGAGGGTCCAGGGCGCGGGGGCGTGGAGCTGGGCCAGGCGCACCGAGCGCCGGGCGAGAGCGTCGAGGTTCGGGGTGAGGCCCTGGCGGTTGCCGTAGGCGCCGAGCGCATCGGTCCGCAGGGTGTCGACGACGACCAGGACCAGGTTCTTACCCGGGGCCGCCCGGCGGGCGAACAGAATCGGCTGGCCCCAGAGGGCGCCGGCCTCGAGACGGGTGCCGCCGACCTCCACGTGGGCGTCGAACACCAGGCGGCCCTCGGCGGGCAGGTCGAGGTCGAGGCGGACGGGGACCCAGCCCGCGATCTCCGGCCCGCCGCTCGGGATGCACTGGTCGTAGAGCGGGCGCCGGGCGCCGTCGCCTCCGGGACCGATCGTCGCGATCGAAAAGCACCCCTTCGCCCCTTCGCGCTGGAACTCCGGGAGGATGCCGAGGCTCACCTCGAGGCGCGCCGGGCGCGGCAGGTCGCCGGTGAGCGGGATCTCGAAGCGCCCGTCGCGCACCAGGCTCGGCAGGGAGACGCCCCGGAGGTCCAGGGGGCGCAGGGCGGAGCGGGGCTTGTGCAGGGTGACGCCGAGAAGGCGGGCCGGGCCGGACGTCGACGCGATGCGGAGTGCGGCGATGCGCCCGATCCACTGCTCTTCGCGCGCGAGATGGACCTGGTAGCTGTGCGGGGCGCCGCTCGGGTCGAGAGTGATCAGGAGGCGCCGGCCCGGCAGGAACCCGTGCTCGCCGGCCCGCCGCCAGTTGAGCGCAGCCTGGCGAGAGAGTCCCGCGATGCGCAGCTCGATCCCGCCGATCTCCGCCGCTTCGCTCGACAGCCCGAGGGTGATCGGTTTCGAGAGATCTCCGGAGGCGTCGAGCACGGTCTCGGCGCCCAAGGGCGGTACGCGCTCGCCGAGGCGGACCATCCGCGCTTCCGGCCCCGACCGGCCCGCCACGTGGTGCAGGAAAAGGGCGGCCGCCACCACCGCGCAGAGCGCCCCGAGCCCAAGACGTTTCACGCTTCACTTCTCGCCGGAACACGGCCTGACAACTTGGATAGATTAACATTTCTCTTGATCGATCGATGAGACGCTCGACCGCCTGCGCGGAGGATAGACTCCACCGCGCTTTCCGCCGGCCGCTCTCATGACCTCCCACCGCCTCCGCCTCGACTACCTCTCGCCGCTGCCGCCCGTGCGGTCGGGGATCGCGGACTATTCGATGGACCTCCTGCCGCGGCTCGCGGAGCTCGCGGACGTGCGCGTGCTCGCGCTCCCGGGGCAACCGGTGGCGGCCGAGGTCGCGGCGGCCTGGCACCCGGTGCCGGCCGAGCGGGCCCTGGCCGAGACGAGCGGCCGGCTGCCGCTCTACCACATGGGCAACAACCGCTATCACGACCCGGTCCTCAAGCTCGCGCTCGAGCACCCCGGCGTGGTCGTGCTCCACGATCTCTTCCTCCATCACGTGCTCCTCGACGTCACGCTCGGGCGCGGGCGCGGGCGGGAGGATTTCGACGAATACCGCGAGCGCCTGACGGCCGATCACGGCTGGATCGGCCGGGCGGCGGCGACCGCCAAGCGGTGGAACGCCTACGGCGACGCGCCGGTCTTCGAGCTGCCGGCGCGGCGGACCCTGCTCCGAAGGCAGCGCGGCGTCCTCGTCCACAGCGCCTGGGGGGCCGCCGAGCTGCGCGAAGAGGATCCGGATCTCCGCGTCACCGCGGTGCCGATGGGCATCCCCCTGCCGCCGGCCGCCGACCGCCGAGCCGGGCTGGCCCTGCGCGCGCGGCTCGGGCTGCCGCAGGAAGCGCCGCTCCTGGGCTCGTTCGGGTTTCAGACGCCGATCAAGCGGACCGGCGCGGTGATCGCGGCGCTCGCCCGAGAAGGGCTCGAGAGCGTGCATCTCCTGGCCGTCGGCGAGAGCGCGCGGGGCATGGATCTGATCGCCGACGCGCGCCGGGCCGGCGTCGCGGATCGGGTCCACGTCCTCGGCTTCCTGCCCTACGGCGACTTCGAGGCGGCGATCGCGGCGACCGATCTCTGCGTCAACCTGCGCTATCCGACCGCGGGCGAGACCTCCGCCTCGCTCCTGCGCGTGCTCGCGGTCGGCCGGCCGGTGATCGTCTCGGACTACGCGCAGTTCGCCGATCTGCCGCGCCAGATCGCGCTCCGCGTGCCGCTCGGGGACGGAGAGGTGCCCGCGCTCGCGAGCCTGCTGCGCGATCTGCTGGCCGCTCCGGAGCGCCTGCAGGCGATGGGCGAAGCGGCGCGCGAATACGTCCGCATGCGGCATGATCCCGAGGACGCGGCGCGGGCGGTGGTCGAGGCGTGCCGGGCGTTCGCCCCGCTCGACCCCCTGGGCGACGATCCCGTCGTGGCGCCGCGGCCGTCGAGCCTCACCTGGAACGACTTCCCGGGCACGCTCGAAGTGCGCGGCGCCGAGCCGCCCTGGGCGCCGGGCGAGCGGCGGGAGCTGCACGTCCGCCTGGCGAACCGCGGTTTCGCCCGCTGGCTCGCCGGGGAGCGCGGGCCGGGCGGGCTCGCTGTCGTGGTCAAGCTGTTCGACGGCGGGGAAGGGGGCGAGGACCTCCTCGCGGGGCGCACCTGGCTCGCGCTGCCGCGCGACCTCGAGCCGGGCGAGGAGCAGACCTGGACCACCGAGATCCGCCGCCCGCCCGGACCGGCCCGCCTGCGCATCGAGCCCCATCTCTTCGGCGGCCTCGGCTTCTCGCGCCTCGGCGGTCCCTGGTGGGAGCGCGATCTGTGAGCGGGTCCGCCTCGACCGCGGGAAGGCCGCAGATCGCGGCCGTCGAGAAGCTCGGCTGGCTCGTCCTCTCGGCCCTGCTCCTCGCGGTGCTCGCCGGGGCCCTGACCTTCGACCGCACCGGCCGGCCGTCGCTCGTCGGCGACGAGGCGACCTACGCGATGCAGGCGGCGAGCCTCGCGCACGATGTCGACTTCGCCTACACCCGCGCCGATTACGACCGGTTCGTCGCGGAGTGGGGCGGCCCTCCCGACGGCCTGATCCTCCAGACGCGCGACGGCGGCCGGCATTTGACCTACGGCAAGCCGGTGCCCTACGCGCTCTTCGCGGCGCCCTTCGCGCGCTTCGCTCCCGTGCGCGGCCCGCTCGTCGCGAACGCCCTCGCGCTCGCTCTGGCTGCCCTCCTCGCGGCGCGCGCGCTCCGCCGGAGGATCGGTCCGGCCGGCCCGCTCTGGGTGGCGGTCTTCGTCTTCGCCTCGGTCTCCTTTGCCTACGCCTTCTGGGTCCACGCCGACCTCTTCCTCTTCTCGTGCGTCGCCGCAGGCTACGCGCTCGCCTCCGCGGGAGAACGCGCGCG
>DATMZM010000392.1:0-2962 GCA_035607445.1 Thermoanaerobaculia bacterium | reverse complement strand
GCCGGAGGCGAGGCTCTCGACCACGCCTATCTCGGCGATCTGGCCCGCCTCGCGGGCGACGACGAGGTGGCGGTGGGCGAATACCTCGCGGCGCTGGCCGAGGAGCCGAGCGAGCCGGCGCTGATCGGGTGGCTGCTCGAGCAGGGCACGCGGGTGGCCGCAGCGGCCGTCGCCTCCTACTTCGGCGTGCCCGACCGCGCCGCCCGGGCGCGCGCCGTGCTCGAGGCGGCTCTGCGCGAGCGGCCGCGGGCCGCCGCCGGTTGGCGGCGGCTCGCGGCTTTTCACGAGCTGTTCGGAGAGGAGCGGGAGGCCGCCCATTGCCGGGCTCGGGCGAACGCACTCGCCGAGGCCGCGGGCAGGCAAGGTCGCGCCGTGGGTCGCGTGCTGTCGGCGGCGGTCTACCGCTTTGCCGGCGAAGGCAAGGGGCTGATCCACGAGGTCTGGGCGGACCGGCGGTCGACGTCCCCGGGCGCCGGCGGGCGCCTGGAGGAAATCCTCGGCAACCTGACTCCCGAGATGACGGTCGCCGTGCGCAACATCTTCGTGTCGGTTCGGGAGTACGCCCGGGCCAAGCTGCCGGAGCAGACCAGCTCTCTCCTCGACTACAACTACGGCTACAAGGTCACGAAGGAGGACGAGCCTTCCGGCGGGTTGTCCGCCGGCCTGCCGACGGCGCTCGCCTTCCTTTCGGTCTTCCTCGACCGCCCGGTGCCTCAGGACCTGGCCGCGAGCGGCGCGCTGGTCGCGGATGCCCACGACGTCCTCGTCGTGCGCCCGGTGGGCGAGGTCGAGCTCAAGGTGCGCGGCGCGTACAACCGCGATCTGCGCGCCCTCTTGCTGCCGGCCGCCAACCGCCGGGACCTCGAGGACAGCCGCTACGTGCCGCGCGAGGTGTGCGCCGAGCTGGTGCGGTTCGTGTCGAACCTGGATCAGGCGGCGACCTGCGTTTTCGGGGAGAGCCTCTGGCTCGACTGAACGCGACGAGGGCCGACCCGAACGCTTTCCGGACAGCTTGGAGCGCCCGCGCCGGCCCTCGGCGCGAAGAATCAGCTGACCGCCACCGGCCGGGCCCCGGCGTCGCCCGCCGGCTCCTTGCCGATGCGGATTTCGAGCACGCCGTCCGCGAGCCGGGCTCGCGGCTCGCCCCAACGCACCGCGGGCGAGAGCAGCACCCGGCGGAAGAAGGCTCCCGTCGGACGCTCGTTGAGCCGTACGTTCCGGCCTTTCTCCTGACCGCCGTCGACGGCTTCGACCGTCACCCGACGTCCGCGCACGCCGAGCACGTTGCCCTCGGCGGTCACCTGGACGTCCCGGCGCTCGACACCGGGGAGATCGAGCGAGACGACGAGCTCGTTCTCGGTCTCGACCACCGTCAGGAGCGGGCACCAGGTCCATTCGAAAGCGGCGGCGCTCTGCTGCTCGAGCGCCGAGAGCAGGCGGTCGAGCTGCTCCTCGACGAACTGGCCGGGGTTCTTTTCGACCGGGATCGGCGCGAAGGTGTCGTCGTCCGCGGGTGGTGGGTTCTTACCGGTCACGGCGCGGTAGAGGCTCTCGACGCTCTGGATCGTCTGCTCGATCCCGGCGGCCTCGGTCTCTCCGCTGCTGGCTTGCATGGTGGGCATTTTGGATCCTCCCCGAGCCGGCAGCCGCCGGCGAGACGGTGTCCCGCGCGACGGCGACCGGTCCGCGAGCTTCGAGCGTCAGGTCAGAACAGCGACACGACCGGCGCCACGGCGTAGCGCGCGTACGGGAACGTGTTGGCCACCTTGGCCGCCAGGAAGGGGTCCGCCCAGGTCGGGCGGTTGTAGGCGTCGATGTCGGAGCTCGTGTGGGAGAGCCCCATCATGGAGCCGGCGAACGGAAGCTGGGACGGCCCGAACCCGGGCTGACCGCCGAATCCGAGAGGTCCCGGCACCTGCTGCGCGAAGGTCGGGAAGAACCCGGCTCCGATCGCCGGATAGGAGGACGGGTAGCCCGCGGTCGAGTGCGCCAGCCCCGTCCATTGCGGAGCGCCGGCCAGCGGCGAGAGCGTGCCCGCGAAACGCGGGTCCTGGGCCAAGGGCGCGAAACGAGGGTCCTGGGCCAGGGGATTGCCGATGCCCTGGCCCTCCGCCAGGGCGCCCGTATGCGAGAGGCCGTGCACAGACAGCCGGACCTGGTTGAGCGCGTCGAGGCAGAGATTGATTCGATCGTTGAGCAGTTGCAGCTTGCGGATGTCCACTTTCGCGGTTTCCATTCTTCACGTCTCCTCGGTTGGTTTTCTGGATTGCAGGCGATCGACGTGTTCGCGCGAACGGAAGGTGAAGGTGCAACCGAGGTGCCACGCGGCTGCCGGCCCGCCAACCCCTTTGGCTTCAAGGGAAGCGGTCCGACCGCCAGGCCATCCGCCGGCTCATCGATCGCGAAATCCTCCGCGCCCTGCGGGGAAACCTTCCCTCTTGCCGGGCGGAGCTCCGCAGGTCCGTTCCCTCTTTTCCCGGATCGACTCCGCCGACCGCTGAAGGCGATCCTCCGTTTCCCGGAGAGGAGCGCCGGCACCACGGAAGGCTTCCGCCAGTCGTCGAAGGGCGTGGGCGGCCCGGCAGACACCTCCCCCCGATCGCCGGAGGCCTTCCGCCGAACGGCGGACCGTTTGGCCGGTACGGCGGACCGTTTTCCCCGATCGCAGGAAGGCTTCCGCGGTACGGCGGAGTGAATACCTGGCACGGAGAATTGAATCCTCCGAACGGCGGACCGAATTCTCGGATCGGCGGAAGGCTTCCGCGAATTGGGAGAAGGCTTGGCCGGATCGGCGGAAGGCTTCCTGCGGTGCTTGGGTCTCGGGCGGCAGAGCGCCGAGGCTTTGCCTCGGCAATTTCGTCTAGAATCCGCCAAGCCAAGGAGGTGCGAATTGACCCTGACTCTTGAGTTGCCGCCTGAGCTCGAACGGCGCTTGAGCGATGTGGCTGCTCAACAAGGGTTG
>DATMZM010000041.1:0-10138 GCA_035607445.1 Thermoanaerobaculia bacterium | reverse complement strand
GTAGAGCGGCGAGGTCAGGAGCACCGCCGCGGCCCAGAGCCCGGCGCGCCGCCCGAACAGCCGGCGCCCGGCGGCGTAGACGGCCGCGCAGCCGAGGAGCGCGAAGAGCGCGAGCGGCGTGCGCACCGCGGTCTCGCTCGGGCCCGCGATACGGATCGCGCCGGCCGCGGCCCAATAGGCCAGGGGCGGCTTTTCGAAGTACTTGATGCCGTTGATCCGCGGCGTCAGATAGTCGCCGCTCTCGACCATCTCACGGGGGATCTCGGCGTAGCGCCCCTCGTCCGGCTCCCAGAGAGCGCGCCGGCCCAGGTGCGGCCCCAGGAGCAGCGCGACGCCCGCGGCCAGCAGGAAGAAATCCAGGATCCAGGTTCTAGGCTGCGACGGGGGCAAGGCGGAGGCGCTCAAAGCGGCGCTGGACTCTAGCATCCCGCGCGCAGCGGGCGGCCTTCAAGCGAACAGCAGCCCGACCCCCGCCACCGCCAGGAGCGCTCCGGCGACGGCGCCGAACGTCAGCTTCTCGCGGCCCATGAGGACGACGACGGGCAGGATCAGGATCGGCGTCGTCGCCATCAGGCTCGCGGCGACGCCCGCCTGCGTGCGCTGGACGGCGACGAGCGAGAGGCTGACGCCCAGGAACGGACCGAAAATGGCGCCGAGGGTGGCCCACCGGACCGCCGGCCCGTCCGCGAGAGCGGCGCGGGTCTTGCCGGCCCAGTCGAGAGCGGCGGCGACGATCAGGAAGCCGGCGAACCCGGCGAGGACGCGGATCTGCGTCGCCGCGAACGGATCGAAGCCGCCCATGCCGATCTTCGACAGCACGAGGCCCCCGGCCTGGCCGAGGGCGCCGCCCAAGGCGAGCAGGAAGCCTGTCGCGCGGTGGCGCGGGTCGGCGTCCGCCTCTTCGTCCGGCCGGCGGGCGCTCATCGCGACGGCGACCCCGGCGACGATCAGCACCATGGCGGCGACGTCGAGCCCGCCGAGCCGCTCGCCCAGGAAAAGCCACCCGAGGAGCGCCGCGATCGGCGGCGCCAGGCACATCACCACGGTCGCGAGCCGCGGGCCGATGCGGACGAAGGACTTGAACAGGCAGAGATCGCCGAAGGTGAAGCCGACGATCCCGGAGATGGCAAGCCAGCTCCAGGCGTGGGCGCTGGCATCGAGCGGCAGGAGGGTGCCGCTGCGGAGCCCGTGGAGGGCGGTCAGGAAGACGGCGGCGAGCGCCATCCGAATGAGGTTGACCGCGAGCGACCCGACCCGCTTGGCCGCCGTCTCGAAGGCGAGGGCGGAGACGGTCCAGCAGCTGGCGGTGCCGAGCGCCGCGAGCTCGCCCAAGCGGGTCGAAAGCATCGGCGGAGTGTATGCGATCCCCCCGCCGCGATCGCTCCCCTAGCAGCGGGCGAGGAAACCGCCGCCCGCCGAGACTCCGCGCTAGAATGCCCGAGGAGATCGACCGATGGCCCCCTTGAAAGTGGAGATCGAGCTGCCCCGCGACTTGTTGACCGCCCTCCACATCCCGGAGTCCGAGATCGGCCGGCGCGCCAAGGAGTGGGTCGTCCTCGAGCTGTTTCAAGAGGGCGAGATCTCTTCAGGGAAGGCAGGAGAGGTCCTCGGCCTTTCGAAAGCGCGCTTCCTCGATCTCCTGAACGATCGGCACCTGCCCTACCTCGACGCCGATCCGGGAGAGCTGGAGCGGGAAGTGACCGTGGCCGAGGCGGCCAGCCATCGTTTTCATGGCTAACACCCGGATCGTCTGCAACGCAGGTCCGCTCATTTCCTTGGCACGGATCGACCGGCTCGACATCCTGCCTGCGCTCTACGACGAGATCGTGGTGTCACCGGCCGTGCACCGGGAGATTACGAACGATGACTCCCTTCCGGGTGCCCGAGCGCTGGCGGAGGCCGACTGGCTCAAGCTCGTGGAGGTTCGGGATCGTGGCGCCTTGGAGCACCTTTCCTCGTCGCTCGATGCCGGCGAGGCGGAGACCCTGGCGCTCGCTCGAGAGCTCCGATCCACGGCGGCCATCGACGAGAAGCGCGGGCGGCGTTTCGCCGAGGAGTTGGGGATCCCCCAAACCGGGACGGTCGGTATCCTCCTCACGGCGAAGAGACGAGGGCTCATCCCCTTCGTCAGGCCGCTGCTCGACCAGTTGACAGAGAAGGGAGTCCGGCTGTCTGCCCGCCTCTACGAAGAGGCCTGCCGTTTGTCGGGTGAGACCTACTAAGGAGCTGGGGTCAGCCTCTCCCTCGTCGCCGTCCTTCCGCCTCTCCCGGCCGGTGGGCGGGCGGATGAGAGAGGGGGATCGAGGGGGTGAGGGCCCCCGTCACTCCGCCCGCAAGGCCGCTGTCGGATCCGCCCGCGAGGCCGCGAGCGCCGGGCGGAGCGCCGCGAGGCCCGCCGCGGCCAGGAGGGTCGCCGCCGCGGCGGCCAAGGCGAGGGGATCGAGGCCGTCGAGGCCGTAGACGACGCCGCGGGCGGCGAGGGCGAGGGGCACGGCGAGCGCGACTCCGGCGAGGGTGCCGAAGAGGGCCGGGCGGAGGGCGTCGGCGGCGAGCAGGCGGAGGATGCCGGCCGGCCGCGCGCCGAGCGCCATGCGCAGGCCGATCTCGCGCGTGCGCGCAGCGGCGGCGAAGGCGACGAGGCCGTAGAGGCCGCTCGCGGCGAGGAGGGTGCCGATGCCTCCGAAGAGCCCGAAGAGGGCGGCGGCCAGCCGCTGCGGCGCGACGGTCGCGGCGTAGAGGTCGGCGAAGGTCCCCTGAGGCTCGATCGGCACGCCCGGCGCCGCCTCGAGGAGCGCGGTGCGGACGGCGGGGAGCGCCCGCGCCGCGGAGGCGCGGGCGCGGTAGATCACCGAGAACGACTCCGGAGCCTGGTCGAGAGGGATCTGCGCGAAGGGCAGATAGACGGCCGGCGCCTGGATCTCGCCGAGGCCGTGGGCGCGCACGTCCTCGGCGACGCCGACCACCGTGGCGGAGCCCGCGAAGAGCTCGAGACGGGAACCGATCGGGTCCGTCCGCGCGGTGTTTCCGCCGGAGAGATACCTCGCGGCGAAGGAGCGCGAGACGACGCACGCCCGTTCCGCGCCCGTCCGGTCCCGCTCGTCGAGCTCGCGCCCGGCGGCGAGGCGGGTGCCGAGGGTCGAGAACGCGCCGGGGCCGACGAGCTGGATCTCCGCCTCGGGCTGCTCGCCGGGCGCCGGCGCGTAGCCCTCGATCGACAGCGTTTCGGTGTTCGAGTCCGGGTCGAGCGGCAGGAGCGAGACGAGCGACGCGCCCTCGACCTCGGGGAGAGCGCGGACCGCCGCGAGCGCCGTCTCGCGCAGCGCCGCCACCCGCTCGGCCGGCAGCCGCGCGAGGCCGGGATCGAGCGTCGCGAAGCCGAGCCTCTCGCCGTCGAACCCGGTCTCGACCCGGGCGGCGCGCGCGAGCGCCCGGGCGGCGAGGGCGGTCGCCGCGACGAGGACGAGGGCCACCGCCACCTGGGCCGCCGCGAGCCCGCGGCGGGAGCGGGTGGCCGCGCGGTCGCCGAGCGAGCGGGCGGCGAGGGTGCGGGCGAGATCGGTCGCGAGGAGCCGCCGGGCGGGCAGCCACCCGGCGCCCAAGCCTGCCGCGAGCGCGAGAACGAAGCCCGCGAGCGCCACGCGCGGATCGACCGCGAGTCCGAGATCGCCCAGGCGCACCCCTCCGGGCAGCATCCGCCCGGCGAGGAGAGCGAGCATGCCGCGCGCCGCGAGCAGCGCGAGCCCGGCGGCGAGGAGCGAGGCGGCGATCGGCTCGGCGAGGAGGAGAGCGGCGAGCGCCCTGCGGTTCGCGCCGAGCGCCAGCCGGGTCGACAGCTCGCGCCGCCGCGCCTCGCCGCGGGCGAGGAAAAGGTGGGCCGCGCTCGCGACCGAGAGGGCGACCAGGAGCGCGACGAGCGCCGCGAGGGCGCCCGCCACGGTGTCCGCAGCCTGGGCGGAGCCGAGCCCGGCGGCGAACCGCTCGGAGGGCGCGAGCTCGAGCTTGAAATCGGTGCGGGTGTCGTTCGGATAGACCCGCTCCTGGCGCTTCGCCTCGGCGCCGAGGATCGCCGCGGCGCGCGGCAGGCCGCCGCCCGGACCGAGCCGCCCGAACGCGCGCAGCCAGCTCCACGAGCGCTTGTCGAGGCCGAGGCCGCCGAACGAGCGGGGGGCCGAGCGCATCCAAGCGGACGCCGAGACCCAGAGGGCGGGATTGACCTCGCGCGCGAGGCCGCGGAATTCGGGGGCGGCCACGCCGACGACGTGGAAGACGATGCCGTTCAAGCGGATCCCGCGGCCGATCGCCTCGGCGCGTCCGCCGAACCGCCCGCGCCAGAGCGCCTGGGAGAGGACCGCCGCGGGCGCCGCGTCGGCCGCGTCGTCGATCGGTCCGAGCAGGCGCCCGAGGCGAGCGCGCGCGCCGAGGAGCGGAAAGTAGCTCCCCGTCACCGCCGCGCCGTTCAGCCGGACCGGCTCGCCGCCGATCTCGAGGGCGAACGACCGGTGCGAATAGCCGGCGATCCCGGCGATCCCCGAGCCGGGAGCCCGTGCCGCGGCGGCGAAGTCGGCGACCGAGGGATACGAGAGGTTCGGCTGCGCGATCGTGAACAGGCGCGCGGGTTGAGCCACTCCCGGCAGCGGATGAAGCAGCATCGCGTCCGCCACCGCGAGCAGGACGAGCGAGCCCGCCAGGCCTGCCGCGAGGGCGAGGGTCGCGCCCAAGGGCGGGCGGCGGAGCAGCTGGCGAACGGCCGGCGCGAGAGTGGGCATGGCGAGCCTCCCGAAGGGTCGGCCGATCCTCGCGCGATTCGGGGGCGGGCGGCAAGTTGCCTCTCCTTGGGGAAGGGGGTCGAAGCGCTGCGCCGCGATCTCCTGTTCCACCCGCACCCCTCGCCTGTCTCAAGGCTGCGGACGGACCGAAGGCGAGCGGGAGGCACCCGCGGTTGTCATGTTCGTGACAGATGGTCGCGACTATCTTCGGCCCGTCGCTCTCGAGCGCGGCGTTCGATCGGGACCGGGCTCGACGGCTTTTCTTCCCTGATTCCCGGCGTTGGAGGTGTTCGATGTTCAGATGCTTGAGTGCCCTCACGGGGGTTCTGTTCTTCCTGGCGACGGTCCCGGCGGTGGCGAGCGGTCCGGGTGTCCTCAAGTTCGACGAGGTGAGCTTCGAGGTCGCGGAGACGGCCGGGGTGGCCGTCGTTCGCGTCGAGCGCTCGCAGGGCGAGTCGGGCGCGGTGTCGGTCTCCTATGCCACGAGCGACGGGACGGCGACCGCTGGCTCCGATTACACGCCGGTCTCCGGGACCCTGTCCTGGGGCTCGGGCGACGAATCGACCAAGACCTTCACCGTGCCGATCGCGTCCGACGGGGTCGCGGAGGGCTCGGAGACGATCCGCTTGACGCTTTCGAACGCGACCGGCGGCGCGACGATCGACCCCGCCCGCGGCACTTCGACCGTGGTCATCCTCTCGTCGGGCGGCGGTGGGGGTGGCGGGGGAGGTGGTGGGGGCGACGACGATCGCCGCCCGGGCGTGCTCAAGTTCGACCAGAGCGACTTCGCCGGCTTCGAAGGCGCGATGGCCCTCGTCGCGGTCGAGCGCTCGATGGGCGAGAAGGGCACCGTCTCGGTCGGCTTCCGCACCGAGAGCGGCACGGCCACCTCCGGCGTCGATTTCGCCGCGGTCTCGGGCACCCTCACCTGGGGGCCGGGCGACGGCTCGCACAAGGTGATCGAGGTCCCGCTGCTCCGGGACGCGGTCGCCGACGGCGGCGAGACCTTCCGCGTCGTCCTGTCGGGGCCGACCGGCGGCGCCACGATCGACGGCCAGCGCGGCGTCGCGGTCGGCCGCATCCTCGAGAGCGGCGACGGCGACGACCGGGGCGACGACGACTCGACCCGGCCGGGCGTGCTCAAGTTCGACGACGCCGGCTATCAGGTGATCGAGGGCAACGTCTTCGCCCGCGTCGCGGTCGAGCGGTCGAGCGGCGTCAAGGGGCGGGTGACCGTCCAGTGGTCGGCGGCGAGCGGCAGCGCCGTGGCGCCCGCCGACTTCGTCGCGGCGAGCGGCACCCTCGCCTGGAACGCCGGCGACGGCGCGCCCAAGTTCTTCCGCGTCCAGATCCGGCCGGACGCCCTGCGCGAAGGCAACGAGACGGTCCGCCTGACCCTTTCGGCCCCGACCGGCGGCGCGACGCTCGATCCGGACCGCAAGACCGCGACGCTGGACGTCCTCGACGACGACGGCGTGAAGACCTCCTGCGTGCCGAGCGGCACCACCCTCTGCCTCGCCGGCGGCCGCTTCCAGGCCGAAGTCACCTGGCGGACCGAGCAGGGCGCGAGCGACGAGAGCGCCGTCGACGCGCTCACGAGCGAGGCCGGCGTCTTCTCCTTCTTCGACGATCAGCGGTACGACCTGCTGGTCACCGTCCACGACGCCTGCGCGACGGCGAACGGCTTCCAGGTGCTCGCCGGAGCCACGACCCGGCTCGACTACACCCTGACCGTGACGGACACCCGGACCGGCCTGACCAAGCAATACAGCAATCCGGCCGGGCGCCTCGCCCTGCCGGTGCAGGATCTCGGCACCTTCAAGACCTGCGGCTCCTGACGTAGCTCCGTCTTGCCTACGTCTTGCGGCGCGGCTTTGCGGCCTTGGGCTTCGGCTTCGATGCGGCTCGCGCTGCTTTCTTGGCCTTGCCGGCTCGGGAGGTGGGCGCTGGCTGCGGGGCAGGGCGAGCCGCCGTCGCCATCCCGGCGAGCGCCTCCTGCATGGCGGCGCGGACGCGGCGCTCGAGCTCGTCGGGGTCGATGACGACGGGCGCCGCGGGGGCGGGCTCGGGCTCTTCGAGGACGTCTCCGCTCCTGTCCATGGCCTCGAGATAGCGCTTCAGGACCGGGGCGCTGGCGAGACCGCGGTCGCCGGATTTGGGGTAGAGGGTGCGGAAGAAGTCGCCGGGATCGACGTCGAGGACCTCGAGCACGCGCACGATGTGCTCGTACTTGAGCGCGACGCGGCCGGTGATCATCTGGCTGGTCTGGCCGCGGCAGTTCAAGAGGAGATCGTCGATCTCCTTGCGCGACTTGTTGGACAGATGGATCAGCGCGGCGAGCAGCTGGCGCGCGCGACGGATCTCTCCCTGGCTCATGACGAAGAAGTGTACCCTATCGCTCGAACGTGCTCGCGAGGAACGGAACCGGAGCTTCGCTCGACCCTTTCGCATCGCAACCGGGCCGGCCAACGCGCGGCGCCGGGCGGCCCGGCCCGGCGCCGCGCGCCTGTCTGGCTACGACTCGGAAGAATTCGCTTCGCCGCCCGCGTCCGCGGCGGCGGCCACCGCGCTGTTCGCACCGTCGCGGACGCGGGCTGCCGCCTTGCGCCGCGACTTCGGCTGCGGTCGGATGCCGAACTGGATCAAGCGCTCGTTGTCGAAGCCGAAGTGGGCTTGCAGGACCGCCGTCAGCTCACGGCGGATGCGGGCGCCCTCGGCGGTCAGCTCGAGGCGCAGCGCGGTCGCCTCACGGAGCTGGCCGCGCAGCTGCTCCTCCCCGTCGTCCAGGCGTTTGGCGCGCACGAGCATGTCGTTGAGCGCGGTGTGCTTGTCCTGGATCTGGGGAATCTCGTCGAGCACCGGGACCAGATTGGCGACGAGCAGCTCCATGCGGCGGATGGTTTCGGCAAACGTGGTGGTCGTCATGGCGTCTATCCTCGGAAAGCGAGCCGGCCGGAAGGGCCGGATCGTGGGATCGGTTCGGCGGGGACCCGCGGCGGTCGGGAGGGCACCCGAGCCGTCCGGGTCGCGTCCCGAAACGCTCGGGCGGATTCCCGAGGCCTTCGGGCAAGCACCCGAGGCGCCCGGGCAGGCACCCGCGCCGTTCGGGCGAGCCCCCGAGGCGCTCGGGTCGGCACCCGCGGTCCTCGGGCACGCTCCCGAGCCGTTCGGGCGCGTACCCGCGGCGCTCGGGCAAGCCCCCGAGCCGTTCGGGTGGGGGTCCCGAAGGCCTCGGGCGTGCGCCCGAGGTCCCGGGGAGGGCACCCGGAGCGTTCGGTAGAGGCCCGCGCCGCTCGGGCGGGCCCCCGAGACGCTCGGGTGGGCACCCGGAGCGTGCGGGCGGGCCCCCGAGCCGTTCGGGTCGCCTCCCGGAGCGCTCGGGAGGCCGGCGGCATCCGGCTCATGCCACCACCGCCGGAAAGGCCAGGCGCCGGGCGAGGTCGAGATCGTCCGCGGCGAGGCCGCCGCCGGCGCTACCGCCGAGGGCCAGGGTCAGCCGACCACCGCGCAGCGTGATCTCGGGCGTCCGCCCGGTGCCCGCGGCGAGCTCGACGACCAGGCAGGCGTAGGTGAGCGCGGCGTCCACGCCGCCGAGGTCGACGGTGCGCCGGATCTCGTCCGCCGCCGGGTCGTACAGCCATCCCGGAATCTCCTGAAGGCGGAGCTGCACGCGCTCGGCCTTGAGTCCCGCGGCGACGGCGGTGCCGATCCGCTCGAGCGGTTCGAGGGTCGGATCTTCGGGGCGCGCGGTGGACGGGTTTCCAGCGTCGGTCGTCATGTCTTCTCTCCTGGGTCGGGGTCGATGGGAAGCGGCAGGAGGGTCCTGCCGAGGTTTCGGAGGCGGAGCGGCAGAGGCAGGGCGCGCTCGTCCGGATGAGGGAGCACGGGCGCTTTGGTGCCCGTCCGTACGAAGTGGCCGTATTCGGCGAGCGCGTCGACGAGATCGGGGCTCGGACGGCCGGTCCCGACCTCCCAGGCGAGCAGCTCGAGCGCCGCGCGCAGGCCGGCGGGGATGTCGGTGGTCAGCGCCCGGATCTCGAGCCGGCGGGCGATCTCGGCGAGCGACTCGCCCGCCACCCCCGCGCCGGCTCGCGCGACGAGCGCCGCCCGCTCCAAGCCCACCGCCGCGACGGAGATCGGGGCTCCGGCCCGCACGAACGAGCGCTCGGCGCGCGCGAACAGCTCCGCCGCCGCGGCCTCGTCCCCCGAGATCCAGACGAGGCGGGCCGCCAAGAGCTGCAACTCGCCAACGGCGAGCTCCGGGAGGGCCGGCCGCGCGCGGTCGTAGACCACCGCGAGCTCGCGAGCCGTCGAAGGCTGGCGATTCGGCACAGCGAGAGCGACGACGTCGCCAGGAGAAGCGGGGAGAAGGGGGGCGGCGGCGGCAAGGCCGCACCGGCGAGCGCGGAGTGCGGGGATCATGAGCGGGACGCTCCCGAAAGGGCGCCGGAAGAGGAGGCCGCGGCGAGCGAGGAACCGTCCCCTGGATCGACGCTTTCATTTTGAACGTCAACGGATTGTTGATGCATGGGCCGGGAGGCTAAACCCGGCTGCGCGGCGCTGTCAAGGACAGAAATTCGACATTTCGTTGCTGTGAGGAGTTGATCCGTAATTTTTCCCACTGTTCCGTTCTTGCCGGGAAGGATCCCGATGCTTCCGGGTGTGCGTCGCGGTGCCATCTCCTGGCATGGCGTTGAAAAGGATCTTAAGTTTTCGGAATCGGCAACGCTCGAAACAGCCGGCAAGGCATGGCAGGGGAGGAGGGTGAGCACTCCCGGTACAACTCCTGCGATGCTAGCGGCGCCCGCAACGCCCGAGCGTTGTCCCCGCGGGCGCGGAGGCCTTTCCGGCACCCGGCCCGACCCGCGGATCGGGAGGAGAAATTCACATGTCCCGTAATCTTCAGCGTTTGGCCGCCGTCGCCGCCCTGCTCACCGCCCTGCTCGCCACCCCCGCCGTCGCCGCCCCCCGCCCTACGGACAGCGGCATGACCTCGGGACCGCTCTTGGTTTGGCAACCGATCTGGAACCGAGTCCTAGAGTTGTGGAAAGCGACAACTCGAGGATTGATTGCGCGCGTGGGTACGGATGTCGATTCCTACAGCAGCCCGGTGCTTCGCGGATCGTGGGTGACGGCGGATGCAGGCGCGGACACCGATCCCTTCGGGAGCCCGGCGCCTCGCGGATCGGGAGTGACGTCGGATGCGGGTACCGACATCGACCCCTACGGCAGCCCTGCGCACTAGCAACGCTCCTCGACGAGAATCGCTCCCGATGGGTCAAGTTTTCGTAGGGGCGGAGCTTGCCTCCGCCCGGGGGCAGGCAAGCTGCCCCCCTACGGGATTCGGGCGAGTTCCTCGTCGGTTTGAGGCG
>DATMZM010000043.1:0-3303 GCA_035607445.1 Thermoanaerobaculia bacterium | reverse complement strand
CGCCGCGCCCCGGAGCGGCCGCCCCGGCCTGAGCCGCGCGCGCTCCACCCCAGGAGACGAAGGCCGCGAGGGCCCCGCAAGCGAGGAGCGGAATTCGAGCGCGCGAGGAGAGGGCGATCTTCACGAGGGGAATTATAGTCGCCCCGGGCGAACCGAGCCGGAATCGGGGCCGCCTTGGAGCGTCCGGAGTCGGATCTCGACGATCCGGCCCCGAACGGATACCCTCCTGCGACCATGAGCCTGCTCGACACGCCCGTCACGCGCCAGCTGGGGATCGAGGTCCCCCTGATCTGCGGTCCGATGTACCCGTGCAGCAACCCGGAGCTGGTCGCGGCGGCCTCCGAGGCCGGCGGGATGGGCGTGGTCCAGCCGCTGTCGCTCACCTTCGTCCACGGCCATGAGTTCCGCGCCGGGCTGCGCTTCATCCGGAGCCTGACCGGCAAGCCCATCGGGCTCAACGTCATCGTCGAGCAGTCCTCCAAGACCTATCTCGAGAGGATGCGGCGGTTCGTCGACGAGGCGATCGAGGAGGGGGTGCGGTTCTTCCTCACCTCCCTGGGCAACCCGCGCTGGGTGGTCGACCGGGCGCATTCGGTGGGCGGCGTCGTCTACCACGACGCGACCGAGAGGAAGTGGGCCCAGAAAGGCGTCGACTCGGGGGTCGACGGGCTGATCGGCGTCAACCGCCGGGCGGGCGGTCACGCCGGGCCGCGCGGCATCGAGGAGCTCTACGCCGAGCTCGCAGTCTTCGGCGTGCCGCTCGTCTGCGCCGGGGGCATCGGCGACGAGCAGGGCTTCGTCCACGCGCTCCAAGTCGGCTACGGCGCGGTCCAGATGGGCACCCGCTTCATCGCCACCCTCGAGTGCACGGCGCCCGACGCCTACAAGCAGGCGATCCTGAAAGCCGGCGAGGAGGACATCGTCCTCACCGAGCGGCTCACCGGCGTGCCGGTCGCGGTCATCCGCACGCCCTACGTCGATCGCATCGGCACCAAGGCCGGGCCGATCGGGCGCTTCATGCTGCGCGGCCGGAAGACCAAGCACTGGATGCGGATGATCTATTCGCTCCGGGCCTTCCGGAAGCTCAAGCAAGGCGTCCGCAACTACTCGCCGACGGACTACCTCCAGGCCGGGAAAAGCGTCAGCTCGATCGCCTCGATCGAGCCGACCGCGGCGATCGTCCACCGCTTCCGCGACGCCGCCGCCCGGGCGCCGGCAGGCCAATCCGGGATCGCTTAGGATCTCCAGGCGATGAAAGTCAGCAGGATCCGGCTCGAGAACTGGAAGAACTTCAAGCATCTCGACCTCCAGTTTCATCGGCGGGCGTTCTTCGTCGGTCCCAACGCTTCGGGCAAGTCGAATCTCCTCGACGTCTTGCGTTTCTTGCGCGACCTCGCCGGACCGCAGGGGGGTTTTCAGACCGCGGTGGCCGCACGCGGCGGTGTCGGTCAGCTGCGCTGCTTCCACGCGCGCCAGAGCCCGACGATCGCGATCGACGTCTCGATCGATCTCGACGACGGCGGGGAATGGCGATATCGGCTCGAATTCGGGCAGGACACCCAGCGAATACCCATCGTCAAGCGAGAGCAGGTCTGGCGAGGGGATCACTCCCTCTTCGAGCGTCCGGACGATGCCGACCGGGCGGACCCGAATCGACTGACGCAGACGTACTTGGAGCAGGTCAACGCGAACAAGGAGTTCCGCGAGATCGCCGAGTTCTTCGCCCAGATCCGCTATCTCCATCTCGTTCCGCAGCTCGTCCGCGACCCGGAGCGCTCGCGATCGAGGGCCGAGGACCCTTTCGGTACCGATTTCCTCGAGCGCATCGCCGCGACGCCGAGAAAGACGCAAACGAGCCGGCTCCGGCGCATCAACGCCGCTTTGCGCTTGGCCGTCCCTCAGCTCGGCGAGGTGAATCTCGAACGCGACTCCCGGGGCGTTCCTCATCTTCGCGGACGATCCGAACACTGGCGACCCAGCGCGGGCTGGCAGTCCGAAGAGCACTTCTCCGACGGCACGCTCCGCCTACTCGGACTCCTGTGGGCCCTTCTCGACGGCACGGCACCTCTGCTCCTCGAAGAGCCCGAGCTCTCCCTCCATGCGGCGATCGTCCGGCAGGTTCCCTCGATGATGGCCCGGGCCGGAGGCAAGAGCCGGCGCCAGGTCTTCGTCAGCACCCACTCGTTCGAGCTCCTGTCCGACCCGACGATCGCTCCGGAGGAAGTCGTTCTTCTCGCGCCTTCGGATCAGGGCACGACGGCCTCGCTCGCGGCGGATCACCGGGAAATCAAAGCCCTACTCGAGGGAGGCCTCACGATGGCGGAGGCCGTTCTGCCCATGACGGAGCCGGCGGCCGCTTCCCAACTGGCCATCCAACTCGGTGGCTAGAAACCATTTCCTCACCCTCGCCGTCGAGGGCGATTCCGATGCCGCGGTGGCCCGCCGCTTGGCGAGCGGCGCGGGGTTCACCGTTGCGACTTGCCACGTGGCGGGAGGCAAACACCGTCTGGATCGACGGCTGCCCGGTTACCTGCGGGCCTCTCGATTCGGTCGCTGGCTCGTCCTGCGCGACCTCGATCACGATGCCCCCTGCGCCCCGGAGCTGCACGATCGGCTCAGGCCGCCAGTCGTCGAGTTTCCCAACCTTCTGCTCCGGATCGCCGTTCGCTCGGTCGAGTCCTGGCTGCTCGCCGACCGGGAAGGCCTCGGTCGATTCTTGGGAATCTCGGTGGATTCCATTCCGAGCCATCCGGATCGGTTGGATCGCCCGAAGCGCACGCTCGTCGATCTCGCCCGGAAGTCACGGTCGCGCGAGATTCGCGACGACATGGTGCCGGAGAGAGGGATCTCGGCCGAGGTCGGCCCGGGTTACGTGGCTCGCCTGGTCGAGTTCTCCGTCGCGCGCTGGAATCCGGAGTCGGCGGCGAGATCTTCTCCCAGCCTCCTTCGCTGCACGAGCGCTCTCAAACGCCTGTTCGACCAGCGAGTCAATTCCAGCTCTTAACGCGACAGCCGCACCATCCCGTGCTGGCAACAGGGCGCGGGGGAGGCGCCGAAGGGGATGAGGACGCGCTCGGGATCGGTCGCGTCGAGGGCGGCGGCCGAGCTGGGATCGCAGGCCGGGCCGTTGCCGGGTGCTTCGGGATCGAATTCGAGCGCCAAGGGCCCATCGCTGCGACGGTCGGCGACGTTGCCCGCGAAGCGTCCGAGCCGGGGAATCGTGAAGCGGATCGCGCAGCCGTCCTGCTCGACCGTCACCGCCGCCTCCCCCCCCGTCGCGAAGCCGCAAGGGGTCATGCTCCA
>DATMZM010000448.1:0-6630 GCA_035607445.1 Thermoanaerobaculia bacterium | reverse complement strand
GCAGTCGGCGTGATCCGGAACTTGAGCGGCTCGGAGCCGGCGAGCCGCGCGCCGGCCGCGTCGAACGCCTCGACGCCCCAAGCGTAGACGACGGCGGTCGCGAGCGAGGAGCGGACGGCCTCCGGCAACTCGATCCGCGGGCTCTTCGCCGTGCCTCTCCAGACTTCGGCGCCGAGCGGCTCGCGCAAGGTGGCGCGATAGCTGGCGGCTCCCGCGACCGGCTCCCAGGAGAGCTCGCGCGGCGCCGCGGCCAGCTCCCCTTCGGGGCCGCGGAGCAGGACCGCGGCGCCGCGGTGGGTGTCTTCCCCCGAGGTGGGAGGCGGCACGGCGGGGAGCGACCCCCGCCGCATCTCGAGCGTCAGGCCGATGCCGAGAGCGAGCGCCGCGGCGAGCGCCAGGCCCCAGGCGCCGCGATGGGAGCGGCTCGTGCGGACGGCGACGGGCGCTGCGTCCCGCGGCGGGGTCGCGCGGGCTCCCGGAAAGGGGACGACGTTCGAGGGCGCGGCGATCGCCTGCGCCGGCCGCCGCAAGCGCGAGACGACGTAGGCGACGTCGGCGGGGTCGGGAGCCAGATCGCCCGAGTCCGCGGGCAGATCCCAGAGGCGGGCGAGATCGCGCTCGGCGGCGCAAGCGGCGCAGGTCGCCGCGTGCTCCTCGATGCGCGAGCGTTCCGCGGGCGTCAGACGATCCCACTCCTCTTCCAGGAAGACCTCGGGCGGCGGGCAGCCCGAACCGGCATAGGCAGCGCGCAGCCGTCCCGCGAGGGCGGCGAGATCCCGCGGCTCCTGATGATTCCGATCGCTCATGGCGTCGCCCTCCCGGGCTCGGTCCTCCAAAGCTCGCCGCGCGCGAAGCCCGCCTTGAGCTTGCGCAGGGCGCTCACGATGTAGGCCTTGGCGCCCGACTTGTTGGCGAGCGCGAGCAACTGGGTGATGCGCGGCAGGGTCAGGCCGTGCACGAAGTGGAGGATCAGCACGCGCGCTTCGAGCGGCTCGAGGTCGGACTCGACGGCGGCGCGCAAGCGGGCGTGGATCTCGGCCTCCTCGAGGCTCGCGTCGATCCCCGCCAAGGGGTCGATCACCTCGGACGCCTCGTCCTCGTCGAGCGAATCGGTCTTCCGCCGCGACGCGTACTCGGCGCGGTTCAGAGCGACGCTCCGGGTCACCTGGTAGAGCCAGGTCGAGAACCGGCTCTCCCCCCGGAACGAGCCGAGCCGCGAATGGATGCGCAGGAAGACCTCCTGCGCCACGTCCGCCGCCTCCTCGCGGTCGCCCGCGATGCGCAGGCACCAGGCGGCGACCTTCGGGTGGTAGCGCCGGTAGAGCTCGGCGAAGCAGTCGTCGGCGAACGCCGGCTCGCGGCGCGCTCTCTCGATCAGCTCCTCGTCGCTCGCCGGCTCCGCGCTCACGCGACGGAGCGTACAGGAAGACCTCTTCGCCGAACCAGCCGCGCGGAGGGCGTTCGACGAAGTCCGTCGAGGCGTGCATGCCGGCACCCGGCCGCCGGTGACTGCGAACACGGGCGGTCCTTGAGGGAGGAGTTTGGGAAGTCCGAGCGCCGGCATGCCCTCTTGAGACAGCCGGCGGGCCCGGATGGAACGGAAAAGAATCGTCCCCGGCGCTCCTCGGAAGCTCAGGGAACGATCGAGCCGCCCGCCCGCTGGGCGAGCGCGTGGAGGAACCGGCCGTAGGCGGGGGCGGCGAGGGTCTTGATGATGAGATCGAGGGCGATGCCGGTCGCGGCGAGCGCGAAGTAGGGCCGGTCGCGGCGCTCGAAGGGCCAGAGGCGGCGGACGAGGAGCGGGCGCGCGAAGAGGGCGCCGAGGAGGACGAAGGCTCCGACCCGGATCACCGACCAGGGGACCCAGGCGAGGATCGAGCCCAGGAAGGGCGTGTGGGCGGCGAGGGCGTAGGAGCCGACGAAGTAGCTCATGTAGTCGACGAGCGCCGCACCGAGGACGAGGCCGAGATAGCCGCCGGAGATCCAGGTGAGGACGAGGAAGAGGCCGAGGTGGAGCAGGAGCTGCGGCACGAAGAGGCGCGGCGAATTCTCGGGCGCGACGCCGGTCGCGATCCAGCCGAACATCTCGATGCGGTAGGGCTCGCCGCGGAGGATGCCCGCTCCCGCGGCGCCGGGCGAACTTTGAGTCAGGGCGATCACGCCGAGCGACAGGAGCGCGGCCCAGGCGATCCCGGCGAGCCAGGCGCGCTCGACGTCGCCCTCCCGCACCAGGCGGCGAAAGCTCGGATAGAGGGTGAGCGGCGCGACGAGCGGCAGGAGCCAACGGCCGCCGGGCAGGTAGACCAGGAGCGGCAGAAAGGGCGTCGCGAGCAGCAGCGGGCTCACAGCGCCCCTCCGGCCGGCCCGAGCTGGATCTCCTCGATGAGCGCCTTGGGGTCGGCGTCGAGGGCGTAGGAGATCGCGCGAGCCACTTCGCGCGGCGGCACCATCGCGTCGCGGTCCCAGCCGGCAAGTCCGTCCCAGATCGACGTGTCGGTCGCGCCGGGATAGAGGGCGGTGATGCGGATGCCGCTGCCGCGCAGCTCTTCGCGCAGGCAGGCGACGAGGCCGTCGAGCCCCCACTTGCTCGCCGCGTAGCCTCCCCAGCCGGGGAAGGCGCGGCGGGCGGCGACCGAGAGAATGGGGAAGATCCAGCCGCTCCCCCGCCGCTTCATGGCGGGCAGGAAGGCGCGGATCAGGTGGAAGGTGCCGCCGAGGTTCGTCGCGAGCATGGCGGCGAAGTCGTCCGGGGCCAGCTCGTCGAGCGGGGCGATCGCGGCGACCCCCGCCGCCGGGACCAGGACGGCCGCGCTCCCCCATCGCGCCTCGATCTCGCGCGCCGCGGCCTCGACCGTTCCCGCGTCGCGGACGTCGATCGAGAGCGCGAAGCCGTCCTCGACGCCCGAGAGGGCGAGCGTCTCGCGGAGGGAATCCTCGCGGCGGCCGAGGAGCGCGAGAGGGAACCCGCGCCGGCCGAGCTCGAGCGCGATCTCGCGCCCGATCCCGGAGCCGGCGCCGGAGATCACGGCGGCGCCGCGAGGGGAAGTATCGGGAGGGTGGGACATGGCCGCCGCATCGTATCGCGGCGGCGGGGCGGCCGGCTTGACAGCCGCACGGACAACCGCGGAACGAGAGTCCGGAATGCGGATCTCTCGCTCCGCTGAAAAAGGGTCCCCGGCCTACTGGCCGCCGTCCGGCTCGCCGGTCCGGTCGGCAAGGAGCACGCCTCGGCCGATCACGCTCTCGAGCGTGGTGTCGGGGAGCGCACGGGGGGCGGGCTTCTTGGCCGTATCCATCTTCTTCATGGTCGATTCTCCTCGGGCTCGTCTCGGCCCGTGATCTGGGCGCGGCGCGGGAAGGCACCGCGCTCGGTTGGCAACGATTGGAACGCCGTCGCTCGAAACTAGCACGTGCGAACCGCGGGTGAGCTCTCGGAGCTCGGCCGCGATCGGAGGACGATCCCGAACAGTAGAATGCTGCGAGGCTGCTTCCCCACTTCCCGGCGAGCGCTCTTAAGAAGGAGCCGCATGGACATTCCGGACTTCATCGACGGCCTGCGCGAGCGGGTGCAGAAGCGCGGGCGGGCTCGCACCGAGGACGTCGAGAAGGCGGAGGACGCCCTCGCCGAGCATCCGGGCTCCGCCGACCTCTGGATCCTGCGCGGCGACCTGATCCTCCTCTCGGACGACGGCGACCATCCTCTCGACGCCGCGCTCGAGAGCTACCGGACGGCCGTCGCGAAGGAGCCCGACCACCTCGAAGCGCACCTCCAGCTCGGCCACTACTTGGACGCCGTGGCCGACGATCCCGCCGCGGCCGCGCCCTGGTTCCGGCGCGCGATCGAGCTCGGCGGCGGCGCCGCAGCCGAACGGGCGATCGCCTCGGTGCTCGAACAGCTCCGCGAGCGCGAGGCGGAGACCGGCGGCGCGCCCGGGGAGCCTCCGGCATGATGGGGAGCCCCGTTGCGCTCCGCCCGGTCGCTCCGATCGACGTCGCCGGCCTCTTTCCGGAGGTCGGCCGCGAGCTGATCGCGCTGCTCCGATCTCTCGCGCCGGAAGACTGGCGGCGCCCGACCGTCTGCCCCGCATGGACGGTCAAGGACGTGGCCGCTCACCTCCTCGATACCGCTCTCCGCCGCCTTTCCTTCGACCGCGACCGCTTCGCGCCGCCCTCACCGGGCAGACCCATCGCATCCCCCCGCGATCTCGTCGCCTTCCTCAACGATCTGAACGCCGAGTGGGTCGCCGCCTTCCGCCGCGTCTCCCCGGCGGCGCTCACCGATCTCCTCGCGACCATCGAGCCGCCCCTCGCCGCGCACCTCGCCAGCGTGGACCCGTGGGCGCCCGCTCTCTTTCCCGTCGCCTGGGCCGGCGAATCGGAGTCGCTCGCCTGGTTCGACGTCGCGCGCGAGCTGACCGAGCGCTGGCACCACCAGCAACAGATCCGCCTCGCCGTCGCCGCCCCGCCGCTCGACGCGCCGCACCTGGTCGAGCCCGTGCTCGAGACGTTCCTGCGCGCGCTCCCCCCTCGCTACGCGGAGGTGCCGGCGCCCGAGGGCACCGCCGTCGCGATCCGGATCGAAGGCAAGGCCCTCTACGACTTCGTGCTGCTCCGCGGAGAAACCGGCTGGGGCCTCCATCGAGGACATGTGTCCGACCCGAGCGCCGAGATCCGGATGGATGGCGAGACCGCCTGGCTGCTGCTGACCAAGGGGCTGGGCGGAGACGAGGCGCGGGCGAAGGCGCAAATCCGCGGCGAGGAGAGCCTCGTCGCGCCGGTGTTCTCGACGCTCGCGGTGATGGCCTGAGGGGCGAATTCTTTGAGTCGGCTCGCGTAGGGGCGGAGCTTGCCTCCGCCCGCGGGGGCGGGCAAGCTGCCCCCCTACATGAAGCAATCAGATCCCGTGAGCCGCCAGCAGGCGCTTCGGCGCCGCGATCCGCCAGGCGTCCTCGAGCAGGCCGCGGAGCGCGTCCGGATCGATCTTCGACAGGCGGACGAGGACGGAGGGGTAGCCGCGATAGTGATCGGTCGTGAAGAAGACGTCCGGTTCGGCCGCGAGGAGCAGCTCCTTGCGATCGAAGTCGAGCTTCACCACCAGCGTCTCGCCGTCCTCCCAGAGGCGGGCCATGAACTTGCCCTTCACCCGCAGGCCGGGTGTGCCGTAGCAGCTCCCCTCCTCGACGCCGGGGAGCGCGAGCGCGAATCGGCGGGCGAGATCCCAGCTGCTGCCCGGAGCTTTTCGCCGGCTGGCCTTCGGCTTCGGTGATCCGGTCATGGCAGCCTCAGCCCGCTCGCTCGGGCTCGATGCCGAGCAGCTCGCTGTCGATGCGATCGAGCACTCCGGGGTCGGCGTAGTCGAACTTCCGCGCGAAGTGATACTTGCCGGTCGTAAAAAGCGGCAGATCGGCGCCGGTGAGGATGCGGGGCGCTCCTTTGTAGGCCCGCGAGTAGTCGATGTAGCGGAAGTCGTCGTCCACGAGATCGAATCGGCCGCTGTTGGCGAGGACGGTCTGGACCAGCGACTCCTCGGGGACCTTGGTGTCGCGATAGTGGGCGGTGAAGTCCGGATGCGCGTCGAGGTACTCGCGGAAGAAGCGGACGGCGGCGTGCCGAAGCGAGAACCAGGCCCAGCCGCCGTAGCAGCGGAAGCCGGCTCCGAACGGCGTCTTCAGCCGGCGGACGCCGACCCAGGGGCCGTAGTCGAGATAGAAGTGGAGCGGCAGGAATTTGGTCACGACGCGCGCGGCGTGGAGCGCGCGCTCCGCCCCCGGGACGAGCCGGTAGCGATGCCAGTAGCGCGCCCGCGCCTTGCGCCGCGACCAGGGGCTCGCGGGCCCGAGGACGTCCCAATAGCGGATGAAGGCGTCCGCCGTGGCGGCGCCCAGGAACTCCTCGATCGCCGGCACCGGCGTGACGGGGTAGTCCTGCGCCGAGAGGTTGACCAGCCAGTCGTAGGCCAGGCCCTCCCTTTCGAGCCAGTCGATCAGATCGAGATAGGGCTGCACCTGGCAGGAGAAGTTGGAGCGGATCTGCGGCCCGGAGGCCGGGAAGAGGTGGACGTCGGGGAGGTCCGCGACCGGCGACCAGTCGAGGTCGCAGCCTGCCGCGAAGTTGTGCTGGACGACGATCCGCCCGCGCGCGCTGCCGCGGCGGAGCGTGCGCACCAGGCGATAGATCTGCTCCGGGTCGCGATGACTCTGGATGAAGTAGCAGACGATGGGCGTCATGGCTTGCGAACGCCGAGAGCCTACGGCATCGCGGAGCGGATGTCAGCCGGCGGCACCGGCCCCTTCGCCCCCGCCCGGCGAGCGGCTACACTCCGGGGGCCGACCGGAGGGAGATCGCGTGACCGCTACCCCAGACGCTCGCTCCCGCGAGCGAGACCAGGCGCTCTCGAGCGTCGACTACGCCTGGCTCAGGATGGACGACCCGACCAACCTGATGCTGATCAACGGCGTGCTCGTGCTCGCGCGCCCGCTGTCGTTCCCGCGCCTGCGCGAGACGGTCGAGCGGCGGCTGGTGCCGATCTCCCGTTTTCGCCAGAGGGTGGTGCCGCAGGCCTCGGGCGGCCGGCCACGCTGGGAGAACGATCCGGCGTTCGACCTCGATCGTCACGTTCTCGCGATGACT
>DATMZM010000068.1:0-5534 GCA_035607445.1 Thermoanaerobaculia bacterium | reverse complement strand
CGATCGCGACGCGCCGGAGCCGGAGCCGCGGTCGGTCGCGTTCCTCCAGTACACGTCCGGCTCGACCGCGACGCCGAAAGGCGTGCAGGTGACGCACGCGAACCTGCTCGCGAACGAACGGATGATCGGCGTCGCGTTCGGGATGTCGGCCGACTCGGTCGTCGTCGGCTGGCTGCCGCTCTACCACGACATGGGGCTCATCGGGAACGTTCTGCAGCCGCTCTTCTGCGGCGGCCGCTGCGTGCTGATGTCGCCGGTCGCGTTCCTGCAGCGGCCGGCGCGCTGGCTCGAGGCGATCGACCGCTACCGGGCGACGACCTCCGGCGGTCCGGACTTCGCCTACGCGCTCGCCGCGCGCAAGATCACGCCCCAGGAAGCCGGGGCGCTCGACCTCTCGAGCTGGCAGGTGGCGTTCAGCGGCGCCGAGCCGGTCCGCGCGGAGACGCTCGCCGCCTTCGCGCGCGCCTTCGCGCCGAGCGGTTTCGAACGCGAGGCCTTCTATCCGTGCTACGGGCTCGCCGAGGCGACGCTCTTCGTCGCCGGCCCGGAGCGCGGCACCCCGCCGAGGCTTCCGGTCATCGCGGCGTTCGACGCCGAGGGTCTCGAGCGCCACGAGGCGCGGCCTGCCCTCCCCGGCGATCCGGACGCGCGATGGCTGGTGGGCTGCGGCGGCCCGCGCCAGGAACACCGGCTCGCGATCGTCGATCCCGAGACGTGCCGGAGAGCCGGATCGGGTCGGATCGGCGAGATCTGGGTCCGCGGCCCCTCGATCGCGGACGGCTACTGGCGGCGGCCCGAGCTGAGCGCCGAGACCTTCGGCGCGCGGATCGCGGACGAGGCCTCCGAGGCGGGCGAAGCCGGCTATCTGCGCACCGGCGATCTGGGGTTCGAGCAGGGCGGGCACCTGTTCGTCACCGGCCGGCACAAGGACCTGATCATCCTGCGCGGGCGCAACCACTACCCGCAGGATCTCGAACGGACGGCCGAGGCGAGCCACCCGGACCTCCATGCCGGCGGCGCGGCGGCGTTCTCCGTCGAGGCGGACGGCGAGGAGAGGCTGATCGTCGCTGCGGAGGTCGACCGCAGGAGCCGCGCCGAGACGGAGGAGATCGTCGAAGCGATCCGCGATGCCGTCGCGCGGGGCCACCAGGTCCAGGCCTGGAAGGTCCTTCTCCTCGGGCAGGGCGCGCTGCCCAAGACGACGAGCGGCAAGGTGCGCCGGAGCGCGACGCGGGCGGGGTATCTGGCGGGGGAGCTCGCCCTCTGGCGCGCTGTCGACCCCCCTCCTGTCCTCCCCCCAGAGCCCCCGCCCGCCCTCCCCGGGGGGAGGGACGCCGCGCCGGACCGGGCGGCAGGAATGGTCGCCGCCGCCGCGCGCGCCCTGGGCGTCGCTCCCGAACGGCTCGATCCCTCCCGTCCGCTGACCGCCCAGGGTCTCGACTCGCTCGGAGCCGTCGAGCTGCAGCTCGCCGCGGCGGCGCTCGGCGCGGCAATTTCGATCGCCGACCTGCTCGACGGCGCGAGCCTCGACGATCTCTCCTCCCGCGCCGCCGTCTCGACGGGCGCGGCGCCCCCCGACGGCCCGCGCCCCGGGCCGGCGGTCGCCATCTCGCCGCTCTCGTCCGGCCAGGAGGCGCTCTACTTCGCCGAGCGGCTCGCGCCCGGGGCCTACACGATCGCCGTCGCCGCGCGTTCCGGCGATCTCGACGCGGAGGCGCTCGAGCGCGCGCTCGAGCAGGCGGTCGCCCGCCATCCCGCGCTCGGCGCGACGTTCGATCTCGACGGCGGCGAGCCCGTCCAGCGCTTCGGGCCGCCGCGGGTCGAGCTGATCTCGGAGCCTATGGAGAGCGAGGACGGCGTGGAGATCGCGGCCCGCCTGGCGGCGCTCGCCTACCGGCCGTTCGACCTCGCCCGCGATCCTCTCGTCCGCCTCGCCCGGCTCGACCTCGCGGGCGGCGGCGTGGCGATCGCCTTCGCCGTCCATCACCTGGTCGCCGACTTCGCCTCGCTGGCCGTGCTCGCCCGCGAGGTCGGGCTCTTCTACCGGGCGGAGGTCGCGGCGCGCCTGGTCGCGCTTCCACCACCGCCGCAAGTCCTCTTCAGCGACTACGTTGCCTGGCAGCGGCAGCGGCTCGATCCGGCACGGGAGGAGACTCTTTGGGAATCCCTCCGCGAGAGCTTGGACGGCGTGCAGGATCTCGATCTGCCGGTCGATCATCCGCGCCCGCAAGCGCAGACCTTCCGCGGTCTCGGCCGGGTGCGCGCCTTGTCGCTGCGGGTGGGGGAGGACCTCGATCGATTCGCGCGCGAGAACGGAGCGACGCTCTTCGCCGTCCTGGCCGCGGTCTGGGGCGCCACCCTCCATCGGCTGACGGGGCAGGAGCGCTTCGCCCTCGCGCTCCCGACCTCCGGCCGCGCCGCGCCGGGGCTCGCGGGGCTCGTCGGCTACCTGGTCCAGCCGGGCGCGCTCGCCGTCGCCTGCGGCGACGATCCGCCGTTTCGGACCCACCTCGAACGGATCCGGCGCGCCGCGGCCGAGGCGATCGCCGCCGCCGACTATCCGTTCTCGCGCCTGGCCGAGCGGCTCGCCGCCCTCCGCGGCGCGCGCCGCGATCCCGCCCGCCCGCCGCTCGCTCAAGTCGCCATCGCCCTTGAGCGGGAGGCCGCGGCGAGCGACCTCGCGGCCTTCGCGCTCGGCCTGCCCGGCGCCGCTCTCGATCTCGGCGGCGTGCGGCTCGAAGCGCTGCCCCTGCCCGAGCGGCGCGCGCCGTTCGAGCTGGCGCTCCAGGCGGCGACGGTCGGCGGCGCGCTGGCCCTGGTGATCGAGGCGAAGGCCGGCCTGTTCGATCCGGCGACGCTCGACCGGATGCTCGGTCACGTCGAGCGCCTGCTCGCGGGCGCCGTGGCTCGGCCGGAGGCGCGGCTCTCCGATCTGCCGCTCTCGAGCGACGAGGAGCGCGGGCAGCTGCTCGGGGCCTGGAGCCGCCACCCGGACGCTCGAGAGGGCGAGGGGCCGGGAGCCGAGGCGGCCCGGGCTCTGGCGCCGGACCAGGTCTGGGCGCACGCGCTGGCCGCCCCGGACCGGGAGGCGGTGCGCGGTCCGGGCGCGACGGAGCGGCTCAGCTACGGCGAGCTCGCCCTCTCGGCTCGCACGCTCGCCGGGGCGCTCGCGGCGCGCGGCGTCGGCCCGGAGTCGCGGGTCGCGATCCTCGCCGGGCGCTCGGTCGACGCGGTGATCGGGTCGGTCGCCGCGATCTGGGCGGGCGCCGCCTATCTGCCGCTCGATCCGGCTCACCCCGACGAGCGTCTGGCGTTCGAGCTCGAGGATTCGGCGCCGGCCGTCCTGCTCGCGTCGGCGGACCTCATGGAACGCGCGGCGGGGTTGTTCGGCGGGACGATCCTCCGTCCCTCGGCGCCGCCGCCCGCGCCGCCGCTCGCGGCGCCGGTCGCCGTCGATCCCCTCCACGCGGCCTACATGATCTACACGTCGGGCTCGACCGGCAGGCCGAAGGCGGTCGTCGTCTCGCGCGGCGCGTTCGAGCACGTCGTCTTCTGGCATCGGACGTTCTACCGGCTCGGCGTCGCGGATCGCACGCCGCTCCTCGCCGGGCCGGCGTTCGACGCCGCGGTCGAAGAGATCTGGCCGACCCTCGCGGGCGGCGGCTGCCTGCTCTTGGCCGAAGAATCCCTGCCTGGCGACCCCGCGCGCCTGCCGGCGTGGCTCGCGCGGGAGCGGGCGACGGTCGCGTTCCTGGTGACGCCGGTCGCGGAGGCGGCCCTCGCCGAGGCATGGCCGGCCGATTCGACGCTCCGCTCGCTGTTCACCGGCGGCGACCGGCTGCGCCGCCCGCCGCCGCCCGGGCTGCCGTTCGTGCTCGTCAATCATTACGGACCGACCGAGGCGGCGATCGTCTCGATCTGTCTCGAGGTGCCGCCCGAGGGCGACGGGAGCGGCCTCGCGCCGCCGATCGGCCGGCCGATCCGCGGCTCGCGCGCGTTCGTCGCCGACCGCGGCGGGCGCCTCGCGCCGGCGGGCGCGGTCGGCGAGCTGCTGCTCGGCGGCGATGGGCTCGCGCGCGGCTACCTCGGGCGGCCGGAGCTGACGGCGGAGCGCTTCGTGCCCGATCCGTTCTCGGGCGCGGCGGGCTCCCGGCTCTATCGGACCGGAGACCTGGTGCGCTTCCGGGCGGACGGCGTGCTCGACTTCCTCGGCCGCATCGACCAGCAGGTGAAGATCCGCGGCCAGCGGATCGAGCTCGGGGAGATCGAGGCGCGCCTGATCGCGCACCCCGCGATCCGGGAGGCCGCCGTCGTGGCGTTCGGCGAGGGGGAGGGGCGGCGGCTCGCGGCCTTCGTCGTGCCTCGGACGGGGGCGGATCCGGAGGGGATGCCGGCGGGCGGTCCGGGTGGCGACGGCATTCGACCGGCCCGAGGACCGGGGGTCGAGGAGCTGCGCGCCTGGCTTCGGGCCCGCTTGCCGGAGGCGATGGTCCCGGCTGCGTTCCTCGCCATCGAGGCGTTGCCGCGCAACGCCAACGGCAAGGTGGATCGGCGGGCGCTGACCCCCGAGCCGGAGGCGAAGGCCGACGCGGCGCCGCGGACGCCGGTCGAGGCGGCGCTCTGCGGGGTCTTCGCCGAGGTTTTAGGGCGGGAGCGGATCGGCGCGCTCGACGATCTGCGCGCGGCGGGACTCCATTCGCTCGCGGCGACGCGGGCGGCGGGCCGGGCGTCGCGGGCGCTCGGCCGGGAGGTCCCGCTCGCGTGGCTGTTCGCGGCGCCGACGGTCGCGGCGCTCGCGGAGCGGCTCGCGGGAACCGCCGGCGGCGGAGAGGAGCTGCCGCCGCTCGTCGCCGGAGCTCGACCGGAACGGATCCCGCTTTCGTTTCCGCAGCGGCGGCTCTGGTTCCTTGAGCGCTTGCAGCCCGGTACGGCGACCTACCACGTGGCCGGGGCGATCGATGTCTCGGGAGCGCTCGACGAGGCGGCGCTGGCCGGGGCGCTGCGGGCGATCGCGGGCCGGCACGAAGCGCTGCGGACGTCGTTCCCGGAGCACGACGGCGAGCCGTTCCAGCGGATCGAGGGTTCGCTCGCGGTCGCGCGCTGCCCGGGGATCGACCTTCAGGCGCTTTCGAGCGCCGCTCGCGAGCGGGAGTCCGAACGGCTCGCGTCCGATACCGCGCGGCGGCCTTTCGATCTCGCCGGCGGTCCGCTCGCCCGGTTCGCGCTGCTGCGGCTCGACGCCTCCGCGGCGCGGCTGCTCGCGGTCTTCCATCACCTGATCGCCGACGGCGCCTCGATCGTGGCGTTCATGGCCGAGCTCGAGGCGGGCTACAAGGCGTTCGCCGGAGGACGCGCGCCGGCATTTCCGGTCCTGCCGCCACCACCCATCCAGCCCGCCGACTTCGCGCTCTGGCAGCTCGCGACCTGGACCGGCGAGCGGCTGGCCGAGCCGCTCGCTCATTTCCGGGCCCGCTTGAGCGACGTGCCGCCGCTCGACCTGCCCGCCGACCGGCCGCGCGGCGCCCGCCGCGGCA
>DATMZM010000094.1:0-13864 GCA_035607445.1 Thermoanaerobaculia bacterium | reverse complement strand
GGACAACCATGTCTTCTTAGTCGACGTCGCGGTCGCGGGCCTGACCGGAAAGGTCGCCGAGAACGCTCTCGAGGCGGCCGGGATCACGGTCAACAAGAACACGATCCCGTTCGACACAAACTCGCCGATGGTCGCCTCCGGGATCCGCATCGGCACGCCCGCGCTCACCACGCGCGGGATGAAAGAGCCCGAGATGGACGAGGTCGGAGACCTCATCTCCGAGGTTCTGAAGAGCGCAGAAGACCCCGCGGTCGGAGCCGCCGTGCGGGCCAAGGTCCGGGCTCTCTGCGCGCACTTCCCGCTCTACGATCCATTGATGTAGCGGGCAGCGTGTTCCGCTTGACTTGCGCCTCGCACGGGCGCGAGAATGCGGCATGAACCTCGAAGCGCGGCTCGACCCCAAGACGGAGGCTGTCCTCGCTCGCCTCTGCGAGAAGCTCGGCGGCCTGTACAAGACCCAAGCAGTCAAGCTCCCCTATCTGGTCGATGTCGTCGCGCAGCACTCCCTCGGGCGGCGGCTGACCGGCATCCGATTCGAAGCTTGGGATCAGGGAGTCGTCGCGCCCGAGATCTATCGCTTCTTCACTCACCACCCGGAGTCCGATCCGGTCTTCCAGGTGGAGCCCGCACGATTCTCGGAAAGCGCCGTGCGCATCAAAGCGCGCCTCGGAGCGGTCCGCGAGCCGCTGAACGAAGAAGAGCAAGAGATCGTAGATCTCGTGGCCTGCGAATACGGGCGGCTTCCGGTCGAGCAGCTCGGCCGCGTGACCAAGCGGCTCAACACCGAGCTGGGGCCGGAGAATTGGGGAACGAATGCCCCCGTGAAGCTCGACGAGGATTCGTTCTTGCGCCTGAGTCCGCGCTGGCAGGATCTCTACGAGCGGATCGCTGCCGCGGATCTCGACGATCGGAGCCTTTGGAGCCAACCGATCGACGATCCGAAAGACGTCGTGCGCCAGCTCCTCGATGCCTAGGCAGATCCGGTCCTTTGATCCAACCTGGAAGGATCGAGCCTTTCGCAAGACGTTCGAGAAACTATCCGCGGCCGAGCGGACGCGCCAAGCCGACGAAATCACAGCGCTGATCGAGTTGCTCGGACGGGCACGGCACCCGACTCTCGATCCGGCCTTGCAATCGTGGCGACCGAGCGCCTATCGCGTTCCGGGCGTCGCGGGACTGTTCGAATACCGCGGGCGCAACCTCCTTCGGATCATCGCGCAGTGGCGCGAGCCGACTGCGGAGGAACCCGAAGGCCTCGTGCTCCTGATCGCCATCACTCTCGACCACGACCACGACCGGCTGCGCCGCCTCATCGAGAGCAACAGAAGAGATCTGGATTGATCGCCGACGCCTCAAATCGGCACCCCGAACCGCTCTCGTAGCAGCCCTCGCACCGCCCCGACCAGGAAGATCGAGCCGCAGGCGATGAGCGGTCGAGCGCTCGTCGCGAGCGCGTGGTCGAGCGCCGCGGCGAGATCGGAGATCACCTCGAGGGGAGCGCTCGAAAGCACCAGGGTGGCGAGATGGACCGGGTCTTGGGCTCGCGGGCTCGGCGGCGTGGTGAGCACGATCCGCTCGGCTCGCGGGGCGAGCTGAGCGAGCATTTCCGCCGCGTCCTTGTCGCCGAGGATGCCGATCAGGAGGTCGTACCCTTCCCCGCTTTCCGCTCGCCGCTCGGCCAGGAAACGCGCGAGCATCTCCGCTCCCTCGGCGTTGTGCGCGGCGTCCAAGACCACTCGTTTGCCGCCGGGCAAGAGCACCGACTCGAGCCGGCCCGGCCAGCGGCAGGCGGCGACGCCACGCTCGATCGCGGGAACGTCGATCGCCGGAAAGCCGAGCCCGGCGAGATCCTCCGCGGCCGCGACCGCGAGACCGAGGTTCCGCAGCTGGTGGGCGCCCGGGAGGGCGAGGGCCAGGCGGTAGTGTCCGCGTGCGGTTTCGAGGTCCACTTCCTGGCCGTCCCAGCCGCGCGACCGGACCTCCAAGATCCGCACGCGGTCGGGCGCCATCTCGAGATGTGCACCCAGCCGGTCGGCTTCCTGGCGGACCATTCCCCGCGCCTCCGGCGCTTCGATCCAGGCGAGCGCCGGGCGCGAGGCGCGCAGGATCCCCGCCTTCTCTCGCGCGATCGCCGCGAGGGTGTCGCCGAGGATCTCGCGGTGCTCGAGGCTGATCGAGGAGATGAGCGAGAGGATCGGCAGAGCGACGTTGGTCGCGTCGAGCCGGCCGCCGAGCCCGACCTCGAGGACGGCGAGTTCGGCCTTCTCCGCCGCGAACCAGACGAACGCGGCGAGGGTGAGCGCTTCGAAATAGGTGGGCGGCTCCTCGCCCGCGGCCTCGGCCGCCGCGAGCATGCGCTCGAGGATTTCGACCAGCCGGCCGGAAGGGATCGCGCGGCCGTCGAGGCGCAGGCGCTCCTCGACCGCTTCCAGGTGCGGCGACGTGTAGAGGGCCGTCCGGTAGCCGGCGGCCTGCACGATCGCGGCGAGAAGCGCGGAGGTCGAGCCTTTGCCGTTGCTCCCCGCGACGAGCACCGCCGGCACGGCCCGCTCCGGGGAGCCGAGGTCGGCGAGCAGCCAGCGCATGCGCTCGAGCCCGAGCCGGATGCCCCGCCCTTCGAGGCGAGCGAGGATCGCGTCCGCGCTCGGTCCGCCGCCGGAAGCGTTCACGAGGGTCAGCTCGACGTCGAGGTCAATGGCGATCGAGGTGCTTCAAACAGCGAGCGAGCGTCCCCTTGAGCTCGGCGCGGGGAACGACGAGGTCGAGGAAGCCGTGCTCCAAGAGGAACTCGCTGGTCTGGAACCCTTCGGGCAAGCTCTGGCGGATCGTCTGCTCGATCACCCGCGGTCCGGCGAAACCGATCAGGGCGCCCGGCTCGGCGACGTTCAAGTCCCCGAGCATCGCGAAGGAGGCCGTGACGCCGCCGGTCGTCGGATCGGTCAGCACGGAGACGTAAGGGATCCGCGCTTCGCGCAGGCGGGCGAGCGAGGCCGAGATCTTCGCCATCTGCATGAGCGAGAGGACCCCCTCCTGCATGCGGGCGCCGCCCGAGGCGCTGACGATCACGAGCGGCATCTTCTTGTCCGTCGCCCTCTCGACCGCGCGGGTGATCTTCTCCCCCACGACCGAGCCCATGGAGCCGCCCATGAAGCGGTACTCCATCGCGGCGACGACGACCGGCCGGCCCTCGAGCCGGCCCTGGACGACCACCACGGCGTCGCGCTCGCCGACCGCCTGCTGATAGCTCTTGAGCCGGTCCCGGTAGCGCTTGGTGTCCTTGAAGTGGAGCGGGTCGGCCGGCGCGACGTCCGCGAACAGCTCCCTGGGGTTCGGCTCGTCGAGGAGCATCGCGATGCGCAGGCGCGCGTCGATGCGGAAGTGATAGCCGCACTTCGGACAGACCTGGAGCGTCCGCTCGAGGTCGCGCGAGTAGATGATCTGCTTGCAGCCCTCGCACTTGACCCAGAGACCCTCCGGGACGGTGCTCCTCTGACGGTCCTCGCGAACCGGCTTGGGCGTCTTGGTCTTGCGGAACCAGGCCATTCGGCTCGTCTAGGCTTCGGACGCGCCGGCTTCTTCCGCTTCGAGATCGTTGGGCAGTCCGAGACGCATGCAGGCGGCGTCGTACATCTGGCGGGCCGCTTTCTTGCCGTTCTGAAGCTCCGCCAGGCGATCCTTCACCTTCGCGAGCTCCTCCTCGATCGAGCGATCGAGCTCTTCCAGCTCCTGGCGGGTGGTGGCCAGGATGTTCTCATAGAATTTTCGTTGCTGTTCGTTCAGGCTCATCGCTTTCCTCCACCGCCCCGGCATGGCGCCGCGGGATTCGTCGTTGCAATCGGCCGCGTGGTCAAGGTCCGCCGCCAGGGTCTCTCACATCTTGAAGGGCACGCGCAGGCGGGTCCACATCTTGACGCGCACTCCGTTCTTCGTCGCGGGTCGGTACTGTGCGGCCCGGGCGGTGGCGAGTGCGGCCTCGTTCAGGCCGACCTTCTGGCTGATCCCCTCGGCCAGCCTCGTTTCCTGGACTTTCCCATTCTCGTTGACGAGCACGGAAACGACGACCACGCCCTGCACGCCAAGTCGTTTGGCGAGCGCAGGATACTCCGGTTTCGGAGCGCTGACAAGCTGCGGCGGCGAGACTCCTGGCCCCCCTTCGACGAGGTCTCCTTCACGAGCTTGCGGAGCCTCGACCTCGCGCGGAGCGGGCGCTGGGGCAGGCGGCTCGGAGCGCTTTTCTTCCGCTTTGGGAGCGGGCTCCGGGGCGGCCTCCTGGCGCTTCGCCTCCGGTTCGGGCGCCGTCTCGGGAGGGGTCGCCGGCGCGGGGGAAGCCTTCTCGGAAGGGACGGCCGCCGAAGGCGTTCCCGCCTTGCCCTTGTCCCCGTTCGCCTGGGCGAGCTGAGCCTGGATCTTGCGCTCCTTCTCCTCGAATTGCTTCTGGAGCTCGTCGCGTTTCTTGGCCACCGCCTGATCGACCAGACCGGTCAGATCCGGCTTCGCACCCGCCGCAGGCTGCCCTTGCCCCGGCGTGCCGGGCGCGCTCGGACCCGCCGGAGCCGTCGCGCCGGCCGGTGCGGTCGCGGGCGGCGGAGTTCTCGGCAGGGCTCCCGCCGGAGCCTTGGGCCGGACGCGGCCGAAGACGAAGACCGCGGCGATCGCGCCGGCGAGCAGGACCGCCGCGACCGCGCCCCAGAGGACAGCTCGGCTTTTCTTCGCCGGCTCGAGGGCTGCGATCTCGCCGACCGGCGCATAGGCCGCGACCACCGGCTCGGCCACCGGGAGCGGCGGTGCGGACAAGGGGGCGGCGGCCACGGGCACGGCGACCGGGAGCGGCTCGACCACCACGGGCACGATCGGGAGCGGCGGCGCCGGGGTTTCGATCGGAACCGGAGCGCTTTCGAGGTGAGACAAGTAGGCGGCGAGGTCCGTGTGGTTGGGCGTCGGCTTGATCTCGTAGAGCACGGCGCCCAGGCGCTGCTCCATGTCGCCGGCGGTCTGGAAACGCTCCTCGGGACCGCGCGCGAGCGCCTTCTTCACGATCTCGTCGACCGCGGGAGGGATCGCCGGATCGACGTCGCGCGGGCTGCGGATGCGTCCCTCGCGCACCGTTTCGAGCACCGACATCTCGCTCTCGCCGGAGAACAACCGCTCTCCGGTGAGCATCTCGAAGAGCAGGGTGCCGAGCGAGAAGATGTCCGAGCGGGCGTCCACCGCCCGCCCCCAGGCCTGCTCCGGCGACATGTACTGGAGCTTGCCCTTGAGCGCGCCCATCTGCGTCTGGCTCGCCTTGGAGACCGCCTTGGCGATGCCGAAGTCGCACAGCTTGATGTCGCCCTCGCGGCTGATCAGGACGTTTTGCGGCGAGACGTCGCGGTGGACCAAGCCGAGCTCGTGCCCTTCGAAGTCGCGCTTCCGGTGAGCGTAGTCGAGCGCGCTCGCGAGTTGGTGCGCGACCAGAACGGCGAGACCCAGGGGCATCGGCAGGCGCTTCTCGCGCGCGAGGTTGGTGATCGAGCGCAGGTCGCGCCCTTCGACGTACTCCATCGCGATGTAGTAGTCGTTGCCGATCTTGCCAAGGTCGTAGATGTGGATGATGTTCGGGTGCGAGAGCTGAGCCGCGAGCTTCGCCTCGTCGATGAACATGCCCACGAACTCGCTGTTGTGAGTCATGTGGCCGAGGATCCGCTTGATCGCGACCGTCTTCTGGAATCCCTCGAGGCCGCGCATGCGCGCCTTCCAGACTTCGGCCATGCCGCCGACGGCGATCCGCTCGAGCAGGGTGTACTGGCCGAAATTCCCTTCGGCGGACTCGCGGAGGACCGGGATCCGTTGGGTCGTGGCCGGGTTCGGCGCATCGGCCGGCGGCGCCGGACGAGGCGGCGAGGACGCGGCGGCGGGCGGCGAGACGGCGGGGGCCCGGGGCGGCACGGCGGGAGCCGCCGGGCGGACGGTGCGCGCCATCTGCTCGATCGCCGCGAGATCGAGATCCGCTCGCGAACGGATGCCGGTGCCTTCGCTCGGCTTCGCGGCAGCCGGGGGTGGTGCGGGCGGAGGCACGGACGGCGGAACAGCCACCGGACTCTGCGCAGCAGGCGCCGGGCTCGCCGGCGCGGGGGGTCTCGGGCTCGCCGCGGGAGCGCTCGGCCCGGCGGCTGCCACTCGTGCGGGAGCGCTCGCCTTGCCGCCGATGTGAAGGCTCGACAGGGTCTTCGAGAGCAGCGCCTCGACGTCCGAGGCGGCGAGCTCCGAGGCTCGCTTGGCCGCGGGCGAGACGGGGCTCGCCGCCTCGGGCGCGGGCGGCGGCTTGGGCTTCGGGATCGCCGGGCCGAGCATGCCGGACAGCGTCTGCTCGAGCTTGCGCTCGATCTCCGCGCGATCGGCGGCGGTGGCAGCCGGCATGGCGACCGGTGGCGCGGCCTGTCCGAGATCGCCCTCGACCTCGGCGAGCACGTCACCGAAGATGTCCCGCGAGGTCAGCTTCTGCTCGCCGTCCTCCGTCACCCGGGCGAGCCGCGGCGACTCGCGCCGCGCGGTCAGAGCGCGCCGGACCGTCTGCCGCAGATCCTGATCGCTGAACGGCTTGATCAGGAATTCGTCGGCCTCGATCGCCACCGCCTCGCCGCTTTCGAGCGATTCCGGCATCAGGGCGATGACGCCCGGACCGCCGGAGCGGCGGCCGAAGGCGACCGCCAGAGCCTCGACGCCGGGGGCCTCGGCGCTCGCGAGCACCAGATCGGGGGCTTCCGAGGCGGCGGCCTGCAGCGCCTCGGCCCGGCCGCCGACGGCGCGGACACGGAAGCCGTCGGCCGAGAGCGTGTCCTGGATTCGCTCGATGTACCGATTATCCCTCTCGACGACGAGGATCAAGGCCATGCTCGCTTCTCCTGAAGGGCGATCCTCGCCCTTCTAGCATTCAAGCCCCTGGCAGTCAATCGAAGACGCTTTAGGATCCAAGGTTTATGGCGGCGCGGCCGCCGGGATCCATGTAGACTTTGAGACCTCGATTTTTCGCTACGGGGGTTTCCGCACCCATGTCCGGCCACAGCAAATGGGCGACCATCAAGCACAAGAAGGCGGCGACGGACGCGCGCCGGGGTAAAGTCTTCACCAAGACGCTCAAGGAGATCACGGTCGCCGCCAGGTTGGGCGGGGGCGACGTGAAGGGCAACCCGCGCCTGCGCGCGGCGGTCCTCGAGGCGCGCGCCAACAGCGTACCGAACGACACCATCGACCGGGCGATCAAGAAGGGCACCGGCGACCTCGAGGGCGAAATTTACGAGGAGATCATCCTCGAGGGCTACGGCCCGGGCGGCGTCGCGATCCTGGTCGAAAGCACGACCGACAACCGCAACCGGACCGTCGGCGAGGTGCGCCACCTGTTCACCCGCCACGGCGGCGCGCTCGCCGAACCCGGAGCCGTCGCCTGGATGTTCACCCGGCGCGGCTACTTCGCGGTGCCGAAAAGCGGGCTCGACGAGGACGCGTTCATGCAGCTCGCCCTCGATCTCGGGGCCGAGGACGCGGCGAGCGGCGGCGAAGTCGACGAGATCTTCACCACGGTCGAGGATTTCCTGCGCGTGCAAGAGGAGCTCGAAAAGCGCGGCGTCGCGACGGCGGTTCGAGAGCTCGCGATGATCCCGCAGAACTATGTCGAGCTGCCGGCCGACAAGGCGCGTGCGATGATCCGGCTGATGGAGGCGCTCGAGGACCACGACGACGTCCAGAAGGTCTGGGCGAACTTCGACATTCCCGACACCGTCCTCGCCGAACAGGAGCGCTAGACCCCTCCCGGGGTCGGGCGAGGCCTCGTTGCGGATCCTCGGTCTCGATCCGGGCAGCCTCCACACGGGCTTCGGCCTGGTCGAGAAGAACGGCTCGCGTTTGGTGGTGCTCGAAGCCGGCCGGTTTTCTTGTCCCCGCGAGATGCAGTTGCCGCAGCGGCTCGCCTCGCTCGTCGTTCGGCTCGAGGAGCTGATCGAGCGCGTCGAGCCGCAGGTGGCGGCTTTAGAAGCGCCGTTTCACGGCGCGAACAACCGCTCGCTCATCGTTCTCGCCCAGGCGCGCGGCGCTCTCCTCGCGGCGCTCGCCCGCCGCGGGATCGAGATCGCCGAGTACAGCCCGGCCGAGGTCAAATCGGCGGTCGCCGGCAACGGCCGGGCGGACAAGCAGCAGGTCGCCCGGATGGTGCGATTGATCCTCGGCACCGCAGGCACGTGGACGACAGACGCCAGCGACGCGCTGGCGGTCGGCGTCTGCTGCGCCCAGCGGCTCCGCCTCGATCGCCTGCGGACCGATCGGGGCCGGCCCTCTAAGTAGAGCGAATCCTTCGGTTTAGAGAAATCCTTGCTTGACCTCGGGCCGGGGGAGTGTGCTACGTTGCCCGCCTCTTTTTCGGTCGTCAGCTCGCTTCGCTCTTGCGCACGACCTCGCGGCCTGAAAGCGGCGGGAGCGGGCCAACAGGAAGTAGATTAGGATCTTCCGCCATGGCTTTCCAGGGCTCGCTCAAGGAGCTGCCGCTCCCCGACATCATCCAGCTGGTCTCCGTGTCGGGCAAGACGGGCGTCTTCTCGCTGTCGCGCGACGGCGACGCGAACGGTGAGATCTTCCTGCGCGGCGGCCAGATCGTCCACGCCCGGGTCGGCGAGCTCGAAGGCGAAGAGGCGGTCTACGAGCTGGCGATCTGGCCGGAGGGCGAGTTCGTCTTCTCGCCGGGTCAGGATACCGACCGGACGACGATCCAGAAGTCGAACACCAACCTGCTGATGGAGGCGGCCCGCCGCATCGACGAGTGGCAGGTGCTTTCCAAGCGCATCCCCTCGACGCGGCTCGTGCCGATCTTCACCCAGCAGGCGACCACGACCTCGGTCTCGCTGACGCCGCAGGAGTGGACCCTGATCTGCAAGATCGACGAGCGCCGCTCGATCGAGGAGATCGCGATCGGGCTCGAGATGAGCCCTTTCGAGACCTGCAAGCTCCTCTATGGCCTGATCACCTCGGGGCTCGTCGCTCTGCGCGAAGACTTCTCGAAGCTGCGCTCCGAACGCTTGCTGCGCATGGCGGCCCACGAGCTGGTCGAGGTCGCCGAAGGCATCCACGGTCAGGCCCGGGCGCTCCTGTCGAGTCACCCGAAGCTCGGCGATCTGGACACGCCGCTGCGCATGTGCAAAGCCGGCCTCGAAGCCGGGCGCGGGTTCGAGGCGGTGCTCGACCTCGTCCGCTTCGACGAGAAGCTGGTCTCGGGCGCCCTCGGCCCGAACCAGTCGAAGACCTTCCTCGAGCGGGTCGAGCAGCTGCTCGCCTGAGGCGGCGGCTCGCCCGGCTTTCTGGCGATGAGATCGCGGGCCATGGCGAGGCTGCGCACGCTCACTCCGTTCTTCGCGCTCCTCGGGCTCTGCTCTCTCGCGGGCCTGCCTCTTTCGGCGCTCGAGCCGGCGAAGATCTACGAGCGCGACGTTTTCGTGCCCGCCGCGGGCTGGGTGCGCGTGCCGCTCGATCTCGCGGCGTTGCGCCACCTGGCGGCCGACGGCCGCGAGCTCCGCGTGATCGGCCCGGACGGAAGCGAGATTCCGCGCCGCCTCGAGAACCCGTCCGAACGGGTCGTGGAACGGCCGGTGCGCGTCCTCGACGTGCGGCCGGCGGAGCCGGGCTGGCAGCTGATCTTCGACACCGGCGAGGGCGCGCCCTCTCACGAACGGTTGATCCTCGACCTCGAACGGCGGATCTCGCCTCCGACCGTGAGGCTCGAGGGGAGCGCGGACCGGCGCGCCTGGCAGCCGCTCGCGGAAGGGGACCTCGTCCGCCTCGACGAGAGCGAGGCGGGGCCCGAGCGCGACGGCATTTCCTATCCGGCGACAGAATTGCGCTACCTGCGGCTGTCCTGGCCGCGGGTCTCCGGCCTCCCCGCATTGCAGGGCAGCGCGGTCGAGGCCTCGCCCGGCCCCTCGATCTCGCTCGCGACCGGCGATTCGAACTGCGCGAGCGGGGAGGCCGGCTCGCTCCAGTGCCGCCTCGAGCTGCCCGTCGCCGGGATCGCCGTCCGCCGGATCGAGCTGACGCTCACGAGCCAGGGAGCCATCCCCGCCGGCTATGTTCTCGAAGCGCCCGAAGGGGCGCGCTGGCGACCGCTCGCCGAGGGGGTCTGGCAGCGCCGGGCGGCCGAGACGAAGCATCTGCTCAACCTGGAGAGCCAAGCGGCGACCGCCGCGGCCGACTTCCTGCGCCTGTCGCTGTTCGGAGCCGGGATGCCGCCCGAGCTCGCGGGTGTGCGCCTCGAGCTCGCCGCCCGCGAGGTCGTTTTCCGCGCTCCCGCTCCGGGCCGCTTCACGATCTCCTACGGCGCCGGGCTGGGCGCGCCGCCGCGCGAGGAAAAGGAGGCCGCTCCGGAAGCGGTCTTGCTCGAGGCCGGGCCCGAAAGCGAGCGGCCGGCCCCGCCTCTGCCCGCCTCCGCGAGCGCCGGCGCGGCGATCACGATCGAGGCGTTCGGTTCCTCGTGGCAGGTCATCGCTCCCGGGGCTGCGGCCGGCGACGTCGTCCGCCTCGAGATTCCCGACGAGGCCTATGCCGCTTCGCGCGCCGGGCTCGCCGACCTGCGTCTCGCCGCTCTCGGGCGCCAGATTCCCTACGTGCGCTGGAGCTCGCCCGAGCCGGCCCGCGTCGTGGCCGCGAGCGGTCTGCGCGCCGAGCCCGAGCGCCGCAAAGGCTGGAGCCGCATCGAGCTCGACCTGCCGAAAGGGCGCCTGCCATGGACGCTGCTCGAGATCGCGGCACCGGGCGGGCCGCTGCGCCGAAAGGTCGAGGCCCTGGCCGTTCGCCCGCGCAATCCGGATCCGGCGGCGCGCGAAATCCGGGTGGCTTCGATGCTCTGGGACTGTGCGCCCACTCCCCCCCTGCCCTGCCGCGCCCTCGTGCCTTTGGTCGGTCCGGGCGCGCCGCGGCTCGCCCTGCGCTTCGAAGACGGCGACGATGCCCCGCTCGGAGAGATCGACGTCTCCATCTGGCGCCGCCGCGACGCCCTGGTCTTCGTCTGGCCGAGCGGAGGCAACGTCCGCCTGCTGGCCGGCGCCGAGAATCTCGGCGCGCCGCAGTACGACCTCGCCGCGCTCGAGAGCGAGCTTCTCGCCCGGCCCTGGCACCCGGCGCAGGTGGCGGCCTCGCTCCAGGAGGAGCCGAGCGCCACGCGCTTCCTCCTCCCGGCGGTGCTCGGACTCGCGGGCATCGCTCTGCTCCTGCTCCTGCGCCGGATCCTGACCGCCGCTTGAGGCGAGCCCGGCCACCGCGACCACCGTTCGCCGGCCGCCGGCCGCCGTTCGCCGATCGGTGCGCGACGCGGAGCTTCTCGGCGCGTACCTTCTCCCTCGAGGGCGGCGACCTCCGCTCGCTCCCGACACCAAGGAGATTCAAGCGATGGACCCGATAGAAACCAAGCCCCCCGATCCGACCCCGAGCTTCCGGCGCAGCTGGATCGCGCCGCGCTCGATCTTCGGCCTGTTTTTGTTCCTGATGGGCGGCCTGCTGATGCTCGACCGGTTCGGCTACGTCGACGCGCACGACTGGTGGCGTTTCTGGCCCCTGTTTCCGATCTCGATCGGAGTCGTCAAGCTGCTGCAGCCGCGGCGCGACGGGCAGCGTTTCTTCGGCGGCCTCCTGATCCTGATCTTCGGCGCGATCCTGCTGCGCAACCTCGGCTGGATCCCCGACTTCCGGATCGACGGCCGGCTGATCTTTCCCGCGGTTCTGCTCTGGATCGGCCTCGCCATGATGTTTTCTCGCCATCGGAGCGGCTGCTGGGGTGGCCGCCGGGGCCGCTGGGACCGAGGAGACCGCGCGCTCGACGCGCCGGAGGACTCGGGATCCGAAGTCGACTCCTTCGCGGTGCTGGGCAGCAGCCGGGCGACCAGCACGTCGCAGAACTTCCGCGGCGGCCATGCCACGGCGGTCCTCGGCTCGTACGAGCTCGACCTGCGGCGGGCGGCGATTCCGCCGGGCGAGGAGGCGGTGATCAACACGGTCGCGGTCTGGGGCGGCGTCTCGATCCTGGTGCCCGAGACCTGGTCGGTCGTGATGCGCGGCACGCCGGTCCTCGGCGGCTTCGACGACCGCACGCATTCGTCGACCGATGCGAACCCACCGCGCCTGGTGATCAAGGGAGTGGCGCTGATGGGGGGCGTCGAAGTCAAGAACCGCCCCTGGCGCGAACGGTAAGCTCTCACTCGCGCGGCATTCGAGGCTAGACGATGCATCCGATCTTCGCGGGGCGCGGGCGGCTCGGGCTCTATCTGCTCGGCTGGTTGCCGCTCGCGCTCCTGTTCGTCGTGCTGCTCGTCTGGCGCGGCGGGCTGTCGTGGGGCGAAGCCACTCTCGTGGCTCTGCCCCTCGTCCTCTTGGACGCCTACCTCTGCCTCGCCGCCTGGTATCTCTGCCGGGCGCTGCCACTGCGCAGAGGGCCGCTTTGGGAGGCTCTCGGCGCACACCTCCTCTCGGCGCTCGCTTCGAGCGTTCTCTGGGTGCTCGCCGGCTGGGCCTGGGTGACCCTCCTCGGCACGATCCCCGGGCTCGACCGGCTCGGCCCGCGCTTCCTGATGCTCGCGCCGGCGCTTCTCGCGGTCGGCGTTCCGCTCTATCTGCTCGCCGTCGCCTTCCACTATCTGCTCCTCGCGCTCGAGGGGGCGGCGGACGCCGAGCGCCGCGCTCTCGAGCTCCGGGAGCAGGCGCGCGAGGCGGAGTGGAAGGCGCTGCGCTCGCAGCTCGATCCCCATTTCCTGTTCAACAGCTTGAACGTGGTCGCCGCGCTCGTGGCGAGCGACCCGGGCGGCGCGCGCAGCATGGCGATCCTGCTCGCCGAATTCCTGCGCAAGAGCCTCAAGCTCGGCGAGCGCGCCGAGATCCCGCTCGGTGAAGAGGTCGCGCTCGCGGCCGCTTACCTCGCCGTCGAGCGCGTCCGCTTCGGCGAGCGCCTCGCGGTGATCGAAGAGGTGGACGACGCGGCACGCAACCTCCCCGTGCCCCCTCTCCTACTCCAGCCACTGGTCGAAAACGCCGTCCGCCACGGCATCGCCCAGCTCCTCGAAGGGGGCGCGGTGCGGCTCGAAGCTTCGCTTCAAGACGGGCGTCTCCATCTCGCGGTCGAGAACCCGTGCGACCCCGACCGGCCAGCGCAGTCGTCGGGCCACGGAGTCGGGCTCGCCAACGTCGAAGCCCGCCTCAAGGGGCGCTACGGAGCGGCGGCCAAGCTCCGTGTCGTACGCCAGAGCGGAACCTTCCGGGTCGAGATCGAGATTCCGATTGCCCCTGCCTAGCCCCTCGCCCGCAGCATCGCCCCGTACCCTTCCCGGAACGTCGGATAGCTGAACGTATACCCGGAGGCGGCCAGCCGGTCGCTCGAGCACCTCTTGCTGCCCCGGGAGAGGCGGCCAGCGCGCGCCTCGTCCGCGGTGGCGACCGGAGGCGGAGGGAGCCCGAGCTCCCGGGCGATCCAGGTGATCACCTCGCCCAGGTCGGCGGGCTCGCGGTCGACTCCGAGGTAGAGGGGCTCGGGATCCTTGAGCGCGAGGAGATGGGCGAGCGCTCCCGCGGCGTCGTCGCGGTGGATGCGGTTGGTGATCACGGGGGCGGCCGAACGGAGGGCGCGGCCTTCGGCGACCTCGCGGACCAGGCGGTCGCGGCCGGGGCCGTAGATCCCGCCGAGGCGGAGGACGATGGCTGGGATAGGCCCGCTTCGTGCGAGGCGCTCGCCGTCTAAGAGGATCCTGCCGGAGAAGCGATCGGGCTCGGCCGGGGTGTCCTCGTCGACCCGTCCGCCTTGCTGGTCGCCGTAGACGCCGGTGCTCGACACGAAGAGCAGGCGCTCGATTCGTTGTCCGCCTTTCGC
>DATMZM010000519.1:0-7728 GCA_035607445.1 Thermoanaerobaculia bacterium | reverse complement strand
CGCTCGATCTCGACGAAGCGCGGCGGGATGCCGAGCGCCAAGAGGGCCTGGACCGCCGGGTTGTGGAACTCGACGTGGCCGACAGCGAGGTGGCGGCCCGCGGCGGCGGACGCCGCGATCAACCTGTCCGCTTCGTCGAGCGACGAGGCGATCGGCTTTTCGACCAGGAGATGGAGGCCGCGCTCGGCGAGGAAGCAGCCGACCTCGGCGTGGGAGACCGTGGGCACGGCAACGACCGCCGCCTCGGCCCGGTCGGCCAGCTCCCCGAGCGACGCGAGGACCCGTGCGCCGTGCTCGGCGGCGATCGCCGCCGCCTGTTCCGGGCGCTCGTCGACGATCCCGACCAGCTCGACGCCCGGCAGCGTCGAGAGGATGCGGACGTGATGGCGGCCGAGCGAGCCCGTGCCGACGACGCCGATCCGCAGGCGTCGGTCCGAACGATCCCGAGGATCGGAGCGGTCCGAGCCGCCCGCTGCCGGATCACTCGGCGGCGGCACCGCTCGCCCCTCCCCCCCGGCCGGAGCGCCGGCCGGGGAGGCTCCGGTAGTAGCCGCGCTTCGCGGTCTCGACGAAGTCGATCAGGTAGGCGACGTTCGGATCGCCGGACAGCTCGGCGCGCAGGCGCGCCAGGGCCTGCGTCGAGTTGAGCTTCGATTCGAGCAGGATCTTGACCGCCTCCTCGAGATGGCGAACCGAGTCGCGGTCCATCCCCTTGCGGCGCAGCCCGATCGCGTTCAGGCCGTAGACCGCGGGCTTCTGGCCGACGCTCTTGACGAACGGCAGCGCGTCCATCGTCACGACCGAGAAACCGCCGACGTAGGCATGCCGGCCGACGCGGCAGAACTGGTGGACTGCGGAGAACGCGCTGATCGAGGCGTCGTCGTGGACCTCGACGTGGCCCGCGAGCGTCGCGTTGTTGGCGAAGATCGTGCGGCTTCCGACCTGGCAGTCGTGGGCGACGTGGGCGTAGGCCATGAACATGTTGTCGTCGCCGATCCGGGTCAGGCCTCCGCCCTTCACCGTGCCGCGGTGGATGGTCGAGAACTCGCGGATCAGGTTGCGGTCGCCGATCTCGAGGGCGACCTCCTCGCCCCGGTAGGTCAGGTCCTGCGGATCGAAGCCGACGGCGGCCTGCGGATAGATCCGGTTCTCGCGCCCGATCCGGGCCGGCCCCTGGATCTGCGCGCCGGCCCCGACCTCGGTTCCCGATCCGATCTCGACCCCGGCGCCGATCACCGCGAACGGCCCGACGACGACCCCGTCGTCGAGTTGGGCCGAGGGATCGACCGCGGCCAGCGGATGGATCCGCGCCGGCATCTCAGCGATCCACCGTCGCGGACGAAAGGGTGGCCTCGGCGCAGAGCTGGCCGTCGACCAGGACCTTGCCGGCCAGGCGGCAGAAGGAGGAGCGCAGCCGCAGCACCTCGACCTCGTAGCGGATCTGATCGCCGGGCACGACAGGGCGGCGGAATTTGGCCTCCTCGATGCCGGCGAAGAGGAGCAGCTTGTTGGCGCGGTCCGGGATGTCGTGCATCAGGAGCAACCCCCCGGCCTGCGCCAGCCCCTCGATCAGGAACACGCCCGGCATCACCGGCCGGCCCGGGAAGTGGCCGAGGAAGACCGGCTCGTTGATCGTCACGTTCTTGATCGCCACGATCCGCCGCTTCGGCTCGATCTCGAGCACGCGGTCGACCAGGAGGATCGGATACCGGTGCGGCAGCACCGACAGGATCCACTCGATGTCTCGAATTTCGCTCATGCCTCCCCCTCCTCGTCGCCCTCGCGGCCCGAGAGAGCGCTCTCGAGCCGATTTTCGAGATCGACCAGCCGCTCCTCGATCCGCTCCCAGCGTTTCGCCTGGCGCCGCGTCGCTTCCGGCAGCCGGGCGACCGCCGCGGCCTGGCGGCGCCAGGCGGCGAGCTCGACCGCCGGGATGCCGCCGAGCTGGGCCCCCTTCTCCGCCGCGGAGCGGAGCAGGGCGGACTTGGCGGCGAGCTGGACGCCGTCGGCCACTTCGAGATGCCCCGAGACCCCCGCCTGGCCGGCGAGCACGACGGAACGCCCGAGCTCGGTCGAGCCGGCGATCCCGGCCTGGCCGCAGAGGATCGAGCGCTCCCCGACCTTGACGTTGTGGCCGACCTGGACCAGGTTGTCGATCTTCGTGCCGCGGCCGATCCGCGTCTCGCCGAGCGTCGCCCGGTCGATCGCCGAGTTGGCGCCGATCTCGACCTCCGCCTCGACCACCACCCGGCCCACCTGCGGCACCTTGTGGTGCACCCCCCCGTGCGTCGCATAGCCGAAGCCGTCGCTCCCGAGCACCGCCCCGGCGTGGACGATCGCCCCCGCGCCGACCTCCGTGCCGTCGTAGAGCACCGCGTGCGGATGGAGCACCGCGCCCTCCCCCACCGCGCAGCTCCGGCCGATCGCGACGAACGGATGGACCGCGGCCCGGGCTCCGACGCGGCTCCCCTCGCCGATCACGGCGTACGGGCCGATCCAGGCCGAAGCGTCGACCTGGGCGCCCGGCTCGACGATCGCCGTCGCGTGGATCCCGGGCGCGCGCTCGGGCTCGGGATGGAACGCCGCGAGGATTCCCGCGAGCGCGAACGGCACGTCCGGAACGATCAGCAAGCTGCGCCCGGGGAAGGCCGGGGCGAAGGCCGCCGTCGTCAAGAGCGCCCCGGCCCGGCTCGCCTCGGCCTGGGCCCGATAGCGCGGGTGGCTGAGCAGCGACAGGTGCTCGGGCCCGGCTTCGGGGAGCGCTCGGACGCCCGAGATCTCGATCTCGCCCTCCCCCGAGACGTGCCCGTCCACCCGGGCGGCGAGGTCGCGGAGCCGGATCGCCACCCGGACTAGTTTCCGGGCTTGGCGGCGGGCTGCGCGGCGCCCGCCTGCGCGGCGTCGAGCTTGACGATCACCATCTTCGTGATGTCGGTCGCCTCGTCGGCGTAGATCAGGCCGCTGTCGAACTTCCGGAAGATGAACGTGTAGGCGCCTTCCTTGCCGACCTGGTTGATGATCGGCAGCACCTTCTGTTCCATCCGGCCGAGCATCTCCTGCTGGCGGCGGTTGAACTCGCTCTGCGCGTCCTCCTTGCTGCGGTTCAAGGCGACGCCCTTCTGATCGAGCTGGTCGGCCATCTCCTTGAGCTTCTCTTCCGCGAGCGAGTTCTTGCCCGCCTCGATCTTCGCTCGCAGGTCCTCGATCTCCTTGCGCTTGGCGTCGAGCTCCTCCTGCTTCTTCTTGCCGAAGCTCTCGAGCTCCTGAAACACTTTCTTGCCGGTCTCCGACTCGGTGACGATCTGCTGGACGTCGATCACCGCGATCTTCGGGACCGCGGCCCCCTGAGCCCGAAGCGCCGGGGCCGCGAGCAGGAGCAGGCCGAGGGTGGTGCCGAGCGAGCCCACGAGGGCTCGCTTCGAGTTGATGCGGGTTGCGCGAGACATGCTGTCGAATCTCCTTCCGATCGATTCTTGGGAAGACGGGTCTAGAAACTGGTGCCGATGCTGAACTGGAAGCGCTGGAAGCGATCGTCCGGCTTCTTGTCCAGGTTGTAGGCGTAGATGAACCGCAAGGGCGCGCCGAAGACGGGCAGCAGGACGCGCAGCTCGAGGCCGGTCGTCATGCGCAGGCTGTGGAAGTCGACCGGGGCGCCGAAATCGCTGTTCCAGACGTTGCCCGCGTCGAGGAAGCCGAGCACCCGGAACGGTCCGCCGAGGAGCACCTGGTACTCGAGGTTGCCCTGGAAATAGCGGTCGCCGCCGAGCACGATGAGGTCCGACGAGACGAGCGCGCCACCGTCCTTGCCGCGCGCGAGGATCGTCCCGAACGGAAAGCCGCGGACGCTGTTGTCGCCGCCCAGCCGGTAGAGGATGTTGAACGCGACCGGGAAGTTCTCGAGGTTGTGGATCAGGCCGGCTTCCACGTTGGCCGCGAAGACCGTGCGGACGGTGCCGCTCGAGATCGGCCGGAAGAAGCTGAAGCCGACCTCCGGACGCAGGAAGTGATTGTCGCCGCCCAACGGGCCGCCGGCGTATTCGACGCCCAGGCTCAGCTTGGTGCCGCGCAGCGGCTCGAACGGGTTGTCCCGGCTGTCGTAGAGGAAGTTCGGGCGGATCGACGAGTTGGCGACCTTCAAGTGCACCGCCTGGGGCAATCCCATGGCGTTGAGGAAGCTCTGCGTGTCGTCCTCTTTGCCGAGGCTGTAGGTGAGGCTCACCTGCTGGAACAGGCCGAAGGAGCGCCCGTAGGTGAGCGCCACGCCCTTCGACTTGGTCACCAGGCGCTGGTCGGTGACGACGTTGTAGTCGAGGTTCTGGTTGAAGACCCGGACGCCCAGGCTCTGCGGCTTGTCGGCCAGCCAGGGCACGAAGTAGGAGAGGTCGAAGACGTCGCGCGTGCCGCCCGACTGGAACGAGAAGCCGAGCTGCTCGCCGCGGCCAAGGAAGTTCTTGGTGTTGATCGAGAACTGGCCGAAGAACTGGTCGACCTCGCTCCAGCCGCCGCCGAACTGCAGCTCGGTGCGCTCCGCCTCCGTGCCCTTGAAGACCAGGTTCACCTTCTTGCCCGCGCTGTCGTAGTCGATGTCGACGGGATCCTCTTCGTTGAGCTTGAAGAAGCCGAGCTGGTTGACCTTGGTGACCGTGTTCTTGACCCCCGCGATCGAGACGACGCTACCCTCCTGGAGCCTCAGCTCCCGGCGCAGCACGCGGTCGCGCGTCTTCTCGTTGCCGTCGAACTCGATGCGGCCGACCCGGAACTGATCGCCCTCGGTGATGTGGACGAGCACGTCCGCGACGTTGCCGCTCTTCTCGACGATCTCGGGCTCGACCCGGGCGAAGATGTAGCCGCTGTTGTGGTAGATGTCGGTGATCGCCTTGACGCCGTCGTCGAGCACCTTCGCCTTGAGCCAGGAATTCGGGGAGTGGCGGAACAGCCGCAACAGGCCCGTCTGGGTATAGACCTTGTTGCCGTCGAGCGTCACCTCGCCGAACTTCCAGCGCTCCCCTTCGTCGACCGGGATCGTGATGTACATCCGGCGGTTCTGGCGCGCGAGGACGGCGTCGGGATGCTCGGCCTTGACCTCCACCTTCGGCTCGCCGAGCACGACGTTCTTGTAGCCCGCGCCGCGGTAGAGGTCGCGGACCTTGTCGAGGTCCTCCTGGAGCGTCGCCGGGTTGTAGATGTCGTGCTTGGACAGGCGCGAGACGAAGCTCGTCTCCTTCGTCTTCTTCATCGCGAGGCGCAGGCGCGCGTCGGCGAAGACCGTGTTGCCCTCGAAGCTCAAGTCCGCGATGCGGACCCGGTTGCCCTCGTCGACGCTGAAGACGACGCGCTTCTCGTTCGGGCCGAGGTCGTCGATCGTGTAGCGCGCCTGCGCGAAGCGGTAGCCCTTCTCCTTGTAGAGCTCCTCGATCAGGGTCTTGACCCGCTGGAGCTCGCCGAGCGAGACCGGGTCGCCTTCGCGCACTTGGATGCGCTGGGTCGCGATCTTGTCCTGGACGTCGGTCTTCGAAACCCGCTTCAAGCCCTGGAAGTCGATCGAGCGCAGGACCGGCCGCTCGACGACGGTGATCGTGAGCTTGACGCCCTCGCCGGACGGCTCGGCCTCGACCGAGACGTCGTCGATCAGGCGGCGCTCCCACAGCTGCTTGATGTTGCGATCGAGCGCGGCCTCGTCGAACGGCTTGCCCACCTCGAGCCCGAGGTAGTAGAGCATCGTCTCCTGCGACAGCGTCGCGAGCCCTTTCCACTCGACCGCCGTGATCGTCCGTCCCGACTGCTCCTCGGCCGCCGCCGGCACGCCCGCGGTCAGGAGGAGAGGCAGGAGGAGCGCGGCGAGGCTGCGCCGCCAGGCGGAGCCCGGGATGCGGCGCGCCTCGGGGGCGAGGCCCGACGATCGCTTCGTGCGGTAGGACGTCTCGGTCACAAAGATCTCTCCTCGTTTCGATAGGGAGCGGCTCCGGAGTGAGGAGCCGCGGCGCCCGCCGGCGGCTTCGCGGCTGCCCCGCCGTGGGGGGCCGCGACCGGCGCGAGCATCAGAGCTGCGGGGCCATGATCTCCTGGACGCGGGTATGGAAGCGGAGCTCGCCGTTTTCGAGCTCGACGTCGATGTGCTCGATGTGCTCGATCGGCGCTCCGCCGAGCTGCTGGATCAGGATCTCCGACACGGCATCCTGGACGTGACGTTGGATCGTCCGGCGCAGCGGCCGCGCTCCGGTCGAGGGATCGAGACCGGCGCGGTCGAGCAGCCAGAGCTTCGCCTCGGCGCTGACCGACACCGACAGGTGCCGCTCCGCGAGCGTCCGGTTGACGTCCTCGATCAGGATGTCGACGATCGCGTGCAGCTCCTTCTCGCCGAGCGGACCGAAGACGATGACCTCGTCGATGCGGTTGATCAGCTCCGGGCTGAAGGTGCGCTTGAGCTCGGCGAGGATCTCCTCCTCGACGCGGTGGAAGTCGGCCGCCGCGCTCGCGTCGCCGAATCCCATCCGGCCGCCGCGCACGACCAGGCGGCTGCCGATGTTCGAGGTCATCAGGACGAGCGTGTTGCGGAAGTCGACCTGGTTGCCGTAGGCGTCCGTGAGCAGGCCGTCCTCGAGGATCTGGAGCAGCAGGTTCGCGATGTCGGGATGGGCCTTTTCGATCTCGTCGAAGAGGATCACGGAGTAGGGCTGGCGGCGGATCCGCTCGGTCAGCTGGCCCCCCTCCTCGTGGCCGACGTAGCCCGGAGGCGAGCCGATCAGCTTCGACACGGCGTGCTTTTCCATGTACTCGCTCATGTCGAAGCGGACGAGAGCGCGCTGGCTGCCGAAGAGGAACTCGGAGAGCTGGCGCGCGACCTCGGTCTTGCCGACTCCGGACGGCCCCAGGAAGACGAACGAGCCCATCGGCCGCTGCGGGTTCGCGACGCCGAGCCGGGAGCGGCGGATCGCCCGGCTGATCGCCGAGATCGCGGCCTCCTGGCCGACGACGCGCTTGCCGAGCGACTGCTCCATCCGGATCAGGCGCTCGGCCTCTTCGCTCTGGAGGCTCGCGAGAGGGATGCCGGTCCACGACGCGATCACCTCTTCGATGTCCTGCCGGGTGACCTCGACGATGCTCGACTCGTCGGTCGTCAGGCTCATCCGCTCGAGGTCCTCGCGCAGCTCGATCTCCCGCTCGCGCAGGTAGACGGCGCGCTCGAAGTCCTTGTCGGAGATCGCGACCTTCATCTCCTTGACGACCTGGGCGATCTCGGCCTCGAGGCGGCGCAGGTTCTGCGTGTCGCGCACGCGCCGGAGCTTGACTCTCGCCCCGGCTTCGTCCAAGACGTCGATCGCCTTGTCGGGCAGATGGCGGTCGGGGATGTAGCGGTTCGACTGGTAGATCGCGGTGCGGATCGCATCGGCGCGGTAGCGGACCTTGTGGAACGACTCGTAGCGGTCCTTGACCCCTTCGAGGATCTCCTCGGTCTGTTCGGGCGTCGGCGGCTGGACGTGGATCGACTGGAAGCGGCGCAGCAGCGACCGGTCCTTTTCGATGTACTTCCGGTATTCCTTGAGCGTCGTCGCGCCGATGCAGGAGATCTCGCCGCGCGAGAGCGCGGGCTTCAAGATGTTCGCCGCGTCGAGCGAGCCCTCGGCCGAGCCGGCGCCGATCAGCGAATGGATCTCGTCGATGAAGACGATCAGGTCGCGGCTGTCCTTGAGCTCCTTGAGGATGCCCTTCAGGCGCTCCTCGAACTGG
>DATMZM010000459.1:0-2663 GCA_035607445.1 Thermoanaerobaculia bacterium | reverse complement strand
CGCGACCTCCTGACCAACGACTTCAGCGTCCTCTGGGTCGACGGCGAGGAGACCTACACCCGCATCGTCGAGTTCCTCGACCAGGTGCAGGGCAACCTGGTCGGCAAGGTCCGCCTGTTCCGGCAGAGCAACACGCTCTTCGAGCAGTTCGGCATCGAGGAGCAGATCGAGGCCGCGCTCAAGAGCAAGGTCTGGCTCAAGTCGGGCGGCTACATCGTGATCAACCCGACCGAGGCCCTGGTCGCGATCGACGTCAACACGGGCCGTTTCGTCGGCCAGAGCAACCTCGAGGACACGGTCCTCCAGACCAACCTCGAAGCGGTCCAGGAGATCGTCCGCCAGATCCGCCTGCGCGACCTGGGCGGCATCATCGTGATCGACCTGATCGACATGGTCGAGCAGATCCACCGCGAGCAGGTCTTCGAGCGGCTCGAGAGCGAGATCTACAAGGACCGGGCGAAGACCAAGGTGCTCAACATCTCGGAGTTCGGTTTGGTCGAGGTGACGCGCAAGAGGAGCCGCTCGAACCTGGAGCGCCTGCTGACGCAGACCTGCCCCTATTGCACCGGCAGGGGCCGGATCAAGTCGATCGCGACGATTTGCCTCAACGTCCGCAAGGAGCTGCTGCACCTGCGCGGGCGGATCCACCCCTCGGAGATCCTGCTCCGCGTCCACCCGGAGGTCTCGCGCGCGCTCCAGCAGGAGGAGCGCTCGATCCTCGAGGAGGTCGAGCACTCGCTGGGCGCGAAGATCCTGCTCCAGAGCGACCCCGAGCTCCACCACGAGCGCTTCGCCATCCTGGAGGTCTGAGTGCCGGCCGGCATCCGCCCGCCGATCGACCCGCCGCAGGACCTGCCGATCGAGCTGCCCGGATGGCGCGGCCAGATCGCGGCCGACCTCCGCCCCGCGGACCTCGCGGCGGCGGTCGCGCGCCTGACCGACCCGGGCGCCGCGATCCGGACCCTCCATTGGGGGCGCAACTACCTCTACGCCGCGCGCCTCGACGCGCCCGGCGGCCCGCTCGAGGTGGTCGTCAAGCAGTTCCGGGAGGAGTCCTGGCGCGATCGCCGCGCGCGCCGGAGGCGGGGCTCGAAGGCCGAGCGCAGCTTCCGCGCCGCGCGCGCCGTCCTGGCCGCCGGGGTGGCGACCCCCGAGCCGATCCTCTGGCTCGCGCCGGCCGGCCCCGCGGGGAGCGCCGGACCGTCCTTCTACGCCTGCCGGCCGGCCGAGGGGATCGAGGCGCGCTATCTCTTCCGCGCCGCCGCCGCGGGGAAGGAGCGGGAGGAGTTCCCCGACCTCGAGCTCACCGCCGTGCTCGCCGAGCTGGGCCGGCTCGCCCGGAAGCTCCACGACGCCGGGATCCGCCATCGCGATCTCTCGGTCGGCAACGTCCTGATCCGCCCGGGCGAGCCCCCGGCCCTCGCGCTCCTCGATCTCGACCGCGCCCGCCTGGGCGTCCGGCTCGGTCGCGCGGCGCGGATCCGCGAGCTCTCCCGCCTCGCCCTCTTCCGGTCTGAGGACCGGGAGCGCCTGCTCGCGGGCTACTTCGGGCGCCCGCCGAGCGCTCTCGAGCGCGGGCTGCTCGCGGCAGCCCAGGGAGCGTTCGAGGCGAAGAACCGCGGGAAGGGCGCTCTGCGCGCGGTGCGAAGCGGGCTGTTCGCCGCCTTCCGGCCCCGGCGGGCGCATCCGCACATCCCTCCGCCTCCCGCCGCGGCCGAGACGCGCGACAAGATCGTCTGGGACCGCCTCTCGGACCAGCCGCACCAGCACGCGGGCAGGCTCGAAAAGCTCGCCGTCCGCCTGGGCGACGCTCCGGCTCACCTGCGCGAGGCCGCCGCCTGGCTCGCGGCGGCCCCGCGCATCCGCCGCCGGTTTGCCGAGCTTCGGAGAGAGCTTTTCCGCGGCCCCCTGCCCTTCGACGGCCTCGGCGTCGGCCTCCGGCCGCTGCCGGAGGACCCGGAGGGCCTGCTCGGGCTGATCGACGATCTCGGCTGCCGGCGGATCCTGCTGAGGCTCCATCCCTGGGACGACGATCACGACGCGGAGGAGGAGCTGGCCCGGGCGCTCGCCGGGATGGGGTGCGACCTCCTCTTCGCCCTGCCGCAGAACCGCGACCTGGTGCGCGACCCCGCCCGCTGGCGCGCCGCGCTCGAGGAGATTCGGGAGCGCTTCCTCCCCTACGGCCGCCGCTTCCAGATCGGCCAGGCGATCAACCGGAGCAAGTGGGGCGTCTGGACGCTGCGCGAGTACGTCGAGCTGGCCCGGATCGCGGGGGAGGTCCTGAGGGGACGCTCTCCGGGCGCTCCGGGCTCTCCGAATTCTCCGGGCCCTCCAGGCGTCGAGCTGCTCGGTCCGGCGGTGATCGACTTCGAGCTGCACGCGACCGCCGCGGTGCTCAACCTGCGCGCGGAGGGCCTGCGCTTCGACGCCGTCGGAAGCCTCCTCTACGTCGATCGCCGGGGGGCGCCGGAAAACAGGCAGCTCGGCCTCGATGCGACCGGCAAGCTCCGCCTGCTCCGCGCGATCGCCGAGACGGCCAAGAACGCCCGCGGCCGCTCCTGGATCACGGAGGTCAACTGGCCGCTGCGCGAGGGGCCCCATTCGCCGGCCGGCCGGTCGGTCTCGGTCGACGAGGAGACGCAGGCGAGCTACCTCGCCCGCTA
>DATMZM010000513.1:0-6343 GCA_035607445.1 Thermoanaerobaculia bacterium | reverse complement strand
GCGGTTCTTCGAGCGCTTCCCGGGCGTCGAGCTGCACAACCTGTACGGCCCGACGGAGGCGGCGGTCGACGTCACCGAGCAGCCTTGCCGGCCGGAGGGGATGGCGGTCGTGCCGATCGGCCGGCCGATCGCGAACCTGCGCATCTATCTGCTCGACGCCGCGCGGCTGCCGGTTCCGATCGGCGTTCCGGGCGAGCTGTTCATCGGCGGCGTCGGCGTCGGCCGGGGCTACCTCGGCCGGCCGGAGCTGACCGCTGCCGCATTCGTCCCGGACGGCACGAGCGGCACGAGCGGCGCGCGCCTCTACCGCACGGGCGACCTCTGCCGCTACGCCGAGGACGGAGCGATCGAGTACCTCGGCCGCATCGACCACCAGGTCAAGATACGCGGCTTCCGCATCGAGCTGGGCGAGATCGAGCGGGCTCTCGTCGAGCACCCGGGCATCGCCGAATGCCTGGTTTCGACCTACGGTCCCGCGATCGACCGGCGCATCGTCGCCTACTACGTCGCCGCAGGCTCGCCGCCGCCGGTCGAGGAGCTGCGCGCGTTCCTCGCGGTCAGCCTGCCGCAGTACATGGTGCCGCAGGCGTTCGTGCCGCTCGCGGCGTTTCCCCTCTCGCCGAACGGCAAGATCGACAGGAAGGCGCTGCCGGCGCCCGAGGGCGGGCGCTCCCAGCTCGGCGAGGAGTACGTCGCGCCGAAGACGCTCGTCGAAGAGGTGCTCGCCTCGGCCTGGGCGGACGTGCTCGGGATCGAGCAGGTCGGCGCGCGCGACAACTTCTTCGCGCTCGGCGGCGACTCGATCCGCAGCCTCCAGGTGCTCTCGAAGCTCCGCGAGCGCGGCTACGAGATCGGGCTCCAGGAGATCTTCCGGCACCAGACCGTCGCCGAGCTGGCCGCCGTCGCGCGCCAGGTCTCGGGCGCCGACGACGACGTCCGGACGAAGCCCTTCTCGCTCTTCTCGCGGGCGGACCGGGCGCGCCTGCCGACCGGGGTCGAGGACGCCTACCCGCTCGCCATGCTCCAGGCCGGCATGCTCTTTCACATGTCGCTGCGGCCGGAGGAGCCGCCCTACCACAACATCAACAGCTGGCTGCTCGCCGGCCGCTTCGACGCCGGGCATTTCGAGCGGGCGGTCGCCGACGCCGTGGCCCGGCATCCGGTGCTCCGGACGTCGTTCCGCCTCACCGGCTTCTCCGAGCCGCTCCAGCTCGTCCACGCGAAGGCGGAGCTGCCGGTCGAGGTGACCGACGTCCGCGATCTCTCGGAAGACGAGCAGGAGCGCTCGATCGGGGAGCTGATCGAGAGGGAGAAGGTCCGTCTCTTCGACTTCGCCAAGGCGCCCCAGCTGCGGCTCCACGTCCACCTGCGCGCCGAGGACCGCTTCCAGCTGACGGTGACGGAGAACCACGCGATCTTCGACGGCTGGAGCCTGCACTCGACCCTCGCCGAGATCTTCCGCCGCTACTTCGGCTACCTGCGCGGCGAGGAGCCGGCGCCCGAGCCGCCGCTCCGCCTCACCTTCCGCGACTTCATCGCCGCCGAGCAGCGGGCGCTCGAGTCTGAGGAGACGCGGTCCTTCTGGCGCGAGAAGCTCGCCGGAGCGACCTTCCTCGAGCTGCCGCGGGCCGCCACGGAAGCGGGGGAGGGAGCGCGCACGCGCCGGCTCGAACGGGCGATCCCGCCCGACGTCTCGCGCGGGGTGCGCGCCTTCGCGCGCCGCGCCGCGCTGCCGCTCAAGAGCGTTCTCCTCTCCTCGGAATTCAAGGTCATGAGCCTGCTCTCGGGCCAGACCGACGTTCTGATCGGGCTCGGTTTCAACGGCAGGAGCGAAGCGCCGGGCGGCGAGGAGGTGCGCGGCCTGTTCCTCAACACGCTGCCGATCCGGCTCGCGATTCGCGACGAGAGCTTCCGCGCTCTCGCCCTGCGCACCTTCGAGGCCGAGCGAGAGATCCTGCCGCACCGCCGCTATCCCTACAACCTGCTGCAGCAGGAGAACGGCGGGCGGCCGCTCTTCGACGTCATCTTCAACTTCGTCCATTTCCACGTCGTCGAGCGCGAGGTCGGCGGCGAGGACATCCGCGTGCTCGGCTCGCACATCGCGGAGGGGACGAACTACCTGCTCCAGATCGCGACGACGCCGGGCAGCGACCTCGAAGGGATCTTCTTCGCCGTCGAGTACGACGCGGCGCGCCTTTCGGACGCGATGGCGAGCCGGATCGCCGACCACTTCCACCGCTACTTCGCGGCGCTCGTCGCGGACCCCGAGGCGCCGGTCGCGACCGCGGCCCTCCTGGTGCCTTCCGAGGTCGACCAGATCCGCGCCGCGACCGCGCGCGTCGAGGCGCCCGCGCAGCCGTCGCTCGATCGCCTGTTCGCGCGCGCCGCAGCCCTCGACCCGGAGGCCGAGGCGGTCCGCTGCGACGGCGCCGGCCTCTCCTACGGCGAGCTCGACCGGCGCTCGAACCGGCTCGCGCGCCGGCTCGCGCGGGTCGGCGTCCGCCCGGGCGACCTCGTCGCGGTGTCGCTCGAACGGTCGCTCGACCTCCTGGTCGGCATCGTCGCGGTGCTCAAGGCGGGCGCTGCCTACGTGCCGATCGACCCCGGCTATCCGCAGGAGCGGCGGACGCTCCTGGTCGAGGATTCCGGCGCCCGGGCGCTCGTCTCGGAGGAGCGCTTCGCCTCGGGCCTGCGCGCCCGCGACGCGACGCCCGTGCTGCTCGACGAGGTGGACTACGAGCTGGGGCCGATCGAGGACGAGAGCGCGGAGCCGCTGCCGCCTCTGGCCGGCCCGGAGGATCTCGCCTACGTCATCTACACCTCGGGCTCGACCGGCAAGCCGAAGGGCGTGCCGGTGCGCCACGGCGAGGTCGCCCGGCTGCTCGCCTCGACCGACGCCTGGTTCGGCTTCTCGCCGCGAGACGTCTGGACGCTCTTCCACTCCTATTCGTTCGACTTCTCGGTCTGGGAGATCTGGGGCGCGCTCGGCTACGGCGGCCGGCTGGTCGTGGTGCCGTACGAGGTGTCGCGCGCGCCGGAGGCGTTCTATCGCCTGGTGCGCGACGAGAAGGTCACCGTGCTCAACCAGACGCCGTCGGCGTTCCAGCAGTTCCTCTGGGCGGAGCGCGCGGTGCTCGAAGCCGGCCGCTCGGCCGAGCTGGCCCTGCGCACCGTCGTCTTCGGCGGCGAGGCGCTCGACCTCGCCTCGCTCGCCCCCTGGTTCGAGCGCCACGGCGATCAGAAGCCGACTCTCGTCAACATGTACGGCATCACCGAGACGACGGTGCACGTGACCTACCGGGTCATCCGCCAGGCCGACGTCGCCGCAGGGCGGGGCAGCGTCATCGGCCGGCCGATCCCCGACCTCGCGGTGCACGTCCTCGACGCCTTCGGCGTGCCGGCACCGCTCGGCGCGCCGGGCGAGATGTTCGTCGCCGGCAGCGGCCTCGCGGTCGGCTACCTGAACCGCGCCGAGCTGACGGCGGAACGGTTCGTCCCCGACGGGACCGGCGCGCTCCCGCTCGCGCCCGGCGCGCGGCTCTACCGCTCGGGCGACCTCGCGCGCCGCCTGCCCGACGGCGACCTCGAATACCTCGGCCGGATCGACAACCAGGTGAAGATCCGCGGCTTCCGGATCGAGCTCGCCGAGATCGAATCGACCGCCGCGAGCCATCCGGCGGTGCGCCAGGCGATCGTCGTCGCGCGCGAGGTGGCGCCCGGCGACAAGCGGCTCGTCGCCTACCTGACGCTCGAAGACGACTCGTTCACCGGCGACGACCTGCGCGACTACCTGAAGGCCCGCCTGCCCGAGTACATGGTGCCGGCCGCGGTGATCGTGCTGCCCGAGATGCCCTTGACGCCGCACGGCAAGGTCGACCAGCGCGCGCTGCCGCAGCCGACCGGCATCCGCGAGACGGCGCGCCGGCCGTACGTCGCGCCCCGCTCGCCGGCCGAGGAGGTGCTCGCGAGCATCTGGTCGTCGGTGCTCGGCGTCGATCGGGTGGGCGTGATCGACGACTTCTTCGACCTCGGCGGCCACTCCCTCCTCGCGACCCAGATCGGCGTGCGCATCCGCGAGACCTTCGGCATCGAGGTCGCGCTGCGCGTCCTGTTCGAGACGCCGACGATCGAGGCGCTCGCCGCCGAGATCGAGAACGCGCGCCGCGCGGGCGGCGAGGAGGCGCCGCCGCTCGTCCCGGTCGCGCGCACCGGCCGGCTGCCGCTCTCGTTCGAGCAGCAGCGGCTCTGGTTCCTCTACCAGCTCGACCCCGAGAGCACGGTCTACAACCTGCCGCTGTTCTTCCGGCTCGGCGGCGACCTGTCGCGGCCGGCCCTCGGCGCGAGCCTGCGCGTCATCGTCGAGCGCCACGAGGTGCTGCGGACGACGTTCGGGGTCGAGGACGGCATCCCGGCGCAGCGGATCGCGCCGAAGTCGGAGGCCGCCCGCATCGCGCGCCTGCCGCTCGTCGATCTCCTCGGGACTCCCGAGCCGGTCCGCCTGGCCGAGGCCCTGCGCCTGAACCACGCCGAGGCGCGCCGGCCGTTCGACCTCGAACGCGGCCCGCTCTTCCGCGCGCGCATGGTGCTCCTCGCCGCGGGCGATCAGATCGTGATGTTCAACGTCCACCACATCGCCTCGGACGACTGGTCGAGCGGCGTCTTCGTCCGTGAGCTCGCGGCGCTCTATCCGGCCGCGCTCGAAGGGCGCCCGGTCGAGCTCCCCGCCCTGGCCGTCCAGTACGCCGACTTCGCGGCCTGGCAGCGCCGGTGGCTCGACGGCGAGCTGCTCGACCGGCGCCTCGAAGCCGTGCGCGCGGCCCTCGCGGGCGCGCCGCTCGCGATCGAGCTGCCGCTCGATCGCCCACGTCCGATGGAGATCAGCTACCGCGGCGACGACTACAAGTTCCAGCTCGCGGCCGAAACCGAGGCCCGGGTGCGCGCGCTCGCCCAAGCCTCCGGCGCGTCGCCGTTCATGGTCCTCCTCGCCGGCTTCGCGACGCTCGTCGGCCGCCTGGCGGAGACCGAGGACCTGCTGATCGGCTCGCCGGTCGCCGGCCGTTCCCACCGCGAGGTCGAGGGGCTGATCGGCTTCTTCATCAACATGCTCGTCCTGCGCGTCGAGCCGCGGGCGGCGGTGACCTTCGGCGACCTCGTCGGGCAGGTGCGCGCCCGCGTGCTCGAAGCGTACGCCGGCCAGGACCTGCCGTTCGAGCGCCTGGTCGAGGAGCTGAACCCGGAGCGCGACCCCTCGCGCACGCCGCTCTTCCAGACGCTCTTCAACTTCCAGACCGCCGAGGTCGGCAACCTCGAGCTGCCGGGCGTCGAGCTGCGTCCGATCCGCGGCGGCACCCGCGCGGCGAAGACCGACCTGTCGCTCCAGATGACCGACCGCGGCACGGGCCTGGGCGGCGCCCTCGAATACCTGACCGATCTCTTCGACGCCGCGACGGTCGAGCGCTGGGCGCGCCATTTCGAGACCCTGCTCGGCGCCGCGGTCGAGGACCCCGAACGGGCGCTCTCCGCGCTGCCGCTCCTCTCCGCCGCCGAGGCGGCCGCGCTCGCCGCCGGACCCGCCGCGCTACCCGCCCCGGCGTTCCTCCTCCATCGCCGCTTCGAGGAGCGCGCGGCGGAGCGCCCCGAGGCGCCGGCCGTGACGCTCGACGGCGAGAGCCTTTCGTACGCCGAGGTCGACCAGCGCGCGAACCGCCTCGCGCGCCGCCTGCGCGCCCTCGGCGTCGGCCCGGAGGTGCGCGTCGGGCTCTGCCTGGACCGCTCGTTCGACCTCGTGGTCGCGATCCTCGCCGTGCTCAAGGCCGGGGGAGCCTACGTGCCCCTCGATCCGGCCTATCCGGCCGAGCGCAATGCCTTCGCTCTCGAGGAGTCCGCGGCGCTCGTCGTCGTCACCCGGAGCGACGTCGCCGCCGCCCTGCCCGCGGGCGCCGCGCGCGTCCTGCTCGATGGCGAAGCGGCAGCGCTCGCGGCCGAGAGCGGCGCGCCTCTTTCGGACTGCGGGCTCGCGCCCGAAAACGCCGCCTACGTGATCTACACCTCGGGCTCGACCGGCCGGCCGAAAGGGGTCGTCGTCAGCCACGAGAACGTCGCCCGCCTGTTCGGCTCGACCGACGCCTGGTTCGGCTTCGGGCCGGACGACGTCTGGACGCTGTTCCATTCCTACGCCTTCGACTTCTCGGTCTGGGAGCTTTGGGGGGCTCTCCTCTACGGCGGCCGGCTCGTCGTCGTCCCGTACTTCGTCAGCCGTTCGAGCGACGACTTCCGCGCTCTCCTCGCGCGGGAGCGGGTCACCGTGCTCAACCAGACGCCGTCGGCCTGGAAGCAGCTCGAC
>DATMZM010000366.1:0-6134 GCA_035607445.1 Thermoanaerobaculia bacterium | reverse complement strand
GTCCGCGAGGATCAGCGTCGCCCGGCTCGCCGGGTCCGCGCTGCCGTCGCGCCGTCTCAGGCGATAGAGCATCAGCTCGCGCCCGTCGTCGAGCTGGAGCGCGAGCCAGTCCCAGCCCACCTGGTCGGCGGCGAGAGCGCTGGTGCTCCATTCGCGATCGAGCCAGGCGAGCCCGGAGACGGCGAAGCTCTCGCCGCCGAGGCGGATGTCACCCCGTGCGGGCATCCGCGGCAGCGAGTAGTAGTAGGACGCCTGGCCGGGGGCCGCGCTCTTTTGCGACAGGCCCCGATCGCCCTCGAGCACCGGCGGCTTGCCCTGATCGAGCTGTATGTCGATTGCAGCGCCGCCCTCTTGGGCCCGGAGCCGCGCGGGCCAGGTCGAGCCCGGAGCGAGGCTCGCGATCGACCAGTCGTCGAGAGCGACGCGGAACGGCAGCGCTCGAGCGCCGGCCAGGCCGAGAGCGCCGCGCCGGAAGCGCTCGAAAGCGAGGAAGCGTCCGCCTTCCGCGTCCGTGAGCGCGAAGTGGGCCATGTAGACGTCGCGCGCCGCCCAGCGCGACGGCCGGTCCGGCGTCTCAGGAGCGAGAGCGTTGCGGAAGAAGGTCAGCTGGAAGCCGAAGCGGCGTCCCGCGGGCGTCGCGAGGTTCCCGGTCGCGTACCACCACTCGGTGCGGAACTCGGGATGTGGCCCGTGGTCCTCGGGAAAACGAAACGCCCGCGGCGCGAGAGCCCGCGCGAAGCCCGCGCTCGAGCCGCCGAGGACCGCGGAGAGACCGAGCCGCGTCCGTTCCGCTTTCTCCGACGGCTCGGGCTCGTCGGGCTGCGGAGAAAGCCGGCAGGCTCCGGCGAAAGCGGCGAGGGTGAAAACCAGGCACCCGGCCGCGAGGGCGGCGCCTCGCGTCCCGCGGGGGAAACCGGCGATCTTCGATCCGCTCATGGGTCCGCGCAGGAGTTTGCTCATTCCTCGCGCAGCGCCTCCCCGGGCGAGGTCCGGGCCATCCGGAGCGCCGGCACGATCCCGGCGCAGAGGGCCGCTCCGAGGGCGAGCGCCACCGCTCCCGCGATCGTGCCGCCCGAGAGAGCGAGGTCCATGCTCCAGCCGAACGAGCGGCGGTCGATGACCTCGATCAGGATCCAGGCGAGAGCGAGCCCGACCGGCAGCGCGAGGAGGCCCGCCGCGAGGCCGAGCAGGCCGGTCTCGGCGGCGACCAGCCCCGCCACCTGGCCCGGGGTCATGCCGAGAGCGCGCAGCACGCCGATCTCGCGCGTCCGCTCGAGCTGGAGGGCGAGAAGGGCCGAGAGGACGCCGAGGAACGCGACCAGGCCGGCGAGCCAGCGCAGCACGGCGGTGATCCGGAAGGTCCGGTCGAAGACCGCGAGCGAGCGGCGCTTGAGCTCCCGGTTCGTCACCACGTTCCAGGGCGCGTCGGGGTCGAGCGCGCGCACCGCCCGGGCCGTGGCTCCGGCGTCGGCTCCCGGCGAGAGATCGATGCCGAGCCCGGAGATCCGGTCGTCGCCCCAGAGCCGGCGGTAGACATCGAGGTCGATCCTCGCGATGCCGCGATCGGAGGCGTAGTCCTGATAGACCGCGGCGACCCGGAACGGCCGCACCCCGCGCGCCGTCGCGAGCGGCAGGATCGAGCCGACGTCGAGCCCGAGCCGGCTCGCGAGAGGCTCGGAAGCGAAGACCTCGCCGCGGGCGAGAGCTTGCCAGGCGCTCGCCGGATCGCCCCGCTCGAGGACGACGCCGGCCGGATCGGACGTCGCGGCGATCAGCCGGATCGCGCCGCGCGGCGAGGCGACCTCCGCTCGGCGCAGCGGCCGCACGCGGGAAACGCCCGGCAAACGTGCCACGTCGCGGGCCACCGACGCGGCCCGCGAAGCGCCTGCCCATCCCGGCTCCCGCTCGGCCGGCGAGGCGTAGAGGTCGGCGCGCAGCGAGCGGTCGAGCCAGCGGTCGACGCTGCCCCGGAAGCTCCCGATCATCGCGCCGACCCCGACCGTCACCGAGACCGCGACCACGAGAGCGGCGATCGCGACGCCGGTCCGCGACAGACCCGCTTCGAGGCCACCGGCCGCCATCCGGCCGACCCGGCCGAGCGCCCGCGAGAAGAGCGGCCGGGCGGCGCGCGCCAGGAGGAGCGCCGCGCCCGGAGCGAGGAGCGCACAGCCGACGATGGTGAGGAAGAGAGCGAGGAAGCTCGCCGGCAGGTTCGGCCAGGAGAGGAGGGCGGCGCCCGAGAGCACGAGGAGGGCGCCGAGGGCGCTCGCCCGCGGCAGGGCCCTGCGGGCGCGCGCTTCGAGGAGCGAGCGGACCATCGCCGCGCGGGGCGGAGTGCGGGTCGCTTCGAGCGCCGGGGCGAGCGCCGCGAAGAGCGTGGCCCCGAGGCCGACCGCCGCGCCGGCCGCGAAGATCCTCGGGGAGAGGTCGAGCCGGCGCACCGAGAGCGCGAAGTAGAGGTCGTTGATCGTGCCCGCCACCAGCCCGACGAGGCCGCGCCCGAGCCCGACGCCCGCCGCGAGACCGAGGATCGTCCCGACGGCGCCCACCGCCGCGGCCTCGCCGAGCACGAGCCGGAAGATCTCGCCCCGCGTCGCGCCGAGAGCGCGCAGGAGGCCGATCAGCCGGCGGCGCTGGACGACCGAGAAGGTCATCGTGTTGTAGATCAGGAAGGCGCCGCAGACGAGAGCGAGCAGCGAGAGCGCCGAGAGGTTGAGCCGGAACGCCCGCGTCATCTCGTCGCCCTCGCGCAGGCGCCCGGCGGAGTCCTGGAGCGTCGCGCCGGCCGGCAGGAGCGAAGCGATCCGCGCGAGCGCGCGCCGGCCGGGCTCTCCCTCGGGCAGGGCGAGATCGATCCGCGAGAGGCGCCCGAGCCGTCCCAGGATCTCCTGCGCGGTCGAGACGTCGCAGATCAGCAGGTCGTCGAGCGCCTCGCTCGCGGATGCGCTCTTCGGGTCGAGGACGCCCGCCAGCGCAATCGTCCGCGGCCGGCCGCCGGAGAGCACTGGAAAAGCAGAGCCTGGGGAGGCGTGGAGCCGCGCGGCCGTGGCGTGCGAGAGGACGCACGCCCCCGGCTGAATCAGGAACCGGCGCAGGTCGAGGTCGCGCGAGCGCGCCGAGCCGAAGGCGACCGCCGGGCGGAACGGCCCTTCCGAAAACGGATCGACGCCGAGGAGCCGGAGCACCGCCCCCTTCGGCTGGTCGCGGCTCGGAGCGCCGCGCACCGTGCCCTCGATCACCGGCGCCGCGGGCCGGATCCCCGCCTGGACCAGCCGGACGAAGAGCCGCTCGTCGAGCCCTTCCTGCGCCGCGGCGACGATCTCGTGCGTCGCGCGGCCCTGCACCGCGCCGAGCGAGAGCGCGAGAGCCCGCCGCGCGCTCCCGGTCGCGAGATCGATCGAGACGAAGACCGCGACGCCGAGCGCCACGCCGAGGACGGCGAGAGCGAGCTGCCAGGGATGCGTGAACAGGTGACGCCGGCTCGCGCGGGCGAGGAGAGGGGATTTCGGGAGCCGGCTCAAGAGCCCTCCGCCGTCCGTTCGACCAGCCGGCCCTCCTCGAGCCGGAACAACCGGTCGGCGCGCCCCACGACCTCCGGGCTGTGGGTGACCATCAGGAGCGTCTTGCCTGCCTTGCGCGTCAGCCGGTCGAGGAGATCGAGCACCGCGAGGCCCGTCTCGAGATCGAGGTTGCCGGTCGGCTCGTCCGCGAGCACGAGAGCGGGATCGTGAACGAGAGCGCGGGCCACGGCCACCCGCTGCTGCTCGCCGCCCGCGAGCCGGTCCGGGAATTCGTCAGCTCGATCGGCGAGGCCCACTTCGGCCAGGAGGTCCCGCGCGGCAGCCACATCCCCCGGCGCCGTCCGCCCCAGAAGCTCGAGCGGCAGCAGGACGTTCTCGAGCACGGTGAGCGTCGGGATCAGGTTGAAGAACTGGAACACGAAGCCGATCCGCCGCCGGCGCAGGAGCGTCCGCTCCCGTTCCGACAGTGCCGGGATCGAGACCCCCTCGACCCGCACGTCGCCGGACGTCGGAGGATCGATCCCCGCGATCAGGTGCAAAAGCGTCGACTTACCCGACCCGCTCCGCCCGACCAGCACCGCGATCTCCCCGCGCCCGACCGTTGCGTTCGCCCCCCGAAGCACCGTCCGCGACCGGCCGCCCTCGGTGAACGTGCGGGTTACGTCGAGGAGCTCGAGGACGGGAGGGGTGCCTGGCATCGGGTAGGGAGAACCGCCGCCGTGGAGAGGGAATTTCGCGCGGCCCAGCTCCTATGGACGATTCCCGCGGCGAGCTTCGAGCAGCCGCTCCAGCAGGCCCCTCGCCTCGGCCGGCTCCCCGGAGAGCCTTCAGGGGATCTTTCGGAATGGGCACGATCCGGACGGATCTCCGTCGTCCAGCCAGGCCAGCCGGTTTCCCGCCTGGAGATGGTGGCGCTTGCGTATCGCAGCGGGGATGGTGGTCCATCCCTTTTTAGTCACTGAAGTTTCCATCAGGCGGTTCTCCAGGTACGGCGTGATGCGATGAGGCAGGCGAAAGTGTAATGTCTTGTTCGTGCAATACGCGGTCATCATCGAGAAAGGCCCGACCAGCTACGGGGCGTACGTTCCGGACTTGCCGGGCTGCATCGCTGCCGGAGAGACGAGGGAGGAGGTCCTGCGCTTGATCCAGGAGGCTATCGAGTTCCACATCGAGGGCCTTCGCGAGGACGGGCTGCCGGTTCCTGCACCCTCTTCGTCGATCGAGCTCATCGAGGTGGCGGCGTGAACGAACCGGGGAGCGGCCCCGGCCCACGGGAATCCGAAAAACTCCGCCCGAAACTGCCACGCCATATTTGAAGCTGCCACGGCCTATCCGAAGCTCCACGCTGAAAAAGAATTCGTCCGCGGGCCGCGCGAACGCTCCACGCTCTATTTTTCCTTCGCGTGGACTCTTTGAAGCTCCAGGATCGCTCCCGGCTTTCAGATAGCGCGTGGCGCTTTCCCGTAGCGCGTGGGATCTCCGGATAGAGCGCCGGAAGTCCCAGCAAGGTACCGGACGTTGCAATATCGCCGCTGGCGTTCGGATGGCGTGCGGGAGCTTCAAATACCGCGCGGAGGCTCCACATTGGCCGGCGAAGACTCGGATGGGCGTCGCGAGCTTCGCGGGGCCGAATTTTCGTTCGCGCGCGGGCTGGGAAGCTTCCGCGGCGGCCGGGAAAGGAAATTTTCCAAGATTTTGGTTCCCGCGGGGCCCGGGAAGACAAATTCCCCGGGATTTTGCTTTCCGCGGCGCCCGGCGAGCTTCATCGCGAGACGTTTTGCTTTCTCCGCCGCCCGGAAATCGATCGCCGGGCGCGGAATCTTTCCGCCCGCCGGAATCACCCCAAACGCGAAGCCCTCCGGGATCGGAGGGCTCGGACGCGCGAGGGGGCGCGACGTGCGGCTTAGGCCTGGAGGCCGGCGACGGCCTTGGCGAGGCGGGACTTGTAGCGCGAGGCGGTGTTGGTGGGGATGACCTTCTTCTGCGCCGTCGCGTCGATCAGACCGAGGGTGGAGGCGAGGAGATCCTGGGCCGTCTTCGCGTCCTTGCCTTCGACCGCGCCGCGCAGGTTCTTGATCGCCGTCCGCATGCGCGAGCGGTGCGCGCGATTGCGGGCGCGCTCCTTGACGTTCTGCCGATTCCGCTTTTCCGCCGACTTGGTATTCGCCATAGTGCTTCGCCGCGTCCGTTCGTCAGACCGGCTGGGCCGGTCGGTTGTTCTGGAAAGCCAGGGGGAGGCCACCGAAAAACGAAAATCGCACCGGAGTGCGACCGAAGACTTTTAGCACAGGTCCCTGGGCAGGGTCAAACGCGGGGCCGGTGGGCCGACCCCTACGCTTACGCTCCCCCGATCTCCTTGAGCCGCTGGCGCGCCAGGTTCGCCTCGTCGCTCGTCGGGAAGTCGCGGACCACGCGCTGGAGCTGGAGCAGGCCCTTGGTCCGCTCGCCCAGCTCGAGGTAGCTGTAGCCTCTCTTGAGCGTCGCGCTCGCCGCCTTGTCGCTCTTGGGGAAGCGGGAGAGCATCTGGTCGTACTGGCCGATCGCCTGGCGGAACTTCTTCTGGCGGTAGAAGCCCTCGCCGATCCAGTAGAGGGCGTTGTCGGACAGGTCGGT
>DATMZM010000115.1:0-12376 GCA_035607445.1 Thermoanaerobaculia bacterium | reverse complement strand
ATCGACCTTCGCCTCGTCGCGGATGTCGCCTTCGACCGCCTCGAAGCGCTCGCCGCCGGGCGAGGCGTGGAGCGAATCGACGTTCTCGCGCTTCCGCGCCGGGTCGTAGAAGTCGTTGAAATCGTCGTACGCGGTCACCCGGTCGCCGCGGGCGAGCAGGCGGCGCGCCAGGTGCGAGCCGATGAACCCGGCGCCGCCGGTCACCAGGACGTGCTGGGGCATGCGGGGGTCACTCCTGCCGCGAGCCGCCGGGCGGCGGCGGCGCGGGATTCGGGTTCGTCGGGTCGGGGGGTTTCGGCGTCTCGGTAGGAGCCGGCGGGGGCTCTTTCGCTTCCGGCGGGCGCTCGTTCGCCTCCGGCGCTTCGGGTGTCGCCTCGTCCTTCGGAGCGGGCTGGGCGGTGCCCGGGTGCGCTGTCTGCTCCTTTTGGGCATCGTCGTAGCGCTTCTTGATGCCGGCTTTCTGCCGGTTGCGGATCAGCCAGCGCAGCAGACGCGATTCGTGGACTCCGATCACGATGTCGTTGACCGCGTCGTAGATCTGCGGATCGTTGATCAGCCGGGCGGCGGTGCCCTCGCCGCGGGCGAGGCGCGCGGAGAGGCCGTTGAGCTCCTCGACGAGAGAGCGGAGGTCGCCGCTCACCTGGCGGCCGTAGGCCTCGTCCTTGAGCAGCTTGGGGATCAGCGCGTCGCTGCCTTCGAGGCCCGAGGTGAATTTTTCGAGCTGCTTCGAGGTGGCGCGCAGCGAGGCCAGCGTTTCGTCGAAGCTCGCCTTCGCGGCCGGGTCGTTGAGCAGGCCCGGCAGGAGCCCGGGGCCCTCCTCGGCGCGGGCGAGCAGGCCCTCGAACCGTTCGAGCGAAGAGGCCAGGCGATCCGCCATCTGCCGGTCGTTGAGCAGGCGCGGCAGCGGCCCGTCTCCGCTTTCCACCTTGTCGGCGATCCGGTCGAGCTTCTGGAGCGTGCCGACGAGCGAAGCCCGCAGCTTCTGGCTCGCGGGCGAGCTCGAGGTCAGCTCGCCGAGCAGCCCCTCGCCGCGCTCCATCCGGTTGAGGATCGCCGACAGCGAGTGGGAGATCTCGACGACGTTGCCCATCACGTCCTCGCCCGAGGCGATGAGCGCGTCGACGTTGGTCGGCTGGGCGGACGGGATCCGCCCCTCGGTCTCGACCTTCGGGTACGCGGGAGCGCCCGAGCTGACCTCGATGTACTTGTCGCCCAGGAGGCCGAGGGTCTTGATCCGCGCCTGCGAGTAGGGGAGGTCGCCGCGCGGCCCGGGCAGAGCCCGCCCGTTGGGCAAGGCGCGGATGCGGTCTTCATAGCTGTTGTCGACGTGGATCCAGACCCGGATGTTCTCGACCGCGGGGTCCTCCGGCAGCACGATCCGCCCGACCTCACCGACGACCACGCCGTCGAGCTCGACCGGGTTGCCGTTCTTGAGTCCGGATGCCGTGTGCAGGTCGATGTAATAGCTGTTCTTGCGCTCGAACAGGCTCCGCCGCTCGCCGATCAGGAGCACGGCGGCGATCACCACCGTGAGGCTCGCGAGCACGAGGAGCCCGACTCTTGCCGCGCTCCGGCTAGGCCGCATCGGCTTCCTCCTCTCGTCCGGCCAGGAAGTCCGCGAGCGTTCGGGGTCCGCTCCGGTCGGCCTCCTGCCAGTCTCCGACGAAGGTGAAACGCCCGTCCTCCAAGAACGCGAGCCGGTCGCCGATCCGGCGCGCGAGAGCGACGTCGTGCGTGACCACGACCGAGGTGACGTTCGAGTCGGCGCGGATCGATTGGATCAGCCGGCCGATCGTCGCCGAGGTGATCGGATCGAGGCCGGTGGTCGGCTCGTCGAACAGCATGGCCTCGGGGTCGAGCGCGAGCGAGCGGGCGAGCGCGGCGCGCTTCTTCATGCCGCCCGAAAGCTCCGCGGGCATCTTCGCCTCGACGTCCGGGAGACCGACGAGCGCGAGCTTTTCGCCCACCGTCCGGGCGATCTCCTCTTCCGAGAGCGTGGTGTGCTCGCGCAAAGGAAACGCGACGTTGTCCGCGATGTCGAGCGAATCGAAGAGCGCGCCACCTTGGAACAGCATGCCGATACGGCGCCGGATCGGGAACAGCTCGCGCTCGGCGAGCGCCGAGATCTCGATGCCGTCGAAATGGACGCTGCCGCCGTCCGCCGATTCGAGGCCGTTCAATTGACGGAGGGTCACGCTCTTGCCGCTCCCCGAGCGGCCGAGGATGACCAGGCACTCGCCGTGACGGACCTCGAAATCGAGCCCGTCGAGCACGCGGCGGCCCTCGTAGGCCTTGGCCAGGCCGCGGACCACGAAGAGCGCTTCGTTCGCCTGGGAGGTCACGTCGGTCACGTCAGGAGGTGGAAGAGCTTGGTCAGGACGGCGTCGGAGACGAGGACCAGAATCGCGGAGAGGACGACCGTGTTGGTCGTCGCGCGGCCGACGCCATCCGCGCCGCCGCGGGAGGTCAGGCCATTGTAACAGCCGACGATCGCGATGAAATAGCCGAAGAAGAACGTCTTGCCCACCCCCGACGTGATGTCGGCCAACTTCAGGGTGCTGAACACGTCGTTCAAATAGAACCCCGGGGTCAGGTCGAGCTGGAGCACCGCGACGAAGAGGCCGCCGAGGATCCCGAGGGCGTCGCCCAGGATCGTCAGCGCGGGCAGCATGACGAGGGTCGCGATCAGCTTGGGGACGACCAGCTTCTTGACCGGGTCGACCGCCATCGCCCGCAGCGCGTCGACCTGCTCGGTGACCTTCATCGTGCCGATCTCGGCGGTCATGCCCGCGCCGATCCGGCCGCCCACGATGAGCGCGGTCAGCACCGGCCCGAGCTCGCGGACGAGCGACTTCGAGACGACCGTGCCCAGGTAGTACTTGACGCCGATCGCCGGCAGGCTGTACGCCGTCTGGAGCGCCATGACCATGCCGGTGAAGATCGTCGTGATGCTCGCGACGCCGAGCGAGCGGACGCCGATCTGCTCCATCTGGGCGATCCAGAGACCGCCCTCGTAGGGCGGCGAGACCATCGCCCGGAAGGCCCGCCCGCCGAGGATCGCGAGCTCCCCCGCCTGCTCGAAGACCTGGCGCGCCTTCATGTGCGGATCGCGAGCCAGAAGACCGCATGGGCGGCGCCGAACGCGAAGTCGGCCGCGGCGAGCGGCCAGAGACCGGCGAGCCCGGGCTCGCGCCAGGCCGCGAAGGCGAACACCGCCGAGCCGAGCAGGCGGCCGGCGCTCGCGACGAGGATGATCCCGGTGTAGCGGCGCAGGTCGCGCGCCGCGGTCAGGTAGAGCGCGGCGAGCATGAGGAGGAGGACGGCGAGGATCCAGAGGTAGAACCGGGGTCCCGGCAGCGGCAGGTGGAACACCCGGGCCGGAATCTCGGGCGCCGCCACCATCAGGAGGGCGAACCCCGCGTCGTAGAGAGCGCCCAGGACCAGGCTCGCTCCGAGCAGGCGGACGAAGAGGAACCGGCGCGGGTAGTCGATCGATTCGAGCATCGCCGTGAATTCTAGTCGCGGTGGACGCCGGCGCGCCCCCCGGCCGATAATCCCGCGGTGATGCCCCCCGCTCCGTCGCCGCGCGCTCCTCGCCCGCCGTTCGGCGTCCGGGCGGCCCTGATGACGCTGTCGGGCAACTTTTGGCTGGTCTTCGCGAGCCTGATCATGGGCGCTTTGACGGTGCCCGCGAGCCTGGTGCCGCCGCGCGGCAGCTGGGGGTTCATCCTGATGCGCCTCTGGGCCCGGGGGCTCTTGAAGGCGAGCGGCGTCCAGGTCGCGATCGACCTGCCGGACGCGATCGACCGCCGCGCGAGCTACGTGCTCCTCGCCAATCACCAGAGCATGTTCGACATCCCGGCGCTGCTCTCGACGGTCCCCGGTCCGGTTCGCATGCTGGCGAAGAGGAGCCTGTTCCGGCTTCCCTTCTTCGGCTGGGCGCTCTACGCCGCCGGCTTCGTGCCGGTCGACCGGGGGGACAAGAGCAAGGCGAGGCAAGCGTTTTCGGCCGCCTCCGACCGCCTGCGGGCCGGCACTTCGATCCTCCTCTTTCCCGAAGGCACCCGCACGCGCACGGGCGAGCTGCTGCCGTTCCAGCGCGGGGGGTTCCTCCTCGCCATCCGCCACGGCTTGCCGGTCATCCCGGTCGGCATCCGCGGCACGCGTCAGATCCAGCCGCGCGGCAACTGGGCGATCCGCCCCGGCCCGGTCGAGATCCGTTTCGGCGCGCCGATCGACACCGCGGCCTACGGCATCCGCAGGAAGGACGAGCTGATCGCCGAGGTCGAGCGCCGGGTGGCCGAGCTGGCCGGCCTGGCGCCCGAGAACGCGGGGTAGGCGGCGAGGCGCCCGCGGAAGCCGTCGCGGCGGGGCGGTCGTCATCGCGCCGAAGCTGTCTTCTTCCCGGCTTTCGCCTGTTTGGCCTGGATCTTCTTGCGCGCGGTTTCGGCAAGTTTTTCGTACTCGGCACGAATCCGCTCGAGCTCGTCGTCGTCGAGCTCCTCGAAATCGAGCACCGCGTTGTTCGCCGTCACGACCGAACGGACGATCTCGTCGAGCTTGAGCTGCACCGCCGCGGCGTCCCGGTTCTGGGTGTTCTGGATCAGGAAGACCATCAGGAAGGTGATGATCGTCGTGCTCGTGTTGATGACCAGCTGCCAGGTGTCGCTCCACTTGAAGACCGGGCCGACGAGGGCCCAGAGCAGAATGACGCCGAACGCCATCACGAAAGCAGCCGGCCGGCCGGACGCCCGGGCGGCCCATTTCGCGAAGCGGGTGAACGTGGAGTTGGCTTTTGGCATGGGATTCTCTCTCGGTCCCGAACTTCCGTTCGCGACGTAAGGACGGAGCTTGCCTCCGCCCGGGGTGGGGGTCAGCAAGGCCCGGGCCATCCCGGCGGCCCCGCCTGTCGTAAGCTTCCGGCATGGCCACAGAGCTCGAGGATCGCGTCTGGGACGCGTTGAAGCGGGTCAAATTCCCCGGCATGAGCCGGGACGTCGTCTCGTTCGGCTTCGTCCATGCCGTGGCGGTCGACGCCGGGCGGGTCGTGGTGGACTTCCAGATGTCGACCCAGAAGCCGGAGGTCGGCGACGAGGTGCGGGCCGCGGCGGAGCGGGAGATCGCGGGCCTGCCCGGGGTCGCGTCGGTCGAGATCCGCCTCCACGTCCAGAGGGCGCCGAGCCGGGAGGAGTCGGCGCAGAAGGCGATCGCCCAGGACCCCGGCCTGATTCCCGAGGTCCGGCACGTCGTCGCCGTGGCGAGCGGGAAGGGGGGCGTGGGCAAATCGACCGTCGCCGCGAATCTCGCTCTCGCGCTCTCGCGGCTCGGCCACCAGGTGGGCCTCCTCGACGTCGACATCTACGGGCCCTCGGTGCCGATGATGTTCGGCATCCGGGAGCGGCCGCAGGTCGACGGCAACCGGATCCTGCCCTTCGAGCGCCACGGCTTGAAGCTCATGTCGCTCGGCTTCATCCTCGACATCGACACCCCCGTCATCTGGCGCGGCCCGATGGTCATGCGCGCGATCGAGCAGATGCTCGGCGACGTCGTCTGGGGCGCTCTCGACTACCTGATCCTCGACATGCCGCCGGGAACGGGCGACGCCCAGCTGACGGTGACCCAGAAGGTGCCCCTCTCGGGAGCGGTGATCGTCACGACGCCGCAGGACGTGGCGCTGATCGACGCGAGGAAGGGGCTCGCGATGTTCCGTAAGGTCAACGTGCCGGTGATCGGGATCGTCGAGAACATGTCGGTCTTCGTCTGCCCCCACTGCGGCGAGGAGACCCATGTCTTTCGGAAGGACGGCGGCAAGCGGACCGCGGAGCTTCTGGGCGTCGATTTCCTGGGCGCGATCCCGCTCGATCCGGCGATCGTCCTGGGAGGCGACGCGGGAATTCCGATCGTCGTGGCCGATCCCGAAGGGCCGCACGCGGTCGCTTTCTTGAAGGTCGCCGAAGCCGTGGCCCTCGCCGCCGAGCGCCAGGCGGCGGAAAAGCCGAAGCTCTCGATCGTCTGAGTTTCTTGCGATGTCCATCGCAGTCATCGCGGACGCGCACATCGGTGGTCCGGGGGGTCCTGCCGAGCCGCTCGTCGCCCAGCTCGCGGCGCTACCCGGGGAAGGCTGCGAGCGGCTCATCCTGCTCGGCGACATCTTCCAGGCCTGGGTGGGGTTCTCCCGCTTCGAGACGCCGGAGATCGCCATGATCGTCTCGACGCTGCGGCAGCTGCGCCGCGACGGCCTCCGGATCGACTACATCGAGGGCAACCGCGACTTCTTCCTCGCCCGCGGGCCGTATGCCGACGCGTTCGACTCGGTGGGCCTCGAAACGTCGTTCGTAGCCGGCGGCGTCCGCTACCTCGCGGTGCACGGCGACGGCCTGAACGATCGCGATCGGCAATACCTCGCCTGGCGCGCCCTGTCGAAAAGCCGGCCGGTCGAGCTCGCGATGCGCGCCCTGCCGCGCCGCCTCGCCCGCCGGATGGTCGCCTCGGCCGACGCCAAGCTCGCCGAGACGAACTTCAAACACCGCAAAGAGCTGCCCGAAGCGGCCATCCGAGCCTACGCCGAGCGCCGCCTCGCCGAGGGCCACGACGTCCTCCTCCTCGGCCACTTCCACGAGGAGCGCACCTGGCACGTCGCGGGCGGCGAGGTGCGCCTGCTCGAAGCCTGGTTCCATGGCCATCGGGTGGAGCGGTTCGGTCTATCGCGCGAACATCTCTCGGAGAACGTCCAAGACTAGAGCCATCGTCGCCGGAGTGAGGCGCCCGACGTTCTTCACCAGCCGCTCGCGGTCGACCGTGCGGATTTGATCGAGGACGATCAGCCCGCTGCGGTTGGCGAATCGACAAGGGACTCGAAAGGGGTACGGTTTTCCGGAGCTGGTCAGAGGTGCGACGATCACCGTGCGAAGGTGCAGGTTGAGATCGTTTGGAGAGACGATTACGCAGGGGCGGGTCTTGCGAATCTCGCTCCCTCGCGTCGGATCGAGCTCCACCAGATGCACGTCTCCCCGTCGCACCGGTTGGCGCTCACCAGGTCCATTCGAGCTCGTCGAACGTCGTGGCGGTGCCCGGATCCAGGAGCCGATCGCCCTCTTCGGCCCGGAGCTGGCGAGCCGCCTCGGCCCAGCCCGTGCGGGGCGCCGCCGCATTGGCGATCTCGATGACCCCCTCGCGTACCCGAAGCTCGACGTCATTGCAAAGGCCCGCCTGCTCGATGAGGGGCTTGGGCAGTCTGACGCCGCGGGAGTTGCCGATGCGAACGAGTCGAGCGCGCATGTGGACTCACATCGTAGTTACGCCCGCCTTGAGGGTCAAGCGGCCGAAAGTGGACCTCGGCGGGGCATAGAGGCACCGCGGGCGGCGAGGTACGTCCCGGCCGGAGGCAACCTGGCAATTGGCAAGACGATCGATCCGAACGGCAACGTCCTCCGCCTCCAGCTGCCGCGGAAAGTGGCGCCGGCCGAGCGCGTCCTCTTCACCGTCACGGTGCGCAACCGGGCTGGGCACCGGACGCAGGTCGTCCGCACCTACAAGCCGTAGCGAAGGGAATCGCTACTCCCAGGGGATGTCCGGCATCCGCAGCCGCTCGACTTCGCGCCCCGGTCCGACGACGCTCTCCTGGATGATCTCCTCGACGTCCTCGACCGTGACCCCGCGGTACCAGAGGTTCAAGGGCCAGATCGCGACGGTGATCCCCTGGCTGCAATGCTTCAGACACCCCGTGCGCACGACCATCACCCGGTCGCGGATGCCCAGCTCCTTCACCCGGTCCTTGAATCGGTGGTAGACCGCGAGCGACCCGCGCGGCGCGCAGCTCGGTTTCGGGCCCCCCTCGGGGCGCTCGTTCAGACAGACCAGGATCTGGATCTCGGGGCGGGGCATGGTCGGGGATCCTATCGCCCGACGACGGGATCCGCTCGCGCGATCGATTCGACGGCAGAGAGGCTACGGGCGAAGGCTCCAATCCGGCGTGTCGTTGAGCAGGGGGATGTAGATCGGTGGGGAATTCCCCGAGCCGAGGCACTGGCCGGGCTTGAGGCTGGCGAGCGCATCGACGAAGAGCTGGTCGGCTCGCTCGACGGAGTTTCGCCACCCGGCGTAGACGAAGAAGTACGTCACCTTGGAGGCGAGGTCGCGGGCGAGCCTCGTCCTGGTGAGCGCGGACAAGACGTTCGGCTGGCCGGTGACGATCACCGCGACTTGATCGAGGTCGAAGTCGGGAAGGGGATCGAGGTGGGCGAGAATCGTCGCGAGCTGCTCGGCGTGGTAGGTGTTCGAGATCGCGAAGAGCACGACCCTCGGCCGTTCGCGGCGGACCAGAGCGCTGATCTCGCGGGCTCTCCGCTCGTAGTTTTCCGCTTGCGGGAGCTCCTCCTCGAGCTCGACGAAGACCTTCGCGCGCTGGCCGAACGCCGCATCGAACGCCCGGAGCAACTCCCAGCCGCGGGGACCTCTCTCCTCGTCCAGCCTCGAGCTGTAGGTCCCATCGAGCTTGGCCTTGGCGATCCCGCCCTGCACCCAGTGAACCGGGAAGACGATCAGGAGGCGGTCTTTTTTCCCGAGCTGAAACGAAGGGCAGGGACCCCCCTGCGGCAGGGTCGCGAACGTCGCGCGGAAGAGCCCGTCGCTCGCGCGGGCGTGCTCGATCCGCACGGCCTCGAGGCGGGAGGACCTCTCGTCCGCGTCGGGCAGGCCGGCCAGGTTGGCGGCGAGCTTCTCCTTGAGGGCCAGGACGCGGGCGAGAGCTTCGCGAAACCGGCCGACCCGCCGATCGTGATCGTTCGTGGTCTCGTCGAACACGTAGTGCTCGAAGTCGGCCTTCACCCGGTCGAATTCGTCGAGCGTGAGGCCCTTGCGCTGTCCGACCGGATCGTAGTCGGCAACCGGGGCCTTCGTGGCGTCGACATGGGCGATCATCAAGAGGTCATGACCCGCCATGAACGCCCGGCGGACGTTCTCGGCCACCGCGCCGACGTATTCCCGTCCGGTTCCGTGCGCCACCGACGGCAGACAGAGGTCATCGGTGACCGCGACGCCCGCGAAATCGATCGGCTCGATGTCGGAGATCTTCGATTCCCGTCTTCGCAGCAGGGAGAAGACCGCTTCGTCGAACGTGACGTTGCCGCGCAACGACGGGATGTTCTCGAGCCGCATGTGCGAGGTCATGACCGCCGCCACGCCTCCCTTGGCGAGCGCGCGGAACGGTTCGAGAGCCTGGGCGAGCTGATCGCTCCGATGGCTGCTCACGGGGATCTCGCGCGGCCGCTCGATCCCTTCGTTGGTGCTGCCGTGCCCGGGGAAGTGCTTGGCCACCGAGAGCACGCGCGCTGCGTCCGCGCCGCGGAGCCAGGCGGTCGCCAGGCTGCTCACGAACGTCGGGTCGCCGCCGAAGCTCCGGTCCCGGATCAGGTCATTGTCCTGGTTGATGTTGACGTCCGCCACGGGCGCGAGGTTGACGTTGACCCCGAGGAGTCGGAGCTCCTCGCCGATCATCCGCGCCACCTCTTCGACCCGCTTCGGTTGGCGGAGGCCGCCGAGCGCCATGGCCGCCGGCATGGTGGTGACCAGGAGTCCCGGGAGCGCCTGGGTGGATCCCCCTTCCTGGTCGGTCGCAACGATCAGCGGTAGCCCCGGCTCGCGCGCCTTCGCCATGCTCTGCAGCTCGTCGGTGAGGGCGATGAAGCGGCGGCGCTTTTCGGGGGGCGAGACGGCCGGAGGCGCATTGCCGTTGAACAGGATGACCCCCCCGACGCCTTGGCGCGCGACGAGCACTCGGGCAGCGGCCAGGCCGTCCGCCGGCCGGCTCCGGTCGCCGGCGAAGCGGCTCTCGTAGCCGACCAGGAACAGCTGCCCCGCGTAGCGGCGGAGGTCCCGTTCGGAGAGCGTCGCGGCGTCGATGCCGAAAGGCGGTGGCTGGGGATGCTCCTCCGGCTGCGGGCTCGCTTCCGTCGTCATGGCCGTGCCGGCAGGGTTCGACGGGGTGCCGCTCGTCGCGGGGCCGACCGCAGGGGGAGGCTCTCCCTTCTTCGAGTCGAGCCTTCGCGAAATCCACGGCGACAGGACGAGGATCGCGGCGAGGGCCGCGAAACCCGCCCAGATCGCCCTTCGCCGCCGGCGCTCCGCCACGGCGGCTTTCACCTTCGCTCGCAGCCCCTCCGACCGTTCTTGCGCGGCCGTTGCCTCCGCTTCGGTGGCCAAGGACGGCTTGCGACGCGCCAGGAAGCGCACCGCGGCCGCTTCTCCCTCGGCGAGGAGGAACTCCTTGTCGAGGGGCGTGAGCCCGAACTGGGTCGTGCGAATGGGATCGGGATTCAGGACCAGGACGTTGTCGCGATGCTCGTCGACGATCTTGGGCTCGGTGCGGTCGAGGAGGATGGACCAAAGATCGCCGAAGATCGATGTCCGCTTGCGGTCCGAAGGCATGCTCCCCGTGAGATACAGGGCGACGAACTCGACGTTGGGCAGCAGCTCGAGAAACGTCTCGAGCGGAAAGTTGCTCAGCAGCCCGCCGTCGTACACCCGATCTTCGTCGAGCTTCAAGGGTTGGAAGACGAAGGGGATCGACATGCTGTACCGGACCGCGAGGTCGGCCGGCGTGTCGTCGTGGTCGCCCTGCGAGTCGAAGACCACCGTCCCCTGCGGCCTCTTCGACGCGAAGACGATCGCCCGTTTGGGGAGATCCCGCATCAAGAAGTCGGTGAGACGGGTGGAATGGGGATCGCGCTCGCGCAGGAGGCTCCGAATCCAACTCCGGATCGGCTCGCCCGAGAACGGACCGCCGCGCGCGAGGGTTCCCCAGAGGCGGCGCGGCCAGGAGTCCGAAACGAGCTCCCGAAAATCCTTCCGTTCGAGGATCGCCGCGAGCTCCGCCCCGGTATAGCCGGCCGCGAGCAGCACCGCCGCGATGGCTCCCGCCGAAGTGCCGACGAAGAGATCGAACGCGAGATGACGTTCGAGAACGCGGAGGGAGCCGGCGAGCGCCAAGCCCTTCACGCCTCCGCCCTTGAGGATCAGCGCACGTAGAGCGGGCGCCTTGTCGGGCGCTGTGGACATGGATTCGACGATTCTCCGAAGGCGATGAACGAATCTTACTTCAAACGCCCAAGCGGGCGCGACGGACCCCCGCAGGACGATGATCGCCTGCCGTCAGTCGCCGATCGCCTGCCCGGCGAGCTCGCGATAGCGGCCTGGAGTGAGCCCCAGCAGCCGGACGAACGCGCGCCGCATCACGTCGACCCCGCCGAACCCCACCGCCGCGGCCACCTGCTTGAGCCCGCCCTCCGTCCGTTCGAGCTGGCGGCGCGCGGCTTCCACCCGCATTTGAAGGACGTACTGGGACGGTGTCGTGCCGACCTCGCGCGTGAAGACGCGCTCGAAGTTCCGCACGCTCATCGCCATCCGATCGGCGAGATCCTCGACCGACAGCCTCGTCTCGAGATGCTCGGCCACCCAGATCTGCAGCTCGCGGATCGACGTCATCTCCGAGGCCTGCGACGCGAGCGAGACGCTCACCTGCGGTTGGCCGCCCGGCCGCCGCAGAAACAGGACCAGCTCGCGCGCCGCTTCGTGCGCGAGGCCGGCGCCGCAGTCTTCCTCGACCCACGCCAGCGCGAGATCGATGCCCGCGGAAATGCCCGCCGACGTGTAGATGTTCCCGTCCTTGACCCACAGCGGATCGTGCTCGACGCGGACGCCCGGATAACGCGTCGCCATCTCGCGCCCGAACTTCCAGTGCGTCGTGGCCCTGCGCCCGTTCAACAGCCCGGCCTCGGCGAGCAGGAACGCGCCGACGCACACCGCGCCGAGCCGCCGCACCCTGGCCGCCATCTTCGTCAACCACGCGGACAGCGCGGGATCGCGCGCCAATCGATTGCCCAGCCCGCAGACCACCAGCACCGAGTCGCACGCGCCTTCGACTTTCTTGAAGTGATGCCGCGCGATGAAGGTCAGGACGCCGCTCTCGCCCTCGACCGTCAGACCCTCCGCGCTCGTGACGACCTCGATCGTGTAAATGGTTCTTCCGGCCAGACGATTGATCGAGTTGAACACCTGGAGCGGCCCGACCAGGTCGAGCTCGTCGACCGGCGGCACGACGACGACGACAATGCGGCGTGAAAAATGTCCATTCGTGGAGCGGCGATTCAGGTCGGCTTTCTTCGACGCGGCGGCCATACCGTGACCACTATCTCGCCGCACCGATCCGTTCGCAAGCCCGGCGATCGCGATTGGCGGATTCCGACGGATCTGTGTCGCAAATCGGCGTGTCCCGCTCCGCTAACATCGCGATCACGTTACGAGAGCGCCTCACAATCCGCGGCGGCCTCGCGTAGCGCAGGCCTTCAGGCCTGCTTCGATGGCCGCCGGGCAGCCCGAA
>DATMZM010000501.1:0-3517 GCA_035607445.1 Thermoanaerobaculia bacterium | reverse complement strand
TGCCGCCCGGGCTGGCCGGCGAGGAGGTCGGATCGTAGGAGAGGTCGCCCGCGAACTCGCGCGCGAGGAGAGCGAGCGGCCCGAGCGGCGCCGCCTCCGCAGTGGGTGCGGCGAAGAGCGTCAGCGCGACGCCGCGCGCGGCGTTCCGGGCCGCTTCCGCGAGCACTCCCCCCGGCTCGGCCGGCGCCGGGAGGGCGTCGACGACGATCGGCCGGCCCGGGTCGAGCTGGCCGAGGGTCTCGACCGCCGCGGCCAGCTGGTCGGGCGGGGCGGGCGCCAGCGCGACCGCCTCCAAGTAGGCCGCGATCTCCTCGGCATAGAGGGCGCGGAGCGGGCCCGGGTCGGCCGGCAGGGGCTCGGTCGCGATCTTCCCCTCGCTGCTCGCGCCGGTCAGCGCGACCGCGGCGCGCTTCAAGAGGAAACCGTACTGGGACGGATCGAAAGGCGCGGGCGTCTCGGCGGCCGCTGGAGTCTCGGGCGTCGCAGGGTTGGCGGCGGCCGGAGCGCTCTCGGGGCGCCAGACCACCTGGAAGAACGACTTGGGCGGCGCGGCGGCGGCCACCTTCGCCGCGGCTTCGAGCTCGCCCTGGAGGCGCGCGAGGTTGCCGGTCAGGGGAGCCGGCGTCCGGAAGGTCAGGGTCAGCCAGGGCGTCGCGCCGGCCGCCCAGATCGATCCGGCGAGCTCTAAATCCGCGGTGCCGTCGAGCGGCACGTCCCAGGCGACGAAGAGGGGGCTGCCCGGCTCGAGCTTGGCGGGTTTTGCGATCGCGGCGAGAGCGTCGGCCGCCGCCGCGGGATCCGCGAGGCGCGCGCCGGCGCAGGGCTGGCAAGGGAGGGACTCCCCGCGGAGGGACGGGGCCGCGAGGGCGAGGAGACCGGCGAGGGCGAGGGGGAGCGGGGTCTGGCGCGTCATCCGGCAAGCATATCGGGATCGCGAGGGATCCCGGGGCGCCCGTGGGCCGCGCCGGGCGTCGTTTCGGGCCCCAAGGCGGAGTAGAATCGCAGCAACATCATGGAATTTTCCGGTCGGATCGAGGCCTTCCCTCCCGGGGACCTCCTGCAATGGGCCAAGAACGAGCGCCGGTCCGGCGCCCTGGTCTTTCGCCGGAGCGACCGCGAGAAGCGCGTCTACTTCAACCTGGGCGAGGTGGTCGCCTGCCTGTCGAACGACCCGATCGAGTACTTCGGCCAGCACCTGCTGCTCTCCGGCGCGATCACGGAAGACCAGCTGTTCTCCGCCCTCACCCACTGCACGAGGAAGGGCGGGCGCCTTGGCTCGGCATTGAACGAGCTCGGCATCCTGCCGCCGGACGCCGTCCAGTCCGCCTTGAGCCAGCACATCGAGGACCTCGTCTGCGACCTCTTCCTCTGGGACCACGGCGTCTTCTACTTCGAGGCCGAGCTGCCGCCGGACGAGGAGATCCTGCCGCAGCCGATCGACACCATGGGCCTCGTGCTCGAAGGCAGCCGCTGGGTCGACGAGCGGGCGCGCATGCGCAAGGTCTTCGTCCACGACAACGTGATCCTCCGCCGCGGCCGCACCTGGCCGGGCGAGAACCTCTCCTCCGCCCAGCGCCGGATCGCGGACGGGGTCGACGGCAAGCGGACGCTGCGCGAGCTCTACCTCGCCGTGCGCGGCTCGTACTACCGGTTCCTCGAGAACGGCTTCGCGCTCTGCATCGACGAGACTCTCGACATCCAGGACGTCGGCGATCCGATCGAGAGCGGCACGCTCCAGCTCTCGGTCCTCGACCTGCTGCTCGAGCGGGCGGCGGAGGAGCAGACGCTGATCGCCCGCCGGCACATGGCGATCCCTCTCGACCTGCTCGAGCGGGCGGTGCCGATCTGGGTCGTCGAGCCGGCGGAAGAGGAGAAGAAGCGGATGCCGGCGCGCGCCCGCGAGTTCTACGACCGGATCAACGGCACGACGCCGCTCGCCCAGGCCTTCTCGGGCAATCCCCGGCTGCGCGGGAAAGAGATGGACCTCCTGCTCCACCAGATGCAGAAGGGGCGCATCGCGCTCCTGCCCACCTCGCTCGCCGCGATGGAGAAGGACGCCGACGCCGCGGACGTCGCGCCGCTCAAGCGCTGGTGGCGGCGGATGTTCCCGGCCTGACCCGCCGCCTCGCCTGCCGATCCTTCGATTATTCGGCGCGCACGGCGACCGGGATCCCCAGCTTCTCGCGCACCTTCGCTTCCAGCTCGTCGGCCAGGTCGGGGTTGTCGCGCAGGAACTGCTTGCCGTTCTCCCGCCCCTGGCCGAGCCGAACGTCGCCGTAGCTGAACCAGGCGCCGCTTTTGACCACCAGCTTGTGCTCGACGCCGAGGTCGATCAGCTCGCCGGTGCGCGAGATCCCCTCGCCGTAGTCGATGTCGAACTCGGCCTGGCGGAACGGCGCCGCGGTCTTGTTCTTGACGATCTTGACCTTCGCGCGCGAGCCGGTGACCTCCTCGCCGTCCTTGAGCGAGGCGATGCGCCGGATGTCGACCCGCACCGAGGAGTAGAACTTGAGCGCCCGGCCGCCGGTCGTCGTCTCCGGATTGCCGAACATGACTCCGATCTTCTCGCGGATCTGGTTGATGAAGACCAGGCAGGTCTTCGACTTGGCGACGATCGCGGTCAGCTTGCGGAGAGCCTGCGACATCAGCCGCGCCTGGAGGCCGACGTGCGAATCGCCCATCTCGCCCTCGAGCTCCGCCTTGGGCACGAGCGCCGCGACCGAGTCGATGACCACGACGTCGACCCCGTTCGAACGCACCAGCATCTCGGCGATCTCGAGCGCCTGCTCGCCGTTGTCGGGCTGGGAGACGAGCAGCTCGTCGATGTCCACCCCGAGCTTCTTCGCGTACTCGGCGTCGAGAGCGTGCTCGGCGTCGATGAACGCGGCGCTCCCGCCTAGCTTCTGGGCCTGGCCGATCACCGAGAGCGCGAGCGTCGTCTTGCCCGACGACTCCGGGCCGTAGATCTCGACCACCCGGCCGCGCGGGAAGCCGCCGATGCCGATCGCCCAGTCGACGGCGAGCGAGCCGGTCGGGATCGCCTCGATCGCGAGGCCCTCGCGCGACCCGAGACGCATGATCGCGCCCTTGCCGAACGTGCGTTCGATCTGGGTGAGCGCGGTTTCGACAGCTTTGAGACGGTCCGATTTCGCATCCGACATGGCTTGGCTCGCTCCTCGTCGCTCCGTGGTTTCGAGAACCCGGGCCTTCGACCGGACTTGGCGGGCCGCAGGGTGGGGGGCCGGAGGGAGCCCCCATCTTAAAAGACGGAAAACGAGGGAACAATCTTGACAAACGAGAAAATTTACGCTTCAGTTGCGCCCGCCGTCCCCTCCGGGCGCCCGAATTCATCGATTCCGAGCGGGGTTGCCGGTTCCGAGGGGTCCCGGTAGAGTCGTCGGGCCATGAGCTTCGATCCCTCCCGACCCTCCGAACCCTCGGGACGCCCCGTCCGCCGGATCCTCGACGACGCGCTCTCCGGCGTCCGCATCTCGACCGGCGACGCCCACACGCTCCT
>DATMZM010000172.1:0-20533 GCA_035607445.1 Thermoanaerobaculia bacterium | reverse complement strand
GCCGCTCTCCTCGCGGGAGTGGTCACCCGCGAGGGCCGGCCGCTCGCGGCCTTCGACCTCGATCTCTTGTTCAACGCTCCGGAGATCCGCCGCCTGAGCGCACCCACCGGGAGCTGAAGGCGCTCCGCCGCGTATCGCCGTTCGCCGGGCGGCGCGGGGCCCGTCGAAAATTGGGGGAAGGACGGTCATGCTCGAAAACTGGAAGGTCTGGCAGAAGCTGACGGCGATCGCGGTGGCGATGGGGATCATGATCCCCATCCTCCTCTACCTCGCCGTCTCCGCTCGCAACCAGGACATCGAATTCGCGCGCCGGGAGGAGATCGGCGCGCAATATCTGCGGCCGCTCACCGCGCTCTTTGCCAAAGTGCCCGAGCACCGGGGCAGGATCGACGCGCTGCTCGGAGGCGATGCCTCGCAGCGACCGCAGATCGCGACGATCGCCGCCGCGATCGACGAGAGCTTCGAATCCCTGGCGGCGTTCGACCGCCAGGCCGGCGGGCTGCTCGGGAGCAGCGCGCAGCTCGCCTCGATCCGCCGCGATTGGCGGAACCTCGAGGCCGGCGCCGCGAAGATGCCGGCCGAACGGAGCTTCGCGGCCCACACCCGCCTGATCGAGCGGCTCGCCAACTTGATCGAGGACGTCGGCGACAGCTCGAACATCCGCCTCGACCCGGTGCGCGACACCTACTACCTCGGCGAGGTGATCCTGCTCTGGGGGCCGCGGGCGGTCGAGGATCGCGGCCGGTTGGAGGGGCGCGCCGCCGGGCTCGTCGCGAGCGGACGGATGACGCCGGAGCAGCAGGCGCAGCTCGACCTCCTGCTCGCCTCGGTCGGTGGCTCGGACGCCCCGATCCGGCGTGCCGTCCGCCTGATCGCCGAGGACAACCCGGACTTCGCCGGGCGCGTGAACGGCCTCGCGCGGGAGTCCGAGGCGAAGACCCGGGCGTTCGTGCGGCTGATCGAGAACGGGGTCCGCGGCGGCGCCGCGCCCACCCTTTCGGTCGCCCAGCTGTTCGCCGCGGGCAACGCCGCCGGCGGCGCTCAGGCCGCGCTCACGGGCGCTCTGCTCGACCGCATCGGCACCGAGTTCGCGGACCGCATCGCCGGTCAATCGCGCCAGCGCAACGTGATCGTCGCCGCCGCGCTCGTCTCGGTGCTGATCGCGGCCTTCCTGGTCGCCTTCATCACCGGCCTGATCACCCGCCAGGTCGATGCGATCACCGGCATGTTCCAGCGCATCGGCGCGGGCGATTTCCGGGCGCGGGCGCGGGCGATGAGCTCGGACGAGCTCGGCACCATGGCGTCGGCGATCAATTCCGTGCTCGACAACACGGTCGCCCTGATGCAGTCGCGCGACGAGCGCGACCGGATCCAGGCGAGCATCATCAAGCTGCTCGAAGAGATCAGCGGACTCGCCGAAGGGGACCTGACTCGCGAGGCCGAGGTGACCACGGACCTGACCGGAGCGATCGCCGACGCGTTCAACGCGGTGATCGCGCAGCTGCGCCAGATCGTCAGCGACATCCAGAGGACGACGCTCGAGGTGAGCTCGGCTTCGAGCGAGATCCAGATCACGACCGAGAACCTGGCCGACGGCTCGCAGAGCCAGTCGGCCCGGATCGTCGACACCTCGGCGGCGGTCGACGCGATCGCGCTCTCGATCCAGCAGGTTTCCGAGAACGCCTCGAGCGCCTCCGGAGTCGCCGAGGAGGCGCTCGCCAACGCGCGCCAGGGCGCCGAGGCGGTGGCGCGCACCGTCGACGGCATGACCGGCATCCGGGTGCAGGTGCAGGAGTCCGCGAAGAGGATCAAGCGGCTCGGCGAGAGCTCGCAGGAGATCGGCGAGATCGTCCAGCTGATCGGCGACATCGCCGATCGCACCAGCATCCTGGCGCTGAACGCCTCGATCCAGGCCGCGATGGCCGGCGAAGCCGGGCGCGGCTTCGCGGTCGTCGCCGAAGAGGTCGAGCGGCTGGCGGTGCGCTCGGCCGACGCGACGAAGCGGATCGCCGCGCTGATCCGGACGGTCCAGAGCGAGACCCACGAAGCGGCCCGCGCGATGGAGGACACGACGCGCGAAGTGGTCTCGGGATCGGCGCTGGCGCACGCCGCCGGCCAGGCGCTCGGCGAGATCCAGGGGATCTCGAGCCGGCTCGCCGCGCTGATCCAGTCGATTTCGGCGGCGGCCAAGCAGCAGGCGCACGGCTCGGACACGGTCGCCCGCGCGATGGGCGACATCTCCGAGACGACGCAACGGGCGGCGACGGGCGCCCGGCAGGTCGCGGTGTCGGTCCGCGGTCTCGCCGAGCTCGCCGACGGTCTCCGCGGCTCCGTGGCGGCGTTCCGGCTGCCGTCGGGAGCGGCCTGATCCGCCGTCGCGCGGAGCCTCGGGGAAGAACGCCGAATGGAGCGTCCGATCGATCCCGCGGTCCTGGCCGGATTTCTCGACGAGGTCCGCGGCTATCTGCCGAGGATCGCGAGCGATCTCGCCGCCTGCGAAAGGCCGAACCCCGGTCCGAACGCTCTCGAAACGGCCCACCGCCTCGCCCATACCATTCGCGGCGCGAGCGCGATGGTCGGGCTCGCGCCGCTCAGCCACATGGCCTCCTACGCGGAGCGCGCTCTCGAAGAGGTCCGCGGAGGTCGATGCGCGTTCGAAGCGCCGCTCGCGGAGCTTCTGGCCGCGACGGTCGGCCGGATCGGCGCGTACCTCGACGGCCTCGGCGCCGGCCCGGAGGATGGATCCGGTGCCGTCGACCTGCTGGCCGTCACGGTGGCCGATTTCCGGCGCTGGCGCGGCCTGCCCGCCGAAGGCGATCCGGCGGAGCTCGCCGAGCTCGCGGGAGCTTCCGCCGCGGCTCCCGAGGCGCTGCGGCCGTGGCCGGAAGCGGCCGGCCCACTGCCGCCGTTTCCTCTGCTTCCCCGGATCGCCCCGGACGATCCGGCCGGTCCGGCAGCCGCGCACCGGATCGCGCCCGACCTGGTCGAGACCTTCCTCGAAGAGGCGGAGGTCCACCTGCAGAGCATTTCGGCGGCGCTTCGCGCCCTCTCCGCGGAGGCGGGCGACAGCGGCGCGCTCGAGGAGATGCGCCGGAGCGTCCATACGTTGAAGGGAGCCGCGGGGCTGGTCGGCTTCGACGATCTCGCCGGGCTGGCGCATCGGATGGAGGATCTCCTGGACCGGCTCGCGGGCGGCGGAGCGCTCCCCTCGGCGGCGGATTTGGGCCTGCTGTTCGACACGGCGGACGCGCTCGAGGACCTGCTCGGGCAGGGCGTCCTCGGCGGCGAGCTTCCCGATCTCGCGGCGCTCTACGGGCGTTACGACGGGCAGGTCCCGGCGCGCGCCGGTGAGCCGGCGGCGGGCGCCGCGCCGGCGCGGGCGCCCCGCCATGCGCCGGCGCGGGCTCCCGGGCAACCCGCCTCGGTGCCGCCGGCCGGGCCGGTCGCGCGGGTGCCTCTCGAGCGCCTCGACCGCGTCGTCCGCCTGGCGAGCGAGCTGGTCGTTCATCGCGCGGTCTTCGAGCGCCACGTCGCCGAGCTCTCGCGGAGGGTCGAGGAGCTGGCCGCGAGCCACGAGAGGCTCCGCCGCGTCGCCCACCGGTTCGAGGCGGACCGCGAGGTCCGCTCGCTCGCCGGCGCTCCGGCCCTCGCCGGTGTCGCCGCGGGCGGGCTCGCGTCGCCCGAAGCCGCCGGTTTCGATCCGCTCGAGCTCGATCGCTACACCGAGCTCGACCTCCTCGCGCGCGAGCTGCAGGAGACCTCGAGCGATCTTTCGACCGTGAGCGGGGAGCTCGCCGGCTCGCTCGGCGACCTCGACGCCGACTCGACCCGCCTGGGCCGGCTGACCAGCGACGTCCAGAGCCGGCTGATGAGCCTGCGCATGGTGCCGCTCGGCCGCCTCGCCTCGCGGCTCCATCGAGCGGTTCGGGTCACCGCCGAGAGGGAGGGCAAAGAGGTCGATCTGGAGATCGAAGGCGAGGCGGTCGAGCTCGACAAGACGGTGCTCGAGGGGCTGGCGGATCCGCTGCTCCACCTCCTGCGCAACGCGGTCTCCCACGGCATCGAGCCGGAGGAGAGGCGCCGTGCGGCGAACAAGCCGGAGCGCGGCCGGATCCGCGTCCAGGCCGCCTACGAAGGGGTCCAGCTGGCGGTGCGGGTGAGCGACGACGGCGCGGGCCTGGACCCGCGGGCGCTCCGGGCGGCGGCCGTCGCCGCCGGCCGTCTCGACGCCGAGGCGGCGGCCGGCACGAGCGACGAGCGGGCGCACGAGCTCGCGTTCCTGCCCGGCTTGTCGACCGCCTCGGCGTTGAGCGAGGTCTCCGGCCGCGGCGTCGGTCTCGACGTCGTGCGCACCGCGGTCCATCGGCTCGGAGGCTCGGTCGCCGTGCGCTCGGCCGCCGGACGAGGGACCACCTTCGAGCTCGTCCTGCCTCTGACGCTCGCGGTCGCGCGGGTCCTCCTGGTCGAGGCTCACGGCGAGACGTTCGCGGTTCCGCTCCGAGCGGTGGTGCAGATCCTCCGCGTCGAAAGGAGCGCGATCGAGCGTCCGGACGGAGAGCCGGTGCTCGCTCTCGAGGACCGCGTCTACCCGCTCGTGCGGCTCGGCCGGAGGCTCCGGCTCGCGCGACCGGCCGACGAGTCGTCGCCGCAGGTGCCGATCCTGATCCTCGCCCTGGGGCATCGTCGCGCCGCGCTCGCCGTCGACCGCCTGGGCCAGGCGCGCGAGGTCGTGGTCAAGCCGCTCGGCCCCCTGTTGCGCCACGTGCCCGGCATCTGGGGCGCGACGCTCACCGGCGACGGCGAGGTCGTGTTGATCGTCGATCCTGCCGCTCTCACCGGCGAGGAGACGTCCGTCGCGGACGCCGTCGAGGAGCCGCCGCGCGCCGGGGCGGCGGCCGCGCGCGCCCTCGAGGTCATGGTCGTCGACGACTCGCTCTCGGTGCGTCGAGTCCTCGCCCGGCTCCTCGAAAGCGCCGCCTGGCGGCCGGTCCTCGCCCGCGACGGGCTCGAGGCTCTCGAGCTGCTGCAACAGGCCGAGCGGCCGCCGGACGCGATCCTGCTCGACATCGAGATGCCGCGCATGGACGGCTACGAGCTGACGGCGACGTTGCGTGGCCTGCCGGCCTTCGCGGCGGTGCCGATCGTGATCCTGACCTCTCGGGCCGGCGAGAAGCATCGCCGGCGGGCGTTCGAGCTCGGCGCGACCGAGTACCTGGTCAAGCCGTACGAGGACGCGGCGCTGCTCGGCGTCGTCCGCCGGGTCGCGCGGGAGGCGCGGCCGGCGTGAACGTCCGCTCTCCTCGCGTTACCTCGGCGGCGCCGGCGGGGATCGCCCGCTGCCGGCTCGGGCGCCAGGACTTCGCTCTGGACCTCGACCGCGCCGAGGGCATCGAGGGGATCGAGCGCCTCCAGCTCTCGCCGGCGGACCGGGGAGCCTTCGGCTGGCTGCTCGGAGAGCGCGAAGACGTCCCGGTGTGGAGCCTGGCGCGGCTCCTCGGCCGGCGGCTCGACGCCGCGCCGGAGGCGGCCCTCGTCCTCGTCTTCCCGGCCGGGCCCCTGGGCGGGCGATTCGGCGTCCTGGTCGATGGCGTCGAGCCTCTCGGGGCGCCGCCGGAAGCCGTCCACCCGCTGCCGTCGCCGTTCCTCCGCTGCGGCTCCAGGGGTCTCGGCGGCGTGGTCGTGGCGGCGGGGGAGCCGCTCCTGCTCCTCGATCCCGAGGCGCTGCGCCCGGAGCGAACGGACGCGCCGGGCTCCCCGGAGCCGGCGCCGCCGGGAGGTGGAGGCCCAGCCGCGCCCGGGCCTCCCAGGCTCCTCCACGACGTCTCGCGGCGGTCCGGCCAGGTCCTGGTCGCCGATCTCCTCGCGCGCACCGCCGGCGGGCGGCACGCCGCGCTCGCGCTGCCGGCGGCCCAGGTGATCGAAGTCGTCGGCGCGAGACCGATCGCGCCGGTCCCGGGCGCCCCCGACCGCCTGCCGGGCCTGATCCTCTGGCGCGACCGGGCGCTCGCCGTTCTCGATCCGGCGCGGTGCGCCGCGGGGCCCGATCGGCTCGCGGCCGACGAGCCGCCGGCGGCCCGCTTCGTGGTCGCGGATACCGGCGCCGAGCTCGTCGCCCTTCCGGTCGGCCGCGGCCTGCGTTTCCAGCCGCTGCCGCTTCCGGCGCGACCGCTGCCGAGGTCCGGGTCCGAAGCCCCCGAGGTCCTCGGCCGCTACGACCTCGGCGACTCGGAGCTGGTGGTCTTGGATCTCGCCCGAGCGCTCGCTCTCGCCGGTGGTTCGGCGTAAGCTCGGTCGACAGCCCCGCAGCTCTCGGACTCAAGGAGGGAAGCTCGATGCAATCGATGGCGTTCCATTTCGATCCGCTCCTCGTGGGCCTGTCCTACGTCGTCTCGGTCTTCGGCGCCTATACGTCGCTCCGGCTAGTCCTGCGCATGCGCAACGCCCGAGGGCGCGCCTTCGGCGGCTGGTTGCTCGGGGCCGCGCTGGCGATGGGAGGCGGCGCCATCTGGGCGATGCACTTCATCGGCATGATCGCCGTCAAGATGGACATGCCGGTGCGCTACGACGTGGCGACCACCGCGGCGTCGATGGTCCTGGCGGTCATCGTCACCGGCATCGGTCTGTGGATCGTGGGCCGCGGCGCGGCGCGCCCGGCGCGCCTGGTCGCGGCGGGCACCTTCACCGGCCTCGGCGTCGCGGGCATGCACTACCTGGGGATGGCCGCGATGCGCATGCCGGCCGACCTGACCTACGACACGAAGCTCGTCGCCCTCTCGGTCGTCATCGCCGTGGTCGCCGCCACCGCGGCGTTCTGGATCGCCCTGAACATGGCCGGCGCCTGGAAGCAGGTCGCGAGCGCTTTCGTCATGGGCGCCGCCGTCTGCGGCATGCACTACACGGGCATGGCGGCGGCGCGGATGGTGCCCAACGCCGAGCCGGTGGTGGTCGATCTGCTCGCGCTGTCGGGCGAGGATCTCGCGTTCTACGTCTTCCTGGCCACGGTTCTGCTGCTCGCGATGCTGTTGTTCTTCACCATCTGGCGGCGCCTGGAGGAGCAGCCGCTGTACCAGAGCTGAGCCGCCGCGGCTCCGGCTCGCCCCTCTCCGTTGTGCCCGGGAGCGCCGCCGCCCGGTTTTTGGCGTAAGGTTCGTCGGCATGCCTCGCGTCCGAAACCGCTCCGCCGCGGCGGCCGGCCCGTCCGGCGCAGCCGAGCCCGAAGCGACGCTCGAATCCGCCGCCCGCGCGCTTCTCGCGAGCGAGGAGCGCTATCGCGAGCTGTTCGAGTCCTCGGGCGACCTGGTCCAGAGCGTCGGCCCCGACGGGCGTTTCGAATACGTCAACCCGAACTGGCTCGCGACGCTCGGCTATTCGCCCGAAGAGGTTCCCGGCCTGCGCTTCCAGGATCTCGTCGCGCCCGAGGAGCTCGACCACTGCCTCGGCATCTTCGGGCTCCTGACCTCGAAGCGCCAGGAGCACCTGCGCATCGAGACGATCTTCCTGACCAAGGGCGGCCGGCCGGTCTATCTCGAAGGCTCGGTCTCGTCGACGTTCGAGGGCGACCGTTTCGTCGCCACCCGCGGTTTCTTCCGCGACGTCACCGAGCGCAAGCGGCTCGAGGCGGAGCGGCAGACCTACCTCGAGCGGATCGAGCGCCAGAAGGTCGACCTCGAGATCCGCAACCGCGAGGTCGAGCGGACGACGCGGCACAAGAGCGAGTTCCTGGCCACCATGAGCCACGAGCTGCGGACGCCGCTGACCGCGATCATCGGCTTCTCGGACCTGCTCGCCGACGGCTTCGCCGGCACGCTCACCGAGACCCAGGCGAACTACCTCGGCTTCGTGCGCAAGGGCGCGCGCCACTTGCTGCAGCTGATCAACGACGTGCTCGACATGTCGAAGATCGAGGCGGGGCGCCTCGAGCTCGATCGGGAGGACCTGCCCGTCGCCGAGGTCGTCGCCGAGGTGCGCTCGACGGTCGAACCGCTCGCTGCGGCCAAGGAGCTCGAGATCACCTGCGACGTGGCGCCCGACCTCCTGGTCTTCGCCGATCGCGTGCGTTTGAAGCAGATCTTCTACAACCTGGTGAGCAACGCGGTGAAGTTCTCCCCGGACGGCGGCTCGATCCGCATCGAGGGCGCGCGCATCGGCCGCTTCGCCTGTCTCTCGGTGCGCGACAACGGGCCCGGCATCGGGGGCGAGCACCAGCGGTCGATCTTCCTCCCGTTCAGCCAGCTTCCCGGCAGCCGCCGCGAGGGGACCGGCCTCGGCCTCGCCATCGTGCGCCGCCTGGTCGAGCAGCACGGCGGCCGGATCTGGGTCGAGAGCGCACCGGGGCGGGGCAGCGTCTTCGCGTTCCTGCTGCCGATCGGCCGGCCGGCGGAGCTCCGGGCCGCCGCGGGTCCGGCCCTCCAGGCGGAAGAGCGGGAACGGCCGTTGATCGCCGTCGTCGAGGACGATCCCGCCTGGCGCGAGCTGCTCGCGAGCCACCTCGAAGCGGGCGGTTACGAGGTCACCGTCCTGCCGTGGGAGTCGAACGCGGCGGTGCGCCTGCGCGCGCTCGGCCCCGACCTCGTGCTGCTCGAACCGCTCGCCGGCCAGTCCGGCGGCTGGCGCCTGCTCGAGCAGCTCGGCGCGGCCGGGGGCGAGCTCGCGGCCGTCGTCGTCTCCGACCTCGACGAACGCCGCCGCGGATTCGCTCTCGGCGCCGTCGACTACCTGGTCAAGCCGGTCTCGCGCGAGCTGCTCCTCGAAGCCGTCGCCCGCCACGTGCCGTCCTGGACCGCGGCCAAGCCGGCCCCCGTGCTCCTGCTCGATCACCGGCTCGACCGCCAGCGCGCGATCGCCGACGCGATCCGCGAGGCCGGCTTCCGGCCGCTCGCCGCGCGCGACGGCAAGGAGGCCCTGGAGATCCTCGCCTGGGTCCACCCCTTCGCTCTGGTGGTCTGCCTCGACCTGCCCGAAATGGACGGCTTTCAGACCATCCTGAGGCTGCGCTCCGACCCGACGCTCGCCGCTCTGCCGATCCTGGCCCTGACCACGGAAACCCACGCCGAAGACGGCGGCGACCTGATGTCGGGCAACACCCGGCTGCTCGAGATCGGCGTCGCGTACGACCCCGGAGTGGTCGCCCGCGAGCTGCGCCAGATGCTCGGAACGACGAGCGCCGCGGCGCCTCGCGCTTCCGAGCGCGCGGGCGTCCGAAGCCTCTGAAGCCTCCGAGCGGCCTCTCGCCCGGGATCTACGCCCGCGCTCCGGCGTGCCGGATGTCCAGGCCCGCGGCGTAGTAGACGACGTCCTCCGCGAGGTTGGTCGCGTGGTCGGCGACGCGCTCCAGGTTCCTGGCGATGAGCAGGAGATGGAGGGCGCGGCGGACGTTCCGGGGCGATTCGATCATGTAGGTGACCAGGATGCGGAAGAGCTGCTCGTAGAGGTGGTCGATCTCGTCGTCCCGCCGGCAGACCTCGAGCGCGGCTTCGGGGTCTCTCGCGCGGAAGGCGTCGAGGCTGGCGCGGATCTGGCCGCGGGCGAGCTCGGCCATGCGGCGCAGGTCGATGTAGGGCTCGAGCGGCGGTTCCGAGACGAGCTGCTCGACCGCCTGGGCGATGTTGACCGCGGCGTCGCCGACGCGCTCCAGGTTCCCGGTCATGCGCATCACGGCGACCAAAAACCGCAGGTCGCTCGCCATCGGCTGCTGGCGCGCGAGCACGCCGTGGCTCGCCTCGTCGAGGTTCTTCTCGAGCAGGTCGACGGCCTCGTCGCCGCGGATCACGCGCTCGGCGAGCTTGACGTCGGCCTCCAAGAGCGCGCGCATCGAGTCGCGGACCATGCCGTCCACCAGGTCGCCCATCCGCAGCAGGTCGTGGCGCAGCCGGTCGAGGTCGTGGTCGAGCGGTCGATCCATGGGTTGCCTCCGCGCCGCAACAGGGAGGCCGCGCCCGCGGCGCGGCCTCCCCTCACCAAGAAACGGGAACGACGAAGGAAGTCCGCGACCTAGAAGTCGTAGACGGTGTAGAGCCCGAATTCGCTGAACTTGCCCTTGAAGCCCGCCCGGTTCGAGCCGGTCAGGCCGGCGTCGCCGGTCGTGAACGTGCCGCCCTTGACCTCGTCGTACTTGTAGACGAGGGCGCCGGCGAACGCCTTGTTGTAGCGGTACTGGACGCCGGCGTTGTAGTAGGTCTCCTTGAGCAGGGGCTTCAAGTCCTTGCTCGGCTTGGCTTCCTCGAACTTGCCGAAGACGGTGATCGCCGGGGTCGCCGCGACGCTGCCCCAGATCGAGTAGCCGTCCGACTTGTCCTTGGTCACCGCCGTGACCGTGTTCCAGTCGCTCGCCTCGAACCATTCGCCGCCGACCTTCCACCGGTCGTTGCCGTAGGCGACGAGGGCGTCGGTGCGGGTCGCCGTGTGCTTGGCGGGGGCGGCGTCGGTCTCGAGGCCGCGCTTGCCGCTGTAGCCGCCGACCGCGAGGGTCAGCCCCTTGACCGGCGAGTAGGCCACGCGTCCCTCGAAGTCGACGTTCTTGCTGCGCGACGGGTTGCTGAAGCCGCGGCCGTTCTCGACCGAGAACTGGTAGCTGAGCGTGTCGTTCACGGCCTTGCCGACGAGGTGGAGCCCCCAGTCGGCCGAAGCGCCGAAGCTCAGGCGGTCGGTGATCGTCTGCTCGAGGTAGCGGAAGCCGTAGATGCCCTCGACGAAGGGAATCCAGGCGGTGTCGGCCGAGCCGAGGCGGAAGGTGGCGGCGTTCGAGAGCTTGGCCTGGACGTAGGCTTTCTTGACGAAGACGTCGAAGCGGCGGGTGCCCTGGTCGCCGATGTCGGACTGGAACTGCGCCGACCAGACGGAGTCGAACTCGTGCGTGAAGGTGAAGTAGGTGCGCTTGACGTCGACGCCGACGCCGCTGTCGCCGCTCTTGATCCCGGTCCCCTCGTCCTTGTTCTCCTTGGTCGACACGTCGGCGTAGACGCGGATGCCGAGCTTGTTCGACGGGTACGGAGAGGGGGGGGGCGGCTTGGGCGTCGGGCGCTCGTAGGCTTCCAGGTTGTGCCGGAAGAGGTAGAGGTCGATGGCGGTTTCGTTCTCGCCGACGAGGGTCTCGCCGTTCGGGCCGCGATCGAGGAGAGTGACCGCCACCCCCATGTCGCCCGACTCCTCGAACGACTTGAATTTCTCGGGCGTGTTGAAGACGTAGATCCGGCCGTCCTTCTCGACTTCCTTGTAGTACAGCCCGGTCACCTGCGCCGATGCGGCCACCGCGAAGGCCGCGAGCACGAGGGCGAGCACGCCGGAGCGAAACAGAGATCGCCTGAGCATTCCAACTCTCCTTTAGGTTGAGATCCGAGATTCCATGAGAGATCCGAATCGACAGTTCTTTCCGAGATAGGGCTCGCGCTGTCGCGTGACCGAGTGAAGAGGGACGCTTTCGGCGAGTCGGGCGAGACGATAAAACCGGCCGCGGGCGGACCTGCAACGCGGGTGTGACAGGGGTGCGACAGGGCCCCTGAGGTGGATCGAGAGCGGGAGCTTCAGGTGGCTCTGCTCGTCGCGCCGGCAATTTTTCACCGGAATCGGCGACAGGAAATGTCTTTCGCCTTGACCAAGTGGCGCGACCCGCCCGACGATCGCTGCATCATGCGACGAAAGAACGACGAAGCGAAAGGTGGCGAGGTTCCCGGAGAGCGTGATTCGCGGCCGGAACAGGCTTCCAGCTCCGGCCGCCCGCGGCGCCGCCCGGAGGGTGGCGCCGCCTCCTGGGAGAGGCGCGAAGGCTTCCGCGCCACCCTGTTCCTTCACGTCCCCTCGCCGCGGGAGCGCGCGGCCTTGCGGCGGCTCGGTCAGATGCTCTACGACGCTCTGCTCGACGGCGCGGGGGACTCCGCGGAGCCCGCCTCCCGCTTCGCCGCCCGGCAGCTCGGGGCGGTTCTCTCCGAGCTGCGCTTCCTCGAGGGCTTCTCGGGCGATGTCGCCGAGCTGCACCGCGAATCCGAGCGGCCGGCCGGCGCCTCCTGGTCCCGTGTCGCCCGGGGCTTGGCCCGCCGGCTGGCCCACCTCGCCGCGAGCCTCGAGAGCGATCTCGAGCGGCTCGACGGCTGAGCGGCGGAACCTGCCCTCTGCCAGACAAAAGCTGTCGCCTCTCTTGACGACAAGAAAAAATTGTCGTTAATCTGTCGGCGAATGCATGGGAAAGATGACATTCCGGAGGGGAGCCTTCTTGCCCGGGCCATCCGACGGGCCCTCGGGCGCCGCATCGCCGCCCTGCGCGGGGAGCGCGGCCTCGACCGGGCCGAGCTCGCGCGCCGGATCGGCGTGCACCCGGACTCGCTGGCCCGCTACGAGCAAGGCGGCAGCGGGATTCCCCTCGGCCGGCTCTATCGGATCGCTTCCGCCCTCGAAGTAGAGGTGACGGCGCTGGTGCCCCGCCCGCGCCACCGGAAGCGGGCCCCGAGCGGCGGCGGCGAGGATCGCCGATGAGGCACCCGGTCTCCGGCGCGATCCACGCCCTCCTCGACAGCCTGTCGCTCGGCGAGCTCGAGCTCCTCGACCACCTGCTCGGCTGCCGCGCCTGCCGCAAGGTCGCCCGGCTCGCCCTCGCCGGCCGGCTCGCGGCGCGGCCGCGCCGCCATGCCGGCGCGAGCCGGTCCAGGGCCGACTATTCGGGCGTTTTCGCCGGTCTCGCGGCCCGCGCCGAGGCGGCGGGGCGGCGCGTGAGCGAGGAACGAGCCGTCGCGGCCGAGCTGGCCGCCGAGCTCGACCGTCTGCCGCCGGCGGAGCGGGGCGAGCGGGCCGCCGCCGAGCCCCGGTTCGCCAGCGTTCCCTTGGGCGAGATCCTCGTCGACCGCGCGCGGACGGCGGCGCCGGACGATCTCGAACGGTGCTTCGACGCGGTCGAGACGGCTCTCGCGGTGGCGGACGGGCTCGCCGGCCGGGGCGAGGAGGAGGCGGCCCGAGGTCTCCGCGCCGACGCCTGGATGGCGCTCGGACGGCGCGATCGACTCGCTGGCGATCCGCTCGCGGCCCTCGACCGGCTGCGGCAGGCGGGCGCCTGGCTGCCGTTCCCGCTCGCGGCGCCCGAGCGGGGGACCCTCTGCGCGGAGCTGGGCAGGGCCTACCGGGATTGCGGTCTCGAAGACGAGGCCGCCGCGCTGCTCGATCGCGCGGCGACCGCGTTCCGGGACGCCGGGGAGGAGGGTGCGCTCGCCGAGATCAGCGCCGAGGCCGGCGAGCTCCTCGCCTTCGCGGGGGATCCCGAAGGATCGAGCGCGGCGCTCGACCTGGCGTTCTCGATCTGGGGCACGCCGCCGACTCCGCTCCAGGCGGTCGCGGCCTGGTCCGCCCGGGCCGCCGCGGACGCCGCGCGCGGGGCGCTCTTGCCGGCGGAAGCCGCCCTCCGGCGCGCGGCCTCCGCGTTCGCCCGCGTCGCCGTCCCGCGCGATCGGGTGACGGTCGCCTGGACCTTCGCCGCGGCGGCGATCGAGGTCGGCGCTCTCGACGCCGCGGAGAGCGCCCTCGCCGAAATCTGCGCGAGCCCGGTCGCGCGAGGCCGGGCACGCCTCTGCGCCGGGCTCCATCTCGCCGCTCTCGCGGCGCGCCGGGAGCGCCCGCGCCGGCTGCGCGAGGCGCTCGCGCGCATCGCCGATCTCGTCGCACCGGCGGGTCTCTCCGCCGCGGAGGCCGGCCTGCTCGCGCCGCTCCGAGAGCCAGGAGTCGAGCGCCGGATCACCTCCGAAGCGCTGGCCGAGGCGGCGGAGTTCCTGCGCACGTCACAGTACGGGGCCGGCAGGCTGCCGCCCGATCTCGAGGCGCCGCCCCGACCGCCGGGGCACTCTCCGCCCGACACCCCGTCCGGTCCGCGCGGCCGGCCGTCCCGGAGGCGGTCGCGATGACGCCCCGCGATTTCCGCCGCCCGCCGGTTCCGGGCTCGGTCGCCGCAGGGCCGGACGATGCCCGAAGGCCCCCGCCGATCGCCCGGCGCCGCGGTCGCGTCGAGCTCGTCTCCCCGCTTCTTTTCGGCGTTTTCGGCTCCGGCCGGCGCCGCGCCGCTTTGCCCCCGCGCATCCCGCGCGGCCGGGCCGTCCCAAGAGGTACCGCGACCATGTCCGAAGGTTCGATCGCCGACAAGATCCGAGATTGGGAAACCCTGTGCACCAACATGGAGCCGGTGCTCGCCGACCTGCCGCACGCGGCGGCATAGGCCGGGCAGCGGCCGGGTGGCGCCGAGCCGCCCGGCCGGCTTTGCCCGGCGAAACCTGCGCTTTGCAATCATTTCCCGACGGACTACACTTTTCGTCCATGGCCGACGAAGCAGACGACCCGGTCGAGCCCGTCCTCAAGCTCCTCGACCGCCTGGTGCGGGAAGCGAAATTCTCGGGCCGCGCGCTCGACCGCCGCCTCGGCTACGCCCGCGGCCAGGCGAGCGCCATTCTGAGCGGCCAGCAGCACCTCCGCTATCGCCACGTCCTCGACATCCTGGGAGCGCTCGGCGTCGAGCCCAAGGACTTCTTCGGGCTCCTCTACTGGGACTCGTCCGAAGAGCGCCTGCCCGGGCCGCTCGAGCCGATCTTCCGCCGCCAGGCCGGCCTGGGGCCGAAGAAGAAGACCGCTCCGCAGCCCGCCAAGCCCCAGCCCGACGAGCCGCGCGGCGACCTCGCCCCGTCCGACCCGGTCATCGTGCAGCTCGTCGAGCTGGTGCAGACGATGATCGACCGCGGCCTCGCCAGCCGCTTCCGCCAGCTGACGGCCGAGCTTGCGAAGCTGAACCCGGAGGGCGAGGAAGCGCTGAAAAGGTCGGAAACGCCTGACGACGACGACGCGAGCTGAAGGGGCGGTGCGCCTTTATTCCGGACCGGGCTGGAAGGCCGGGAGTGGGGGAGGAGACGCTTGCGCGGCGGTTTGGATAGCGAAGGCGCGCGCCGGATCGGCGGATATGATCTCGATTCATGAGATCCAAAAACGAGAAGTTGCGCTTCTTTTCCCTCCGGCTCTCGATCGCCTTCGCCTTCCTCGCCCTCTCCGCCGTACTCGTACGCGCCCAGACGGATCCGCCCGATCCGCCCGCCGACGACGAGACCGTCGAGCCGATGCCACCTCCGGCTCCCTTCGAAGACCCCGGCGTCGACGGCGACCCGACGCCCAAAGAGGACCTCTCGGTGCTCGGCGAGCCGCTCCTCGATGGCACCCTCGACCTCGAGGTCGCGGGCGAAGAGGTCGATCTGCCCGACGCGCTCGTCCCGTCGCAGACCGCGACCCCTCCAACCTGCGACGGCTACAACGGCTCCGTCACGCCGCTCGCGATCGTCCAATCCAAGCCGCACTACTTCCTCTACGGCGGGCAACCGATGCTGATGGTCGGCGTCTCGGCCGACGCCGGCTGCCATCTCGACCTCGAGGACGGCAACGTCTGCCGCGTCGGGAGCCTCCCCGGCGTGACCCCCGCCTTTCCGCAGAGCTACCCGCAGATCCTCGCCGACGCCAAGGCGAAGGGCCTCAACAAGATCCGCCTCTGGGTCGCCTTCGGCGGCGATCCCAACGGGCCGACGACCACGAACACGCCGACCAAGCAGGCGCGCAATCAGCCGTTCCTGCGCGAGGGCGCCACCTATCGGCTGGACCAACCGAACAAGGACTACTTCGACCGCCTGCGGGCGGTGGTGATCGAGGCGAAGAAGGCTGACCTGTTCGTCGAGGTGACATTCTTCTCGCCGTTCCAAGGGGATCACCCGGACACCAAGAGCCTCTGGCTGGCGAGCAACCACCTGGCCAAGGCGCCCAAGGCCGACGGCTCGGGTCTCGAAGAGGTGGGCTTCACCGACCTGCGCTGGTTCGCGCTCCGGTCCGACGCGAGCCATCCGGCGGACGACCGGATGCGGCAGTATCAGAAGAACGTGATCGATTGGACGATCAAGTGGCTCTGGTGCTACGACAACGTCTGGTGGGAGATCGCCAACGAGCCCGAGCGGGCGGACGTCGATCCGATCCTCGCGGCGCAGTGGCAGCAGCAGATGATCGCGCACACCCAGCAGACGGAGAAGACTTACCCGCGCCTGACCGCCCGCCGGCTGATCGCCGTCTAGCCGTTCACGACGAAGGCCGCGGCAGTCTGGCGGACCCCGGCGACGGGAGTCTGCACCGAGACGACCGTCAACGGCTGGCAGGCCTGCCGCCCCGACGTGATCAACGGCCACTACACGCGGGTGTTGGCCAGCGCTCTCCACGCCTTTCCCGGTACTCAAGCAGGTCAGCTCGACCTCGGGGCGATCCGCCTCGTCCGGGAGTACGGCGACCTCCAGAAGATCCTTGGCCTGAACGAGGACAACATCACGCCGTTCAGCGGCTCGAAGGGGACACGGACGCTCAAGACGGACGTCCTGCCGATCCCGGCCACCGCGCGGACGTTCGGCATTCCCGACCCGGTGCACGCCGAGGCTTGGGAGTTTCTTCTCGACGGCGGCGGCGCGTTCGACCACTTCGGCTACATCTACGATTCGGACAGCGGGCAGAGGGTGCGCGATCAGCTGGGCAAGATCCGAGCGTTTCTGAACGGCTTTCCGGTCTATTCGCTCGTGACGTCGAAAGCGCCGGCGCCACCCGCTCCTGCGGGGGCGGGCTGGGCCGACGTCGGGGACTATCCGACCGCCTCGACGTGGGACGAGAAGACCCTTTCCCGAAAGCACTGGGCCGCGATGGAAACACCCGGCTGGCAGACTGCGACGGCCGGAAGGAAGTTTCTCCTCTACGTTCACCACAGCACGCCTCGCTGCAAGGCGGACACGGACGATTTCGATCGCAAGCCGAATCCGGTCACAGGGCAAATCGAATTCAAGTGCGGCGGACAGAACCTCTCGCTCGATGCCTACGATGGGCGATGGCGCCCGACGTCGAAATACCAGGAGACGGATCTGAAGCTCCACCTCGGCTCGAAGGCCGGGACGTTCACCGTCTCCTGGCTCGACCCGACGAATCCCTCCACGACGCCCTTCGCGCAAGAGGACATCCAGTGGCAGGGCTCGCCCGAAGCGTGCAAAGGGCAGAGCCCCTGTCGCGTTACCTCGCCGCGTTACCCTTACGACCTCGTTCTGCGCGTCGTGCAGAAGCCGTGATCGGAGAACAAGCCAGATGAGACAAGTTCTTGCGTTGGCCGCCCTACTCTTCCTGCCGGGCGCCGCGACGGCTGCCACCCCCGCCGAAGTCGCCTGTGAAGAAGCGAAGCTCGACCGGCTGATCCAGCGCTTCAGCCCGCTGGCCGCGGGCGACAATCTCTTCCTGTGGCCGACGGGCGGCGACCATTTCTCAGGGCTGGCGGTCTCCCGGCCGATCCACGGCGATCCGGTCACCGGTGTGCTCAGTCGCGCCGAAACTCAGCTCGCCTTCGACTTGACGCTCGAGCCCGCCGGAGGATTCCTCAATCCCAAACGGCAGCTCTTACCCCAAGCGATCCTGGTCCGGCGCGATCCCGAGTCCAATCTCTCGGCGACGGTGCCCGTGAACGGGGTCTCGTTCGAGCTGGCGCCTCACGTCATCGATCCGACGCTGCCCCAGCAAGGGCTTTTGATCGCAGGGCGGCTCGGGGCGGATTACGGCTCGGCGAGCGGTGCGTCCCGGGGTCTCGCGGCCGCCGAACTGTTCGAGCGATGCCCGGCCGAGGAGCCATCGGAATTCGACCTTCAGGCGTTCGAGATCCTGGCGCGGACGGTGCGGATCACAGAAGACCTGTTGCTGCCCTTTCCGGGGCAAGGGCTGTTCCTCTTCAAGGCGATCATCTTCCGGGACGTGGAACCGCTGACCTATCGGATCAGGGTCTTTGAATACCTTTCGCATTGCGAGCTGGAGTGTGGTGACCAAGAGGCCGGTTTTCAGCTTCGCGTGCGCCTGCCCACCGGCCCGGACGGCAAGCTCGCGGCGGGGCGCATCGACGTCCTGCCCTGGTGCGATACCGCGCCGGCTCCCTGCACGAACTTGATCAATCCGGATACCGCCGTCCTCGTCGCGCCACCGATCTTCGCCGGCCACGAGGTCCAGACCGCAGCGCAGTACCGCAGAGGGGCGTTCTTGAACATTCCTTTCGAGGACAGCCCGGACAACATCCTCTCCGACGACGTGCCCTGGCCGGACCTGCTGCGCGGGACGGCGTGGGACCGGCCGCTCGGGTTGCCCTGAGCTCTCGGCGAAGTTGTTGACGCCGGGCTCCGTTCTCGCCGCCCTCCTACCTTGCCTTCGTCGCCGCCGGAGCCAGGCGGACCGCAGCCTCTTCGATCAGGGCGAGCGTCGCGCTCTCCTGGGCCGCCGCTTCGTGCAGCAACGCGAGCGCTGCGAGCGCCTCGGGGGCGATGCGCAGCGCTCGGAACGTGGCGAGCATCGCCTCGGCGGCGCGGAAGATCTCGCCGTGGCGTCCCTGGGCCAGCCAGACCGCAGAAAGGTCAAGAGTGACGAGTGCGCAGTCGTAGGGGAGGCCGCGGGCCTCGTAGGCGCCGCGCACCTCGCCGAGGATGTCCTCCGCCTCACCCCAGGCCCGCCGCTTGGCCGCGATCTTCCCCCCGAGCCAGCGCGCCTTGACCCGGTCGAGCGGCTGGCCGAGATGGTCGTAGAGGGGAAGGGCCTTTTTCAGCAGCATGGCCGCCCCGGCCGGCGCTCCCAGCTCGGAGCAGTAGAAGATCAGGTTGTGCAGGGCAGCCAAGTCCAGACCCGGCTCCTCGCCGGGAGTGAGGTAGTTGAAGCCGCGGGCGAGGAAACGCAGCGCATCGAGCTGCTGATGCCGTTTTCCGGCGACCAGCCCGAGGCGGATGAGCACTCTCCCCGCAGCGTGGCGCTCGCGGCGCGCCAGGTAGCCCTCGGCGATGTCCTCCAGCAGGACCGCGGCCTCCTCGTAGCGCCGGCAGTAGATGAGAAACGAAGCGTAGTCTTCGGCCCGTCGCATGCCCCGCTCGGGATCGACCGGCGCGTCCTCGGTGGCCCGGGCGGCGCGGCCGAACGCCCGCTCCGCGGCGGAAAGGTTGCCCGCGATGCGGAGCGCGTTCGCGAGCTCGACCCAGGCGTCGGCGCGCAGTTGGGCGACCTCGCCCGCGGGGAAGTCCTCGGGCGCGAGCCGTCCAGCGAGCGCCCCGGCCAGGATCGCGGCGCCGCGCGCGGTCTCGGCGTCGACGTGGCGGAAGCCGCGCGCTGTTTCGAGCCAGTGCTCGGCACGCGCCCAGGTGAGGAAGGGTGTGGCCGGGGCCAACTGGCTGCCCGCGGCTTCGCGCCGCGCCTGAGCTCGCGCGGCAGCGAGCCGCTTGCCATGCCGCTTCGCGACCGCGAAAGCGCGGCGGAGCGGCATCTCGTAGGCGGCGTCCCCGGCGGGATGGGGAGTGAGGCCGGAGCTGACGGCTGCGGCTTGGCGGCAGGGGGCGCAGAACGCGAGATGAAGCTGGACGGCCCGGCGCGCCGCGGGCTCGAGCTCGCCGTCGAGCCAAGCGCGCCAAATCGTGGGGTGCGGGTGCTCGTCCATCCCCAGATCCTCCCGAGACCGCGGCGCCTGAGGAGGCGCCGCTCGACAATACTTTTGCTGGATTGTCGCACATTCTCCACTCGCGGCGGCCCTGTTATGGCCCCTCGCCTCACCGCTGTTCGGGAGGAGCCTGGGTGGTCACGTGTGCCGGCGCAGGCTGGCCGCTCGGGTCGATCTCGACCCCCGCTTCGGCCCAGATCGCGGAGCCCGTCCCTCTCTCGGTCACGCTCGCGGGCGCTGTCCGGCCGCTCGGGTCGATCTGGACTCCTTGGTACGCCCAGAGGAACCGCAAGCGCGCCCAGACCTCGTCGAAGAAGCCGCCGGCCGCTGCGGGTCCGGGATGGAGAGCGAGGGCCAAGACGGCGAGGAGAAACGCGGCGCGGCGGTGGGAGCGGGCACGGCGCGAGCGGTTCGAGAGCTTCGACATGAAGGTGCTCCTTCGTCCCGCGGATCGTGCCGGGGTGCCGGGATGGCCCCCGCGCCCGCGGGGGCAACGCTCGAGCGTTGCGCACCGCGCTAGTGTCGCAAGGTTTTGCCGCGCCTGCAGGTCGGAATGCGCGCGCGGCTCTGCCAGGTCGGATCGCGGTTGCCGTGGCCGACAACCTAGCCGGCGCAGCGGACGCAATCAAGCAAACGACAAAATCTGTCGCAAGTCGTCCGGAATCGGCAGGCGACGGCAGCTGAACGCTGATCTCCATCGGAGATCGGTTCTCGACTTCCTCGAATCCCTGCCACCTCCGAGAGGCTCGAGAGCATCGAATCATCGACGCCCTGGAGGCCCGAGGTTGTATCGGAGCCGCCGAAAGAAGCCAAGGCACGGCGAGAAGAAATCGGATCTTCGATCCAGACTGATTCGCTCCGGTAGGCCGTTCAGAGGATCGGCGGGTGAAAACTCCACGTTGTCGCCGCCCTTGCCGCGACCCCTCCGAACGGGAGGGAGGCCGACCTCAGCCAGCCGGTTGTCACGCCGCTGTCACACCTTGGATTCCCGCCTGCCAAACCCCGCTGCGACCATCTCGCCACGCAGGACTCAGGCTCGGCGTCATCCCGATTCGCAAACGT
>DATMZM010000230.1:0-9342 GCA_035607445.1 Thermoanaerobaculia bacterium | reverse complement strand
CTCCCTCCGGCGTCGTCGCGCTCGCCACGATGCGGCGGGCGAGCGAGGGGGGCTCGGACGTCGAGATCCTGGAGAGCGCCGTCGCCCGCCTCTGGACCCTCGGCGTCGAGATCGAGCCCGAGAGCTTCTGGGAAGGCGAGGCCCGGCGCTACGTCGAGCTGCCGACCTATCCCTTCGAGCGCAGGAGCTACTGGATCGACCCGCCCCGCGGCGCGCGCCTGGCGGCGCCGGCCGCCGCGGCCGCCGGGCTCGAGCGGCGCGCCGACCTCGCCGATTGGTTCTATCTCCCGGCGTTCCGGCGGACGCTGCTGCCGGCGACCGCGAGCGACCTCGCCCAGGCCGGACCCTGGCTCGTGCTCGCGACCGGCGCCGCGGCGGAGGAGGCGCTCGGCCTGCGCCTCGCGGAGCGCCTGCGGGCGGCCGGAGCCGTCTTCGCGATCGCTCGCTTCGAGCCCGGTCGGGCCGGGCTCGCCGGCGGCGCCGACTCGGGCTATGCCTTCGACCCGCTCCGACCGGAGGGCTGGGCGGAGCTGCTGCACGCGGTCAAGCCGCGGCGGATCGTCCATCTCGGCGGTCTCGCGCCCGGGGGCGATACGGATTCCCTCGACCGCCTGGCTCATCTGGCCCATCTCGGATCCCTCGCCCACGGGCTCGATCGCGGGCCGGTCGAGATCGTCCTCGCGGCGACAGGGCTCGCGGCCGTCGCCGCCGGGGAGCCGCTCGATCCGGTCAAGGCGGCGTTCGCGGCGGCGCTCCGCGTCGTCGGCCAGGAGCTGCCGGATGCCGGCGTGCGCGCCGTCGATCTGCTCGCGGCCGAGATCGCGGCGGATCCGGACGGGGCCGTGGCCGCGCTCCTCGCCGAGGCGCTGGCGCTCCGCGGCGAGCCGCTGATCGCGCGTCGCGGCCTCTCGGGGTCGCGCGCGTCTCGCTACCTCCGGAGCTTCGAGCCTGTGCGGCTGGTCGAGCCGGCCGAGCTGGCGCCCGGCGCGCCGGTTCTGATCACCGACGCGAGCACGCCGCTCGGCTCGGCCCTCGCGGCGGCTCTCGCGGCTCGCGGCGCGCGCCTGGCGCTCTTGATTCCGCCGGGGTGTCCGGGGCCCGACGAGTGGGAGAGCCTCGCGGCGGCGAGCGATCCGAGCGCGCCTGCGCAGATCGGTCCGCTCGCCCCGCTCGGTCCGCCCGCCGCCCGCCGGCTGGCCGCGGCGCACCGGGCGACCGAGGTCTGGTGCGCTTCCGTCGCGGCCCTCGACCGGGCGGCTGCGGCGGCGGCTCTCGCCGCGGCGCGCTCGCGCTTCGGGCGGCTCGCCGGGATCGTCCATACCGCCGCCTCCGCGACCGGCGGCTTGGCGGCGCTCAAGACGCCCGAGGGGCTCAAGGCGGCGCTCGCGCCGGAGGTCGACGGCGCGCGGCTCTGGGTCGAGCTTTCGAATGATGAGACCGAAGGGTTTCTGGCGTTCGCCCCGTCGAGCCTCGGCGCGACCGGCGGCTTCGGCCAGCTCGAGCTCGCGGTCGCCGGAGCTTTCCTCGCCGCCACCGCCGAGACGCTGGCCGCCGCCGGCCGCCTCGTCTCGGCTCCCCTCTGGGATCCCTACCAATGGGCGGGCTGGCTGGTTGCCGGCCTCGGCCACATGGCGGGGACCTCCGAGGACGAGATCGCGACGGCGAGTGCGCGGCCGGAAGAGAGCGCGGCGGCGCTGTTGCGAGCGCTTCGGTCCGGCGCGCCGTCGCTGATCGTTTCGGCGCGCGATTTCGCGGCGGTGATCCGCGAAACCGACGCGGTGACCGCAGCGACCCTGGCCGCAGCGGCGGTCGCCTCGGCCCCCCGGGAACGCCGGCTCGAGACGCCGTTCGTGGCGCCGCGGACGGAGACCGAGGCCAAGATCGCCGCGCTCTGGTCGGAGCTGTTCGGCATCGCCGACATCGGCGTCCACGACGACTTCCTGGAGCTCGGCGGCCATTCGCTGCTCGCGATCCAGGTCGCCACGGCGCTGCGCGCCCGCCTCGAGGTGGACCTGCCGATCACGGCGATCTTCGACGCGCCGACCGTCGCGGGGCTCGCCGAGCTGGTGGAGCGGCCGGCCGCGGCGCCCCGCGCCCCGCAGCCGCCGCCGCTGCCGCGCGTCACTCCCCCCGACGGCACCGGCGATTGGTCGCTCTCCTTCGACCAGGAGCGGCTCTGGTTCCTCGATCAGCTCGAGCCCGGGAGCACCGCCTACAACATCGACCTCGGCACGCGGATGACCGGCGAGCTCGATTTGCCGGCCATGCGCGCCGCGCTCGACGAGATCGTGCGCCGCCACGCCGCCTGGCGGACGAGCTTCCCTCTCGCCGGCGGAGCGCCGGTGCAGCGTGTTTCGCCGCCGGAGCCGGTCTTCGTGCCGTCGATCGATCTTAGAGCCTTACCGCCGGCACAGCGCGAAGCGGCGGCGCGCTCGATTCAGTACCGCGAGGGGCGCGCGCCGTTCGCGATCGAGCGCGGCCCGCTCGTGCGCTTCCGCCTGCTGATCCTCGCCCCGCGCGAGCACATCTTCCTGCTGACGGTGCATCACACGGCGACCGACTGGATCACCTTCCAGCTCTTCCGCCGGGAGCTGGGCGTCCTCTATGCCGCGTACCGCGAGCGCCGGCCCTCGCCGCTGCCCGAGCCGCCGGTGCACTTCCCCGATTTCGTGCTCTGGCAGCGCGACTGGCTCGCGGGCCCGGTGATCGAGCTCTACCTCGAGCATTGGCGGCGAGCGCTCGACGGCGTGCCGCTCTTCCTCGAGCTGCCGGCCGACCGCCCCTGGCCACCGACCCAGAGCCTCCGCGGCGGCCAGCATCTCATCCGGTTCGACGCCGGCGAGACGGCGGCGTGGCGCTCGCTCGCGCGGAGCGCCGGGGCGACCTCGTTCATGGTCCTCCTCGCGGCGGTGGCGGCGGCGTGCCACCGCCTGTCGGGGCAGGAGCGGTTGGTCCTCGGCACGCCGAGCGCGAACCGCAACCGGCCGGAGATCGAGTCGATCTTCGGCTTCTTCATCACCCAGCTGGCGATCCCGATCGACGCGGGCGGCTCGCCGTCGCTCGCCGAGCTGATCGTCCGCGCCCGGCGCTCGGCGGTCTCGTCGTTCGAGTACCAGGACGTGCCGTTCACCAAGCTGGTCGAAGCTCTGAACCCGGAGCGCGCGACCGGGCGCGCGCCGGTGATCCAGGCGGCGGTGCTGCTGCTCGACGAGCAGTACACGATCGACCGCATCCCCGGGCTCTCCGTCGAGCCGACCCAGGTCTACGACGGCAACAGCCGCTACGACCTCATGTGGGGGCTCTACGAAGGCGCCGACGCGATCCACGGATCCTTGGAGTTCAACGCCGACGTCTTCGATTCGGCGACGGCGTTGCGCTTGCATCGCCATCTCGCGGCGCTCCTGGCGGCCGGCGCCGCCGAGCCCGATCGCCCGATCGCGGAGCTGCCTCTCCTGGCGCCCGCGGAGCGCCATCAGCTGCTCGCCGAGTGGAGCGACCGGCCGGAGCCGGCCGCGCGGCCGGAGACGCTGTCCGGGCTGTTCGATCTCCAGGCGGCGGCGAGCCCGGACGCTCCGGCGCTCGCCTGCGGCGAAGTGCGCTGGACCTATCGCGATCTCGACGCCCGCTCGGAGGCGATCGCCGATCGGCTCGCGGATCTCGGGGCCGGGCCGGAGACGCTCGTCGCGGTGCTCGTCGAGCGCGGGCCCGACCTGGTCGCCGCGTTCCTCGCCGTCGCCAAGGCGGGATCCGCCTACGTCCCACTCGATCCCATGTACTCTGCCGAGCGCTTGAGCTTCCTGCTCGCCGATTCGGGAGCGGCGATCCTCCTGACCGAGGGAGACCTCGACGCGCAGCTCGGGATCCCCGCGGCGTTTCCGCGCCTGCGCCTCGGCGAGGTCCGTGACGCGGCGCCGATCGAACGCCGGCCTCGGAGGTCCCGACCCGAGCATCTCGCCTACGCCATCTACACGTCGGGCTCGACCGGTCGACCCAAGGGAGTGGCGATCGAGCAGCGGTCGATCGCGAGGTTCCTTGCCGCGATGGCGGAACGCCTCGGATCGACCTCCCAGGACGTGGTGCTCCTGGTCACCGGCGTCGGCTTCGACATCGCCACCGGGCTCGAGATCTTCCTCCCGCTCGCCGTCGGCGCGCGGATCGAGGTGGCGAGCGCGGAAGAGGCGAAGGACGGAACGCGCCTGGCGGAAAGGCTCGCGGCGAGCGGTGCGACGGTCCTCCAGGCCACTCCATCCGGCTGGCGTACGCTGCTCGCCGCGGGGTGGCAGGGCCGGCCGGGCTTGAAGGCGCTGGTCGGCGGCGAGGCGCTGACGCCGGCCCTCGCGGCGGAATTACTGCCGCGGGTCGGCGAGCTGTGGAACCTGTACGGTCCGACCGAGACGACGGTCTGGGCGACGAGCGAGCGAATCGGAGCGCCGGATGCGATCGCGATCGGCCGTCCGATGGCGGGCGTCGGGGTCTACGTCGCCGACCGAAGCGGGCTGCCGCTGCCGGTCGGGACGATCGGCGAGCTCTCGATCGGCGGCACCGGGGTCGCCCGCGGCTACCTCGGCCGGCCGGATCTGACCGCGGAGCGCTTCGTGCCCGACCCCTGGGCGAGCGAGGCGGGGGCGCGCCTCTATCGCACCGGAGACCTCGTGCGCTTCCGGGGCGACGGGCGGCTCGAGTTCCTGGGCCGGTTCGATCACCAGGTGAAGGTGCGCGGGCATCGGATCGAGCTGGGCGAGATCGAGGCCGTCCTCTCCTCCCACCCGGACCTCGCCGAGGTCGTCGTCGTGGCGCGCTCGGGCGGCGCCGATTCGAGCCTCCGCCTCGCGGCCTACGTCGCCCCCCGTGGCGGGACGGCGCCCGCCGCGGAGAGCCTCCGCGCGTACCTCGCCGAGCGCCTTCCGGAAGCCTTCGTGCCGAGCTTCTTCGTCGTCCTCGCCGCGTTGCCCAAGACACCGAACGGCAAGGTCGACCGCAAGGCGCTGCCGGAGCCCGACCCGTCGGCCGGGCGCGCCGCGCGCTGGCGGGCTCCCGACACGGCGACCGAGCGCCTGGTCGCCAACTCCTGGGCCGAGGTGCTCGGGATCGACCGGGACGCGGCTCCGATCGGCGCCGACGATTCCTTCTTCGAGTTCGGAGGCCACTCTCTGCTCGCGGCCCAGGCGGCGCACCGGCTGACGAGCGCGCTCGGCGTCCCGGTGCCGGTCCGCGCCTTCTTCCAGAATCCCACCGTGGCGCGGTTCGCGGCGGCCCTCGAGGCCGAGGCGACGCCGCAGGGCAGCTCGAAAGGCCGCAAGCCTCCGCTCGAGCCCGCCGACCGCGGCCTGCCGCTGCCGCTCTCGTTCGCCCAGGAGCGCCTCTGGTTCCTCGACCGCTTGGCGCCCGGCAACTCAATCTACAACCTGCCGATCGCCATCCTCTTCACCGGCCCGCTCGACCTCCCGGCGCTCGCGAAGGCGTTGGGGATCGTCGTCGCCCGCCACGAGGCCTTGCGGACGGTCTTCGCCCTGGTCGACGGCCGGCCGGTCCAGGTGGTCAGGCCCGCGGCCGGCTTCCGCCTGCCGCGGATCGACCTCTCCGCTCTCGCCACGACCGGCGAAGAAGCGCGCCGGCTCGCGACGGCCGAGGCGGCGGTCCCGTTCGACCTCGAGCGCGGGCCCCTCGCGCGCGCCCAGGTCTTGCATCTCGCGCCCCAGCGCGCGCTGTTCCTGCTCGACGTCCACCACATCGTCTTCGACGCCTGGTCGGTGGGCGTGCTGGTGCGCGAGGCGACCGCCCTCTATGCCGCGGCGGCCGGCGGCCGGCCGCCGCTCGAACTGCCGCCGCTGCCGGTGCAGTATGGCGATTACGCGGTCTGGCAGCGCTCGTGGCTGCGCGGCGAGGAGCTGGAACGCCAGGTCGGCGGGTTCCGCCGGCGGCTGGCCGGCGCGCCCGAGGCGCTCGCGCTGCCGACCGACCGGCCGCGCCCCCCGCTCGTGGGTTCGGCCGGCCGCGTGCTCCGGATGTCCCTCCCGGCCGCCCTCTCGGCCGCAGCCTTCGATCTCGCCCGGCGCGAGGGCGCGACCGGTTTCATGCTCGTGCTGGCGATCTGGGCGGCGCTCCTCTCCCGCTGGTCGGGCGAGCGCGACGTCGTCCTCGGCACGTCGATCGCCAATCGCGACGCGATCGAGCTCGAGGGGATGATCGGCTACTTCGTCAACACCCTGCCGCTGCGCCTCGAGCTCGCGGGCGATCCGACCTTCCGCGCTCTCCTGGCGCAGGCGCGCGGCGAGGCGCTCGAGGCCTTCGGCCGCCGCGACGTGCCGTTCGAGAAGCTGGTCGAGGAGCTGAAGCCCGTGCGCGACCGCAGCCGGCACCCGATCGTCCAGACCGTTCTGACCTGGCAGAACGCGGCGCTGCCGGAAATCAACCTCGGGCCGGTCCACCTGGAGCCCGTGATGCCGGAATCGGCGAGCGCCAAGTTCGACCTGACGCTCATCGCCGGTCGCGAGGAGGGGAGGATTCAGGGTGCCCTCGAGTACGCCCGCGACCTGTTCGAGGAAGCGAGCATGCGTCGCCTGATCGAGCGCTTCGAGGCATTCCTCGGCGCGGCGGTGGCGCGGCCGGACGTCCGCCTGTCGCAGCTGCCGCTCCTGTCCGAAGCGGAGCGCCGCGAGCTCGTCGTCGAGCGCAACCGGACGGCGACGGCGTTCCCGCGCGGCGCGACGATCCCGCAGCTGTTCTCGGAGCAGGTGGCGCTCCGGCCGGACGCCGCCGCCCTCGAATGGCTCGCTTCCGGCGAGCCGGCGGTCCTCACCTACGGCGAGCTCGCGCGCCGCGCCATGCGCCTCGCGCACGTGCTCGCCGGGCTCGGCGCGACGCTCGAGATGCCGATCGCGATCCTCGCGGAACGGACGCCCGAGACGGTTCTCGGCATCCTCGGCATCCTCGCCGCGGGGGGAGCCTACGTCCCGCTCGATCCGTCCTATCCGGCCGAGCGGCAGGCGCTGCTGCTCGAGGACAGCGGCGCGGCGATCCTGCTCGGCCGCCAGGCCGCGCTCGACGAGCTACCCTCCCTGGTCACGGCGCAAGCCGCGGTGCAGATCCCGCTCGACGCGACCGAGAACGGCGGCTTCGGGGTTTTCTCCGCGCTCTCGGGCCGGCCGGTTCGGCCGCTCCCCGAGAGCCTCGCCTACGTGATGTACACCTCGGGCTCGACCGGGCGGCCGAAGGGGGTCTGGGTGACCCACCGGAACGTCGTCCGGCTGGTGCGCGACACCGACTACGCCCGCTTCGGCGCGGACGAGGTGTGCCTGCTCTTCGCGCCGCTCGCGTTCGACGCCTCGACGTTCGAGCTCTGGGGGGCCTTGGCCAACGGCGGCAAGGTCGCGATCGCCGCCTCGGGGCCGCTCTCGCCGGGCGAGCTCAAACGCGAGCTTCTGCGCTTCGACGTCACCGCGGTCTGGTTGACCGCCGGCCTGTTCCACCAGATGGCCGACTACGGCTTCGCGGGGCTGCCGGCGCTCCGGCAGTTGCTCGCCGGGGGCGATGCGCTCGCGGCGGCGCAGGTCCGGAGAGCTCTCGCCGAGCTTCCGGGCGGCCGGCTGATCGACGGCTACGGTCCGACCGAGGGGACGACCTTCACCTGCTGCTTCGCGATGGACGATCCGGCGACGGTGCCCGACGCGGTGCCGATCGGCCGCCCGATCGCGAACGCCTGCGCGTACGTCCTCGACGAGGACTTGGAGCCGGTCGCGGCGGGCGCCTGGGGTGAGCTTTATGCCGGCGGCGAGGGCATCGCCCGCGGGTATCTCGGGCGAGCGGATTTGACCGCCGCGCGCTTCGTGCCCGATCCCTTCTCCGGTCCGGGAAGCCGCCTCTACAGGACCGGCGACCAGGTGCGCTGGGGCCGCGCCGCCACCCTCGAGTTCCTGGGCCGGAGCGACGGGCAGGTCAAGATCCGCGGCTACCGGGTCGAGCTGGCGGAGGTCGAGTCCGCGCTCCTCGCCGACGGCAGGGTGCGCGAGGCGGCGGCGATCGCGCGCGAGGATCGGCCGGGGGACCGGCGCCTGGTCGCCTACGTCACCCTGCGCGGTGCGGACGCGCCGAGCCTCGACAAGTTCCGCCACCTGGGCGTCTCGGGCACCGGCGGGCAGGCCGACGCCGAGGTCGCGCGCGATCTTCAAGCGCGTCTCTCGGCGCGGCTGCCCGAGCCGTTCGTGCCCTCGGCGATCGTCGTCCTCGACCGGCTGCCGCTCTCCGCCAACGGCAAGATCGACCGCCGGGCGCTGCCGGCTCCCGGCGAGAGCGCGGGCGACGGCTACGTCGCGCCTCGGTCCGATCTCGAACGGCAGCTCGTGGGCGTCGCCGCCGAGGTGCTCGGCGTGTCGCGGGTCGGCCTCGCCGACAACTTCTTCGAGCTCGGCGGCCATTCGCTGCTCGCGACGCGGTTCGTCGCCGAGCTCGAGTCGCGGGGCGGGATCTCGGTGCCGCTCCAGGACGTCTTCGATGCCCGCGACCTGGGCGAGCTGGCCGAGCGGATCGTCGAGCGGGAGCTCGGCGCGGCGGACGAGGAGCTGCTCGCCGAGCTGCTCGCGGGGCAGGAGAGATGAGCGCCTCGCCGGCGACCGGCGTTCTCGCCGGCCTCTCGCGCGAGGAGAAGGCGCGCCTGTTCGAGCAGCTCCGGGCGCGCGGCACGGGCGCTGCGGCGCCGGCCGGGATCCCGCGCCTCGCGGAGCGTCCCGAGCCGCTGCCGCTCTCGTTCGCCCAGGGGCGGCTCTGGGTCATCGACCGGCTGGCGCCGGGAAACCCGACCTATCACATTCCGACGGCGCTTTCCGTGCGCGGATCCCTCGACCCGGCGGCGATGGCGGCAGCGCTCACCGGCGTCGCGACGCGGCACGAGGCGTTGCGCACGCGCTTCGTCGAGGCCGAAGCCGGTTTGGGCCAGCGCGTCGAGCCGCCGGCTCAGGTCCCGCTGCCGATGCTCGATCTGGCGCGGCTTTCCGCGGCGGCAAAGGCGCGCGAGCTCGAGCGCGCCTTCCTCGCCGAGTCCACCCGCCCTTTCGTGCTCGCGACCGGGCCGGTCTTTCGCGCCGCCCTCGCCCGTCTCGCGCCTTCGGAGCACGCGCTCCTCCTCAACCTCCACCACATCGTGTCCGACGGCTGGTCGTCGTCGATCCTGGTGCGCGAGACGGCGGCTCTCTACGAGGCCGCCGTCGAGCGGCGGCCCTGCGCGCTGCGGCCCTTGCCCATCCAGTACGCCGATTTCGCGGTCTGGCAGCGCCGTTTCCTCTCGGGCGCCGAGCTCGACCGCCAGCTCGGCTTCTGGCGCGAGCGGCTAGCCGGGGCGCCGCGGGA
>DATMZM010000271.1:0-16571 GCA_035607445.1 Thermoanaerobaculia bacterium | reverse complement strand
ATGTTTCCGCTCTCGACCCCGCGCAGGGAGGTCGCGCGGGTCGTCGCTTCCTACCGTTCTGCCCTCCGCAGCAGGGCTTCGAGCGAGCGATTCACAAAGGAGGGCGGCGAGGCTTTCGAGTCTCTGCTCGAGCCCGCAATGAGGGACCTACCCGCCGGAACCGAGCTGGTCTTCGTGCCCGACCGCGAGCTCCACCAACTGCCGCTCGCGGCTCTGTTCGACCGGCGCCGGGGTCGCTACCTGATCGAGGATCATCCCTGCCTCGTCACGCCGAGCCTGGGGACGTACCTCTCGGCACTCGATCACCCGCGACCCAAAGGGGACTTTCGCCGCGTGCTCGCCGTGGGAGATCCGGAGATCGATCGATCGGCGTTTCCAACGCTCGCGCCGCTTCCCTCCGCTCGACGGGAAGCCCAGGCGATCGCGGCGCTCTATCCCGAACCGACGCTTCTGCTCGGTCCCGCGGCGTCTCGTTCGGCGATTCTCGCGGCGCTTCCCGGCTCCGAAGTCGTCCATTTCGCAACGCATGCCTTGGTCGATGCCAGGGAGCCGCTCGCCTCGCTCGTGGCGACCGCCGATCCCGGCGAGGCGGTCCTGCGAGCTTCCGATCTCGACGCGAAAAGCCTCGCCGGTGTCGAATTCGTCTTCCTCTCGGCTTGCGACACCGCGCCAGGTTTCGCCGACGGAGATCGGGAGGGGGTGGCCGGGCTCGCCCGTGCGGTACTCGCCGCGGGAGTCTCCTCCGTAGTGGCGACTCTCTGGCCGGTCGACGATCAGGCGATTTCGGGACTCCCCGAAACGTTTCATGCACGGCTCCGTGCCGGGGATTCTCCGGCGAGGGCCCTCCAGCTCGCACAGCTCGCGCTTCTCCAACGCACCAACTCTCACGCCCTCGCTTGGGTGCCCTTTCAACTTTTCTCGGGAAATTGACTCCACAAGGAGGGACCATGGGGATCACAGTGGCCTTCGCCGGTTTAATGCTGATTTGTGTCACGGAAGACGGAAAGTTCTGTCCAACCGCAGAGGCAGGAAAGAACACGGCGTGGGTTATCAAAGCCTACGACGACAAGGGCAACGACACAGCCAACACACCTTGCGGTTGGCCCGGCGACAAAGATAACATGACTACTACCTACGTCAGATATACTGACGACTACGGGAACAATATAAACTATCCATTGAATCCAGGTAAATATTATTTGAATGTCTATAATTCGTCCTTCTCTCGGAATAAAATACAGGAATCGATCAATAATTTGCCCCGCTTACATGATATTGATAGTAAATTCATTAAGATAATGACACCATTGAATCCGGAATATTTGTTGACAACTATTAATTTTCCGTACACTGTCATTGAAGCCGACAGAGTTTTTCCCTTGGAGATCGATTCTACTAAACCAAGGATCTGGTGGTTTCCTTCCAACGGAGTAGTCCCCCCTACTCATCCTCGATATCTCTCAGATCAATTTTTGGCGAGATATAAAGACGCAATGACGATTTCTGTCGTCGACTACAAAAACAACTACCCAGTCGTTACAGTTACCACCCAAAAACCCGACCTCCTACTTACGATAATAAACGAAGCGAAGAGCCTAACCGCCGAAAAAAAGGGAACCTATAGAGACCTCCCTTATCTCCTCTGGTACAACCGGCTTGGGCTCTGGGATACGCGCACTGGAGAGTGTCCCGAATACGACGTTGACGCCTATCTCCTTCGTTGCAAAGGTGCTGATTGCCATCAACCGGGCGCCAAAGTGACCACCTTTTGGCCGGTCATGCGACCTTGAAATCCGACTCTAGCTTCCGGCACCTGTATCTCTTTGCTGTCGGTCACCGCGCGCGGGATTGCAGAAATCTCGCTACTCGGTCGGGCGAGGCGGGCGTTTCGCGCCACTATCACCCCTCGACCAATCTCCGGAGCCGTTCGAGCGCGTCGTCCCATTGGCGCGAAATCTGATCGAGGTAGCGGCGCGCGTCGTCGAGCCTTTCGGGCTCGAGCTCCCAGACACTCTCCCGGCCGTCCCGCCGCGCGCGGAGGAGGCCGGCTTCCGCCAGGGTGCGGAGGTGCTTCGTGATCGCCTGGCGGGTGACCTCGGAGCCGGCGGTGAGCTTTGCGATCGAGAGCGGCCCCTCGCCGCAGAGCCGGGAGACGATGCGCAAGCGCGTCTCGTCTCCCAGCGCGGCGAAGAGCGACGCCGACCGGCTCGATTCCCCGGGAGTCGCGTCCACGCTCAGGCCGCTTGCGCGAGGTACTTCTCGATGAGGTGAACGACCATGCCCCAGCCTCCCTCGTTCGCCGAGAAAGCCTTCGCCCGGCGCTCGATCGGGATCCGGTCGAAGCCGGATTCGGTGACGGTCAAGAGCACTCCCCCTTCGACCTCCTCGAGCTCGAAGACGACGAGCGTCGTGGGTTCTCCCGAGTAATCGACACCGGGCTCCACGGCGTTGGGGTGCCAGCGGAAGGAGAACAGCCGCTCGGGCTCGATCCGGTCGATGGTGATCTCGAATGGCAGCCCCTCGTACGGCTTCTGGAGCGCCGCCACCTCGGGGTCGACCGTCGTCTGGCCGACCGTCCCATGGACGGCGGCGCCGGGCGTGAACGGGACGTCGGACTTCATTCCGAACCAGGCCCCGAACTGGTCCGAGTCGGTGAGCGCGCGCCAGACGCGGGCTCTCGGGGCGTGGAGCAGGATCTGCTTTTGGATGCGATCGGTTTCGTTCGCCATATGCAACCTCCTGGTTGCAGGAATAGCATGGAACGAAGTGGAGCGCAACCCGGAGGTTGCAGATCGGAGGTCGTGGAGGCCGTCGCGAGCCGAGCGGCTAGTAGTCCAGATTGATCGCGGCGACGCCGGAGGACGGCAGATCGATCACCAGCCGGCGGGTGCCTCCCCCCGGGAAGTTCGCCGAGAGGGCCTTGAACTGCGCCGGCCGGCCGGCCGGGGTGACGTAGACGCGGAGCTGGCCGGCGCCGGACGGCACCTTGGCCTCGTGTCCGAAGCTCCCGCCGATCGCGCGGGTGCGCAGGAAGCCGGTCTTCTCGACGAAGCGGAACTGCTTGCGCAGCAGCAGGCGATCGTTCAGGTAGACCATGACGAACCCTTCCGCCATCTCGGTCTTGAACGAGATCGCGAGCGTCGCTTCCTGCGCGGTCTCGCCCGCGGCCGGCGGAGGCACGGCGGACTCCTCGCCGGCCGGCCTCTCCGCGACGGTCTCGGGACCCTGGGACGCTCGCCGGTCGGCCGCCGCGCGCTGCGCGCGCCCGGTCTGGGCGGCGCCCGATTTCCTGTCCTGTCCGACCTTGGCCAGGATCGCGCGCGCCTCGGGCTGATCGGGCTCGCGCGAGAGGATCGAGATGGCCGCGAGGGCCGCCTCGTCGTAGCGCTTGGCCACGAGCGCCGCCCGGGCGGTCGAGAGAGCCTCCTGGATCTCGGCCGTCCGGCCCGCGGCCCCGGCGAAGGCCTGCGCCCGGGCCGTCGCGCGCATGCGCAGGCTGCGCAAACCCGGGCGGTGATCCTGCGGAGCCAGCTCCTCGGCTTTCGCGAGGGCGGCCGCCGCGCCCGCGGCGTCCCCCGCGGCGAGGCGCTGCAGCCCCTCCTGGCGGAGCTGGACGACCGCTCCCGCGGCGTCCGGTTGCGTCGATTCGGCGAGCGGCCGGCCGCTCCAGGCGAGGGCGAGGAGAACTCCGGAGGCGAGCGCGAGGGCGAGGAACGCCGCCCCGGCGACGAGAGCGACCAGGCGCCCGGGCCGGAGCCCTCCCTTGCCGGCGCGCGGCCGGCCGGGCGCGGCCGGCGCGGGTTCCAGAGGCGGCGGATCGGGCGCCGCCGCGGAGCTCTCGAGCAGCTCGTCCGCTTCCGGGATCGCGGGCATCTCCGGGATCTCGATCGGCGGCAGGGGCTCGGCGGAAAAGGGCAGGGCGGCGGCCGTGAGCCCCGGGGGCGGCCCGGCGGGGATCGGCTCGATCGCGGCGTCCGCCGAGGACACCACCCGGGTCTCGTCGGGCATCGGCGGGAGGGACGGCAGATCGGGAGGCGGCTTCAGCAAGGGCACGAAGCCGTCGACGCTCTGGGTCTCGTTGAGATCTCCCCGCACCCTCCCCGCGACCGCCGCGGCGAGCTCCGTGGCCAGCTCGCGGGCCGCCTGATAGCGCCGGTCGGGGTCCTTCTCGAGCGCCTTGTCGAGCACGGCGCGCAAGGGGGGCGGCAGGTCGCGGACGAACTTCTCGGGCGGCGTGAACGGCTCGTAGACGATCCGGTGCGAGACCTGCGTCAGGTTCTCGCCCTGGAACGGCTTGTGTCCCGTCAGCATCTCGTAGACCACGACCCCGAGCGAGAAGAGATCGGCCCGGTGGTCGACGTCCTTGCCCATCACCTGCTCGGGCGCCATGTAGTTCGGCGTGCCGAGCAGCTGGCCCTCCTGGGTCAGGTTCGAGGAGTCGATGCGAGCGATGCCGAAATCGGTGATCTTGACCTTGCCGTCGACGGTCAGGATGACGTTCGCCGGCTTGACGTCGCGATGGACCACCCCGTGCTCGTGGGCGTAGTCGAGAGCCGCGGCGATCTGCGCGATGACGTCGGCCACGAACGCGAGCTCGAGCGGCGTGTCGCCCTGCAGCAGCGCCTTCAGGTTCGTTCCGCGCACGTACTCCATCGCGATGAAGGCGAGCCCCTCCTCGCTCCGCTCGACGACGTCGTGGATGGTGACGATGCCCGGGTGCGAGAGGATGCCCGCGCTCTGCGCCTCGCGGATGAAGCGGGCGCGGAACTGCTGGAGGTCGCGGTCGCCGACCGAGAAGCCGAGGCGGAAGGTCTTGAGCGCGACGAGCCGGCCGATCAACGGATCGCGCGCCAGGAAGACGATCCCCATCGCGCCCTTGCCGAGCTCTTCGAGGATCTCGTAGCGCCCGAGTTTGGAAGGGGTTGGGGGCATCGCGGGAAAGCTCCTGGCCCGTTGCGGGGAACGGTGGATTGTAGCAGCTCGCGCGCGGCGCCCGGAGGCGAGCCGTCGAGTTCCTCCCGCGGGCTCGCCCTCGGCGGGGCTAACCCTCTCCGAACAAGCGCTTTAGCCCTGTTTTCGAAAGTCGCTGTGCTATCATCCCCGCCTTCGATTTCACCCTAGCTTCCAGGAGGCCCTACGCCGATGCAGGTCGACAGCCCCGACAAGATCCGTAACCTCGCTCTGGCAGGGCACAACGACACCGGCAAGACGACGCTCGCGAGCGCGCTCGCCTATGCAGGTGGCGTCTCCACCCGGCTCAACCGCGTCGAGGACGGCAACACGCTGACCGATTTCGACAAGGAAGAGATCGAGCGCGGCATCTCGATCGGCCTCGCGACCTGCTTCGTGCCCTGGCGCGGCCACAAGGTCAACCTGATCGACTGTCCGGGCTACGGCATCTTCTTCACCGAGACCCGCGCCGGCTTGCGCGCCACGGACGCGGTGCTGCTCTGCGTCAACGGCGTGGCCGGAGTCGAGGTCAACACGGAGAAGGTCTGGTCGGCGGCGGCCGAGCTCGAGCTGCCGGTCGCGATCCACCTCTCGAAGATGGACCGCGAGCGCGCCGACATGGACCGCGCGCTCGAGAGCCTGCGCAAGGCGTTCGGCCGCGGCGTGCTGCCGATCCAGCTGCCGATCGGGAGCGAAGCGGGCTTTACCGGGGTGATCGACGTCGTGCGCATGAAGGCCTTCAAGTTCACCCGCGACGGCAACGGCAAGGCCGAGCCGAGCGAGATTCCGGCGGACCTTCAAGAGGCCGCCGAGGCCGCCCGCGCGACGCTCGTCGAGGCGATCGCCGAGACCGACGACGAGCTGATGACGGGCTACTTCGAGCAGGGCACGCTGTCGCAGGAGAACCTCGAGCGGGGCCTCAAGATGGCGATCGCCCACCGCCAGATCTTCCCCGTCCTGCTCGGCGCCCAGGGCCACGGCATCGGCCCTTCGGCCCTCCTCGACACGGTGGTCGACTTCCTCCCCTCCCCCGCCGGGCGCGAGATCCACGCCACGGAGAGAGGGGGCGAGGTCGAGCTCCACGGCGATCCGGCCGGCCCGGCGGCGGCCCTCGTCTTCAAGACGCTGTCCGATCCGTTCACCGGCAAGATCTCGATCCTGCGCGTCGCCTCGGGCACCCTCGCCTCCGACTCGACGGTGGTCAACGCCCGCACGGGCGAGCTCGAGAAGCTCGGCCACCTGGTGGTGCTAGAGGGCAAGCAGGGGACCGGCGTCCAGCGCCTGATCGCGGGCGACATCGGGGGCGTCTCGAAGCTCAAGGCCACCGTCTCGGGCGACACCCTCGCCGCCAAGGACAAGCCGGTGCAGCTGCCCTGGATCAAGGTCCCGGAGCCGGCGATGACGTTCGCGATCGAGCCCAAGTCGAAGGGCGACGACGAGAAGATCGGCGAGGCGCTCGCGCGGCTGATGGACGAGGACCTGACGCTCAAGGCCGGGCGCGACCCGGAGACCCACGAGATCCTGCTCTCCGGCACCGGCCAGCTGCACATGGAGATCGCCGTCGCGAAGCTCAAGAACCGCTATCACGTCGAGGTCAACCTGCACCCGCCGAAGGTCCCCTACCGCGAAACGATCACCAAGCCCGCCGACGGCCACGGCCGGCACAAGAAGCAGAGCGGCGGACGCGGCCAGTTCGCCGACTGCAAGATCAAGATCGAGCCGCTGCCGCGCGGCGGAGACTTCGAGTTCGTCGACGCGATCTTCGGCGGCGCGATCCCGCAGAACTACCGGCCGGCGGTCGAAAAGGGCATCCAGGAGGCGCGCCGCCGCGGCTTCCTCGCCGGCTATCCGGTGGTCGACTTCCGCGTCCGCCTGCTCGACGGCCAGTACCACGACGTCGACTCCTCCGAGCTGGCGTTCAAGATCGCGGGGTCGCTCGGGCTCAAGGACGCTCTCGCGAAGGCCGGAGTGACGCTCACCGAGCCGATCATGAAGGTCGAGGTCGACACGCCGGACGACTTCACCGGCGACATCATGGGCGACCTGTCGCACCGCCGCGGCCGGCCCTCGGGCATGGAGACGACCTCCTCCGGCCAGCTGATCAACGCCCTCGTGCCGATGGCCGAGATGCTCACCTACGCGCCGGCGCTCCGCTCGATGACCCAGGGGCGGGCGAGCTTCCACATGGAGTTCTCGCACTACGAGGAGGTCCCCCGGCTGGTCCAGGACAAGATCGTGGCCGAGGCGAACAAGCACCGGAAGCACGAGGAAGAAGAATGAAGGTCGAATCACGAATCGAGAATCTAGAACCTGAAATCTAGAACGAAGCCGTGGGGCTTCGCGCGGGATCGATCGGGAACGGAGAACACTTTGATACCAGCGACCCAACTTCGCGTCGGCATGTGCATCCTGTTCGAGGGGGACATCTGCCGGATCATGCAGGTCCAGCACGTCACGCCGGGCAACTGGCGCGGCTTCGTCCAGGCCAAGATGCGCAGCTTGAAAAGCGGCAACAGCTTCGAGCACCGCTTCGGCTCGACCGAGAAGGTCGAGCGCGCGATGCTCGACACCCACCAGATGGAGTACCTCTACTCGGACGGCTCCTCCCACCATTTCATGAACCAGGAGACCTACGAGCAGATCTCGATGGACGACGAGACGCTCGGCGACTCGATGCTCTACCTGCTGCCCAACATGGTCATCCAGGTCGATTTCTACGAGGAGAACCCGGTCGGCATCGAGCTGCCGAACACGGTGACGCTCGAGGTGGTCGAGACCGAGCCGGGCATGAAGGGCGCGACGGCGAGCTCTTCGTACAAGCCGGCGAAGATGGAGACCGGCCTGATGATCCAGGTGCCGCCGTTCATCGAGCCCGGCACCAAGATCATCATCGACACGCGCGAAGACAAGTACCTCTCGCGGGCTTGACGTCTCTCAACACAACTACTCGAGCACGCGCTCGACCCAGCTCTCGAGCCGCTGCTGGCCGAGCCCTTCGACGTCGACGAACTCGACGCCCATGCCGCGCCGGCCGAAGAAACGGTTGCGCCAGCGCACGATCGCGCGCGCGTGGACCGGCTCCGCGGACTGGCCCGCCTCCTCGATCAAGAAATCGAGGTCGACGAGCGTCCCCTTCGGCAGCGGGCGCCGGGTTTCGAGGAACAGGCCGCCCAGGGAGAGGTCCTGCGCGATGCCTTCCAGGTACTCCCGCGTCGCCCGCTCGACCTGCGTGCCGCAGTACAAGACCCGAACCCCGGCCGCGACGCGGCGATACTTTCTTCGATCTCGGCTCATCGCTCGACCTTGGGTGGGGAAATTGCGACCGGGGCGGAAGCTTAGCCGAAGACGGCCGCCGCAGTCCGTCCGCCCGGCGATCCGCGAACGCGCTCCCGATCGATTAGGATCTCGCGCCATGTCCGCCGATCTCTTCGTCCTCGGGCTCACCTGGCTGATCGTCTTCCTGTTCTCGACGACGCTCCACGAGGCGGCCCACGCCTTCGCCGCCCTGCGCTTGGGCGATCCGACCGCCTACCACGGCGGCCAGGTGTCCTTGAACCCGTGGCCCCACATGCGCCGGGAGCCGTTCGGTATGGTGCTCTTCCCGATCCTCTCGTTCGCCCTCTCGGGCGGCAAGCAGATGTTCGGCTGGGCGAGCGCGCCCTACGATCCGCACTGGGCCGCGCAGCATCACCGCCGGGCGGCGATCATGTCCGCCGCCGGTCCGGCGGCGAACCTGCTGCTCGCGCTCCTCTCGGGAGCCGCGATCCGGCTCGGCTACATGGCCCACGCTTTCGACGCCCCGGACCAGATCACCTTCTCCCGGGTGACCGAGGCCGCGGGCTCGGGCGGCTGGGCGGCGGCGGTCGCCGTGCCGCTCTCGGTCTTCTTCACGCTCAACCTGCTGCTCTTCGTCTTCAACCTGCTCCCCCTGCCTCCCCTCGACGGCAGCGCGCTCCCGCCGCTCTTCCTCTCCGACCGCGCCGCCGAGGCCTACCTCGAGATGCTGCACCAGCCGGGGCTGCGCATGGTCGGCCTCCTCGTCGCCTGGAAGATCTTCTCTCCGATCTTCGACCCGATCCACACCTTTGCGCTCGGCCTGCTCTACCCGGGCATCACCTACTCGTAGCCCCACCGATCCGGCTCGACCATGGGGAAGAAGCTCGCCCTCTCGCTCCTGGCGCTCGCCGTTTCGCTCCTCGCCGCCGAGGTGCTGATCCGCGCCCTCGGCGCGGCGCCCAAGATCTACCCGATCCAGCACGGCCGCTTCCGCCTCGCGCGCAACCCGAAGATCGGCTACGAGCCGGCGCCGGTCGACTACAAGGGAGGCGAGCTCTCGTTCTACGACTACCTGGGCGCGAGCAACCGCCTCGGCTTCCGCGACGTCGATCACCAGGTCGCGAAGCCTGCGGGGGTCTACCGGATCCTCGTCCTCGGCGACAGCATCGCGGCGGGGCTCAAGGTCGATCGCTTCGAGGACACCTTCCCGGCCGTCCTCGGCGAGATCCTGAACCGGGGGGGAGTCGAGACCGAGGTCATCAACCTCGCCGTCTCGGGCTACAACACGCAGCAGGAGGTCGAGACGCTGCGCGACAAGGGGCTCGCCTACGATCCGGACCTCGTGCTCCTCGCCTACTCGCTCTCGTCGCGCGAGCACGTCGACGGCGACATCTACAAGACGCTCCTCGAGGAGGAGAGCAAGCACGGCGGCATCTCCTCCGTGCGGACCAATCCCTGGCTCACCGAGAGCGCTCTCTACCGCTTCTTCCGCTACCGGATCTTTCCGCCGCACCCAGGGCCCCAGGACGAGCGCGTCGGCAAGTACTTGGCGGAGGTCTCGAGCGATCGCGTGGCCGAGTACTTCGGCGTGCTCGAGGACCTCTCCCGGAGCCGCCACTTCGACGTCCTGGTCGCCGTCTTCCCCCGCTTCACCAAGAACTTCCACGCCTACCCGCTCGGCGAGCAGCACCGCTTCGCGAAGGACCTCGCGGCGCGGCACCATTTCCACTACCTGGATCTGATCGATCCCTTCCAGGCCTGCCGCGACGCCTCGCCCGAGCCGATCGAGGTCGACAATTTCCACCCCAACGCCCGCGGCCATCGCTGCGCGGCCGAGGCCCTGGCGGCGAAGATCCGGGGCGAGATCCGCAAATAGGCCCGGCTTACCGGCAGGCGTGGACCGAGCGCGCGAGCGCCGCGGCGTAGATCGCGTGCGCCTCGGCCGTCGGGTGGGGATCCTCGTGGCTGACCCAGAAGCGCTCGCCGGGGCCCGGCGGGAACGCGCCCGACGGATCGATGACTTCGAAGCCGTTCTCCTTGGCGAGGGCGGCCACCCGCCCGAACAGCCCCTTGAACGGCCCGAAGTCCTTCGGCTCGTGGAGCTCGGGCAGCAGGATGACCGTGCCCGGCACGCCGTCGTGGCGCAGGATCCCGCCGAGCTCGCGGAGCGAGCGCTTCGTCCCCTCCCAGCCCGGCAGGCCGTCCTGGTAGAGGTTCTGGTAGTAGGGCTGGTAGCTCTTGAACGGCCCCGACAGGCGCTGCAGGCGCGCGGAGGCGAGCGCCAGGAGCGACGAGCGCCAGAGGAACGGGTTGTGATTCGGCACCGCGTCGGGCTCGGCGTCGTTGTAGGAGTAGCCGAGGATCAGCCAGCTCGGCTTCAACCCGCGCAGCCGCGCCTCGTAGCGCGCGACCTCCATCGAGGTGTTGCAGTTGCCGACCCCGGCGTTCAGCACGGTCGCCCGCCGCCCGCCGCGGCGCGGGCATTCGGCCGCGAGCAATCTCTCGAGCTGGGAGGGGAAGGTGTCCTTCTCGGCGGCGCCCCAGCCGAACGTCACCGAGTCGCCGAGAGCCACCACGAGGCGGTCGTCCGGCCGGCGCGCCGCCTCGGTTTCCGGATCCGCCCGCCGCAGGCCCCGCTCGTCCGTCCGCACCCTCACCCCCATCAGCAGCTGGTCGGCGTTCGGGCGGTGCTCCTCGACGATGCCGGGCCGGTCCGACTCGATCTTGACCTTCTTCGCGTACTGCCACATCTCGACGTCGAAGACGTGGAGGACGTTCCTCGACAGGAGGCGCAGGAGCCCCTCGCCCAAGAGGAACGTCACGCAGAGAGTCACGAGGAGGACGAGCAGGCCTTGAACCGGCTTTTTCACGCGGCACCCCGGGCGGATCGAAGCCGCCGACGTGGCGGAAGGCGAACGATAGCTCAGGTCGCGGCGTCTCGGGGAGGGGCCGAAACTGGAGGGGCCCGGCACGCGGCCGAGCCCCCGCTAACGAGTCCAACGATACCCTTACCTACGGAGCGGCCCGGCGATCCGTTGGGTCGGCGGCCGCCTCCCGGGCTAAACTGCGCCCACCATGCCTTTGACCGTCGCCACCTGGAACGTCAACGGAATTCGCGCCCGCGCCGAGCAGGTCCTCGGCTGGCTCGAGAGCGACCGCCCCCACGTCGTCTGCCTGCAGGAGATCAAGGCGACGCCCGCCCAGGTCCCCGCGAGCCTCCTCGAGCATGCTGGCTACTGGTCGCTCTGGCACGGCGCGGGCGGCTACTCGGGGGTCTGCCTGCTGTTCGACAAGGAGCGCTTCGCCGCCCCGCCGATCTTCGCCCATCCCGAGTTCGACATGGAGACGCGGGTCGTCGCCGCCGAGGCGGGAGACCTCCTCTTCGCCTCGATCTACGTGCCGAACGGCGGCAAGGACTACGCGGCGAAGATCTCCTTCCTCGAAGCGATGCGCGGCTGGGCCGAGAAGCTCGCCGGCCGGCCGGTCGTCCTCTGCGGCGACTGGAACGTCGCCCGCGCCGAGCGCGACATCCACCCCAAGGAGCGCAAGCCCAACCAGATCGGCGCCCGGCCCGAAGAGCGCCGCCTGATCGAGGAGATCCTCGGCCACGGCCTGGTCGACGTCGGCCGCGCGCAGGACCCCGACAACGATGACCTGTTCACCTGGTGGGCCCCCTGGCGCAACCTCCGCCAGAGGAACATCGGCTGGCGCATCGACTACGTGACCGCGAGCGAGGAGCTGGCGAAGACCGCTCTCGACAGCCGCGTCCTCAACGAATACGGCACGAGCGACCACGCGCCGGTGGTCGTGACCTTCGGGATTTGAGGGAGGGCGCGGGCGTCAGGGCTCCGCGCCCTCTCGCGCGGCTCCGTTCAGCGAACCGCTCGCTTCCAGCGCCTCGACTTCCCGGACCGCCGCCCGCACCAGATCGAGCGTCACCCGTTCGCGGCGGGCGGCCTGCTCGAGAAACACGAGAGCGGCGAGCGCCTCGCGCTGGACGCCGATCGAGGAGAAGACGCCCAGGATCTCCGCCGCCAGGGCGCGCAGCTCGACGAAGCGCCCCTCCCGCAGGCAGATCTCCGCAAGATCGAGGCCGGCGTACGCGACGTAGCAGGGAAGCTCGAGCCGTTCGAAGTCGAGGCGAACCTTCCGGAACAATTCCTCGGCCTGGCGAAACCGGCCGAGGCCCAGGGCAGCCCTCGCCTCGTTCCACCGGATCTTGACCTTTTCGATCTCGCTCGCATGGCTCTCGAAAAAAGGCTTGCCCTGTTCGAACAGCGACGCCGCGGGCTCGAACGCGCCGATCTGCATCAGCGCACAGACGGAGTTGTAGAGCGAGATGTACGCCAGGCGCGCGTCGCGGTCGGGAGCCAACCGATCGAACACGCGACAGTTGTGGTGGATGGCCAGCTCATGGTTCTCCTGGTTGGCGGCGACCAGGCCGCGCCTGAGGAAGACGTCGAGCGCGCGATACCGATCTCCGAGCCGCTCGTAGAGCTGCACGGAGAGCCTCAGCCGCTGATCCGCCTCCGCGAAGTCGCGCCGGTCGATGGCGAGGGAACCGGACAGGTTGAGCAGGTGCGCCAGGGTCTCCGGCGCGACGTCGGCTCCTGCTCGCGCCATCGCCGTGCCGAAGGCCGCCTCGGAGTCCCGGAAGCGGGCGAGCAGCCGGAGCGCATTGCCCACCTCGGCATGAGCCCGGGCCTGGAGGTCCCGAAGGTCTGCCGGGGGCGCGGCTCCGGGCGGGAGCGCTTCGGCCACGAACGCCGCAGCGCGCGCGGCCAAGAGATAGCACTCCGGGGTGCCTTTTCTCGACTCGAGGGCGGCTTCCAGCCAGGCCTTCGCCCGTTCGACGGCCCGTTCCCGCCGGCCGAGGGAGAGCAGGAGGTCGCTGCAGCGGCGGCAGGAGACGAGATGCTCTTGCAGCCGGTCCTCCTCCTCGCCGAGCCGACCGGCCGCGTACTCATTCCAGAGCTCGCGCGACGGATGCGTAACGAGCGCGCTCTCCCGCTCGTCGATCCAACGCCGCGCCTCTTCGACGAGAAGGGAATCGATCGTCATGGCTGCTCCTCGACCAGAGCGGCCTTCAGGCGCCGGCGCGCCTGAAACAGGTGGCCGCGGACGGTCTCCTCCGACTGGCGAAGGAGCCGGGCGATCTCTCGGTAGCTCCGGCCGTCGAGATAAAACAGCACGCTGCGTCGCATCTGAGCCGGCAGGAGATCGAGAGCGGCGCGGAAGCGGCGGGTCCGCTCCGCCTGGACCGCCCTCGTCAGGACGTTCGGGGCCGGATCCGCGAAGTCCAAGGCCCGACCGCCCTCACGGACCTCGCCATCGAGCGCGACCTCCCAGCCGTCCCGCTTGTTCCTCGAGAGGCTCTTCAAGTGGTTCTTGTAGACGTTCTCCGCGATCCGGAAGAGCCAGGCTTCCTTGGCACCCGGCTCGGTGAGCTGGTCGATCCCCCGCCAAGCCTTCATCAAGCTTTCTTGCGTCAGCTCCTCCGCCACCGGATGCGGGAATCCGCGCGCGACGAAGAATCGAAGAACCGATCGGCAGCGCTCGCGCACCAGCTGCTCGAAAAGGGCGTGTCGATTCGCCTCGTTCGCGGGCGTCGGCTGAAAAGGAGTGATCACCTGAGGCGGGCGCCCGAAGCGGCGTCGATGGCCGCGCTCCCGCCCTCTGGCGTGGACTACGGCGTAGGCACCGATCGTACGGAAGCCCGGTGGATCCGGCAACCAGTTGGGTATGAGCTGAGCGAAAACCGGTTCGCCTGACCACGGCGAGTGGTTCGGCGGCATCCTCAGGAACTAATCGCCCGAATCCGGCGGCAAGCCCGCGTCGACGACCGCGATCCGCGATGTCCCTTGTCTCTGGAGCGATTCGACCTCCCGCACCGCCGCCCGCACCAGATCGAGAGTCACCCGTTCTCGGCGAGCCGCGTGCTCGAGGAAAACGAGCGAGGCGAGCGCTTCGCGCTGGATGCCGAGGGAGACGAAGACAGCCAGGATTTCCGAGACGGTCGCTCGCAGCTCGGCGAACCGCCCTTCCCGCAGCCAGACCTCGCCGAGATGAAGGCCGGCGATCGCCGCATCATAGGGTTGCTGCAATTGCACGAACCGCCGCCGAACTTCCTTGAGGCCGACCTCCGCTTGATGGAGCCTGCCGAGGCCCGAGGCAATCCTCGCCTCCAGCCACCGGATCCTGATTCGTTCCGTCGGCCCCGCCTGCGCCTCGAAGAAAGGCTTGGCCTGTTCCAACAGCGAATCGGCTGACAGGAGAGCATCCGTCTGGACGAGCCAGTCGAGCGCGTTGTGGAGCGCCACGAAGGAGAGCCGGGGGTCGCGGTGATGATCCAAAGAGTCGAACGCGCGGCAGTGGAGGCAAACGGCCAGCTCGACGTCGCCTCGATAGCCGGCGAGGATGCCGCGCTGAATCAAGACCTTGCCTTCGAGATGCCGGTCGCCGAGCTGGCGATAGATCCTGCCGGCCAATCGGAGCTGCCGATCGGCCTCCTCGAACCTGCGCTGAGAGCGGGACAGGGAGGAGGACAAGTCCAACAGATGGGCGAGCAGCTCGGGCGCCGTGTCCTCTCCCGCTCGCGACATCGCGACCCGGAACGCCGCCTCCGCCTCGCTGAATCGATCCAAACAGCGGAACGCATTCCCTGCTTCGGCATGAGCTCGAGCCTGAAGGTCGCGAAGCGGCAGAGTCGGCACGACACCGGGAGACAGGGCCTCGGCCGCGAGAGCGGCGATGCGAGCGGCTGCGAGATAGCGCTCGGGTGTTTCCTTCCGCATTTCGTAAGCCGTCTCGAGCCAAGCCTGAGCGCGCGCCAGGGCCTGCCATGGATCCGACCGCTCCTGGGCCACGAGCGAGGCGAAGGAACCGCGCAGAACGACCCGCTGCACTTCTCGAAGGGCCTCCCTCCGTCTCTGGTCGGCGCGAACCGCGGAGCGGGTCGCCGAACGGAGGGACACCTCGTAGGAAATCGGCTCCGCTTCCCCCGAACCCGCGGCTGGGCGATCTTCGAAGAGTCCAGCCACCCAGGGGCTGATCCTCTCTCGACAGACGGCGCAATCCGACAGGAGGTGCCGGACGAAGCGATTGCGCGCGACGGGAGAGAGCTCGCCTCGCACGAGCGCAGGGAACTCCGCGGGTTCGGGGTGCGGTGAGTCGGGCATCCGGTCCTCCCCCCAGGTAAACGATTACGCAGTCGTGTGACGTATTCTCGCACAGACGGGAATGAACGTCACATCCAACTTAGATTCTCACCTCGCCGCTTCAGTTATGACCGTTCGGGTCGATATTGGTCCCGTCGTCCTCCAGCACCGGCGGCAGACAATCCTTCCCGCAAGTATCCGCGCTGGCTAAAGCGCGCGGGGTGGATTTCGCCCTCTCTTGGCCGGGATCGGCGAAACGCAGGCCCGCCCAGAGCTGGCCGAACGCTGCGATCCCTTTCGACCAGAGGCTGTCGAGCGCGAATCCCCGCCCCACGGAAGCCGCTTGCGCGGCCGGCGTGACGGCCCCGAGCACGAGCACCACGGCGATGAAAAACACAACAAAACGATTACGAAGCATGGGAACACCCCTCCGAGCCGCAGATCTACAGGGACCGCTATGGCCCCCGCGCCCGCGGGGGCAACGCCGTTGCTGCGTTGCGAATGGCCATAGCATGGCAAAAGATGAGCGTTTTGTGGGCTCTCTCCGCAACCGAGTTCCAATGACGAGACGACGAGTTCTCGGAGGGAATCAACCCTTGATCAACTCGAAGGAACCAACGAAAGGAAAAGTGCTCTTCGATCAAGAATTCAATGATCGAGCAGGCCTTTTGAATGAATCTGCCGAGCCAAAAAATCTTCCCGCTCCTAGGCGTCGCGCTCCGGCGCCGCACGAGGGATCAATAGAGAACTGATCAAAGTGGCTCGAGTCAGGGATTGACTGCTGCGCTATTCTTCCCTGCGATGCGAGACGACGATCGCCGGGCCCTCGAGCTGCTGGATCTCGTGATCCGGACGGCGGGACGGACGCGCAAGGAGGTCGACGAGCGGGCTCGGCTCTGCCGCGGCACGACGAGCCAACTGCTCTCCGGGCGCATTCAGCTCAAGTACCACCACATCCTCGACGTCCTCGCGGCTTGCGAGACCGAGCCGCGCGTCTTCTTCCGCGCTCTGCACGACGACCTCCCGGCGGCCCCGCCGTCCGGTCTCTCGCTCCACGAGCAGATGATCGAGGCCGCGCGGCGCGCGGGGCTCGATCCGGACCTCGACGCCGACGAGCCCGCCCTGCCCGCGATGGGCAAATCGCCGGGCGATCCCGGCGGGCCGCAGATCGTCGTCCGTCTCGAAGAC
>DATMZM010000404.1:0-2119 GCA_035607445.1 Thermoanaerobaculia bacterium | reverse complement strand
TCCGGCCGACCTCGGAAGCCTCGGCGCCGTCCGGCAGCTGCGGCTGGACGCCGAGATGCGCGGGCTCGCCCGGCACGATCTCGGCCTTTCGGCAGGGACCGTGGTCGTCGAGCCCGAGCCCCGGTTCGCGCCGTCGCCGGGTCTGCGGACAGTTCGCATCCACCCGCTCGGCGATTTGGGCGCGGTCCCTGCGATCCTGGCACCCTGGCGGGTCAGGCTCCAGGGCGCGGCGCTCGCCGGAGCGGGCGCCGAAGCGCTCCGGCCCGCTCTGGCCGCCCTCGGCGTCTCCCGCTTCGCGGCCCCCGGGAAGCTTCAGCGGCCGGACGCCTCCTGGCACAACGGCGGCATCCACCCGCTCGACGCGCTGTCCGGGACCGTTTGAGCCGGCGCGGTCTCTTGCCCGGGGCGGCACGGGAGCACGCGCTATGCTCTCCCCTTCGGAAGGAGGCGTTCCTCATGACTCCCAAGCTCTTGCTCCTGCTGCCGTTCCTCGCCGCCACCCTGGCGATCGTCGTGGGAAGCGCCCCGGCGCGCGCCGACGATCGCGAGCCGGTGTCGACCGTCACCGTCCAAGGCAACGGTCAGGTCCTCTCGGCGCCCGACCAGGCGAGCGTCCGGCTGGGCGTCGTCGCCCAGGCGAAGACCGCCCGGGAGGTCCAGGCCGAGGTCAACCGCCACGCCGGGGCGATCGCCGCCGCGTTGCGCAAGCTGGGCATCGCGGACGCGGACGTCCAGACCTCCCAGCTCAACGTCTCGCCGCTCTACGAGCAGGACACGACGCGGAACCAGACCGGCGCGCCGCGCATCGCCGGCTACCAGGCGTCGAACGTGGTCACCGCCCGGATCGTCAAGCTCGAGCTGCTGGGCCCGGCGATCGACGCCGGCCTCGCGGCGGGCGCCAACCAGATCGAAGGCGTCTCGTTCGACCTGAGCGACGACCGCGCGGCGCGGGCCGAGGCGCTCGAGCGGGCGGTCGCCGCGGCGCGCGGCAAGGCGGAGGCGATCGCGAAGGCGCTGGGCGTCCATCTCGGCGTCCCGCTCGAGGTCACCGAGGGGGGGGTGTCGATCGTGCAGCCCCGGTCCGAGGGGTTCACGCGCGCGATGGCGATGGCCGATTCGGCGCCGACCCCGGTCGCCGCCGGCCAGGTCTCGGTCGACGCGAGCGTCACGATCCGCTACCGCATCGCCCCGTAGCCTTCGGCATGCAGAGCTCCGAAGGCTTCGTCTTCGTCCGTCCCGGGCTCAACCTCTACTTCCGCACGGTCGGGGAGGGGCCGGAGATCCTGCTGGTGCCGAACGCGAACTGGCTCGGTGAGATGCTCCATCCGCTCGCTTCCGGGCGCACGCTCCTCTTCTTCGATCCGAGGAGCCGGGGGCGATCGAGCGCGGTCACGGATCCGAAACAGCTCTCGCTCGACGCCGACGTCGAGGACCTGGAGACGGTCCGCCGCTTCTTCGGCGCCGAGCGCGTCTCGCTCCTCGGCACCTCGTACCACGCGGCGATCGCGGCGACCTACGCGCTCGAGAACCCCGAGCGCGTCGATCGGCTGATCCTCTCCTGCCCGATCACGCCGCGGATCCCCGGCGAGTGGGCGCAGGAGCTGCCGCCGTCCGAGGTGCTGGTCTACCCGCCCGGCGTCCCCCGGCTCGAAGAGCTGCGCAAGGCGGGCGTCGACCGCTCCGATCCGGTCGCCTTCTGCCGCGCCTGGTTCACCCAGTTCCTGCTTCCGGCCCAGATGAGCGAGCTGCCGGCGATCGAGCGCTTCCCGGTCGCCGACGTCGCGTCGTTTCCGAACGAGTGGCCGCAGCACTCGATGCCGCTCTACTTCCAGCACATCGTGCCCAAGATGGGGCGCTGGGACTTCCGGCCGCGCCTCGAAACGCTCGCCCCGCCGCTCCTGGTGATCCAAGGGACGGACGACCTCGTGCCCGTCGAGGCCTCGCGCGAATGGGCGGCCTGGGGCCGCGACGCGCGCTTCCTGCCGATCGAGGCCGCCGGCCACCACCCCTACATCGAGCGCCCCGACGAGTTCTTCCCCGCCGTCGAAGATTTCCTCCAGGGACGCTGGCCCCAGGGAGCCGAAGCCATCCGCCGCGCGGCGTGAGACCGCCCGGTCAG
>DATMZM010000264.1:0-2173 GCA_035607445.1 Thermoanaerobaculia bacterium | reverse complement strand
GCTCGGAGCGCTCGCCTGGCGGTCCGCGCCCTACGAGTTCGTCGCGGAGATCCCGGCGATCGACCTTCTCACCGGAGGAGAAGAGTGCCGGCAAGCCCTCGAATCGGGAGAGGGCCTCGCCGCATGGATCGCGAGCTGGGCCAAAGACGAAGACGCATTCCGCAATGAGCGGCGCGACGTCCTCCTCTATCCGGAGGAGAGCGCGTGAGAACGCCGCACCTGCTCCGCGTCGCGGAGGGGCCCGAGTCCTTCGCGGCTCTCTTCTCCGCGGCGCGCGATCTCGGCCTGCGGCTCGGTTGGCTCGAGCTTTACGCACCGGGCTCGGAGGGCGTGGGAGCAGGCCTGGGACTACCGCAGAGTCTCGAAGCGGCGGCGGGGGAGGGAGCGCTCCGCGCGGTCTCCGTCGGGGCCGGACGGATGATCGCGGTCAAGCCGATGAAAGGCGCGCCGGTGCTCCGCGATCTGCTGCGCGAGCACTTCCGAGGCACGGCCCTCGTCTTGGTCCGCGGAGAGGTCGAGGCACCGCGGCTCGTTCGCGAAGGCCAGATGTTTCGCGTGGCAAGCGCCGGCCGCATCCTTTCCTTCGATGCAGCGCGCTTGGCGGCGGCCCTTCGCAAGCCGCGGCCCTGGGGCGACGAGGTCGAGGCCGGCGGGGAGCCCGCCGCCGCGCTGTGAGCGAGCCCGCCGCCTCTCCCACCTTCGCGCGCCGGCTCGGGCCGTTCGACGCCGCGATGATCGTCGTCAGCGGGATCATCGGCTCGGGGATCTTCGTCAACCCATATGTCGTCGCGGGGCTCGTTCGCACGCCGGCGCTGATCCTCGGCGTCTGGATCGCCGGCGGTGCGATCGCTCTCGCGGGAGCTTTCGTGTTCGCCGAGCTCGCGACCGTGGTGCCGCGGGTCGGCGGCCAGTACGCGTTCTTCCGCGAGGCGTTCCATCCGCTCGCGGCGTTCCTGCACGGCTGGTCGCTGCTCTGGATCATCCAGTCGGGCGCGACGGCGGCGGTGGCCGTCGCGTTCGCCCAGTACGTCGTCCGGCTGGGCGGTCTGGGCGCGGCTGGCGCGGCTAGCTCCGTGCCGCTCGCCGTCGCGATCCTCTTGGCGCTCGGCCTCTTCCACGCCCTCGGCATCAAGCCGGGCTCGGTGCTGCTCAACGTCGTCACCTTCACCAAGACGCTCGCGCTCGGAGCGCTGATCGTCGCGGCCTTCCTGCTCGCGCCGCACTCCTCGATCGTCTGGGAGCCGGTCGTGCCGCCCGATCTCGGCGGTTGGCGGCTCGCCTCGGCCTTCCTGGCGGCTCTCGCGCCCGCGATGTTCGCCTACGGCGGCTGGCAGAGCCTCAACTATGTCGCGGAGGAGGTGCGCGCGCCGGAGCGCAACCTGCCGCGCGCGATCCTCGGCGGGGTCGCCTGCGTGATCGCGGTCTACCTGGGCGCGAACCTCGCCTACCTGCACGTGCTCGGCGCGCCCGCCCTCGCGGCCAGCCGCACCCCGGCGGCGGACGCGGCGGCGCGCCTGTTCGGCGAGGTCGGAGGGCGGGCGGTCTCGGTGCTGATCGTGGTCTCGACCTTCGGATTTCTCAACCTCTCGCTCCTCTCGGCTCCGCGCGTCTATTACGCGATGGCGGCGGACGGCCTCTTCTTCCGCCGGCTCGCGACCCTCTCCCCGCGCTTCCGCGCGCCGACCGCGGCGATCCTGCTGCAGGCGGGGCTCGCGGCTCTCCTCGCCTCGCTCGGCGCGTACGAGAGGCTCCTCAACTACGCGGTCTTCGCCGATTGGATCTTCTTCGCCCTCGCGGGCGTTTCTCTCTTCGCGCTCCGTCGCAAGCTGCCGGACGCGGCACGGCCGTTCGCCGCGCCCGGCTACCCTTGGGTGCCGCTCCTGTTCACTCTCGCGGGCGTCGCGATCGTGCTCAACCTGTTCGTCGCCGATCCGCGCAACGCTCTCTTCGCCACTCTCGTGATCGCGGCCGGTGTGCCGGTCTACTTCCTCTGGCGATGGCTCGGGCGCGTCCGGAGGGATTGAGACCGACCTTCGCCTTGCGGCCCACCCGGGCGATTTGCCACAATGCGGCGTCCGGGCCGCTCCGTCGCTCGAGGTCCGGAAACCCCCTCCCGGAAAGGAATGCCGTCCACCATGTCCGAGAAGATCCAGTTCTTCCTGCCCGGCCCGAC
>DATMZM010000363.1:0-6672 GCA_035607445.1 Thermoanaerobaculia bacterium | reverse complement strand
CGGAGGCCGGCGATCCCGCGCGGCTCCGCGCCTCGACGGCGGCAGCCGCCCCTCTCCGGAGCATCGAGATCGTCGAGCGCGGGGAGCTCTCGACCGCCGCCGCGGCGGCCGAGCTGGAAGTCCAGGTTCTCCGCCCGGGCGCCGGCAAGGTGGGGATTCACTTCCGGCGGCAGGGCGCGGACGTCTACTGGCTCGCCGATCCGGCGTCGGATCAACTCGAAGAGCGTTTTGCGGGAGCTTCCGGCACGCGCCTCAAGACCGTCTGGAAAGGCAACCTGCGCGACCGGCTCCGCTGGGCTCGCGGGCACGGCGATCCCGACGTTCCGGGATTGCCGGCGGCGGAGCGCACGAACCTCTATCACTGAATCGCCTGGGGCACGGTTTCGGGACCGGGCAGTGCGGCCCAGTCTTCGATCACCATCTCGACGCGCTCCGAGAGCATCGGCAGCGGCTGGTCGACGATCTCGACGCTCCGGAGAGGGGCGGCTGCCGCGGTCGAAGCTCGGAATCGCACGGGGTCGCCGGCCTCCGGGATCGTTCCCGCCGATCGGACCCGGCCTGCCGAGCCGAGACCCTCCGGCCCGTTCGCCGGCTCGAGGAAGGCGATCAAGGAGTCCCGCTCGCGACCGCCATAGACGCTGCCGCCGATCGCGATCAGGCTCTCGGTTCCCTCCGCGATGTCGAACCAGCAGGGCTCCTCGGGCGACGGCGAGACGTAGGCCCTCTCCCAGACCGGATCGTCGACCGCGCGAAGGTGCAGGATCCAGCCCCGCGTCTCGGGTCCGAGAGTCTGGCCGATCGCATAGAAGCCGTCCCGCGTCCGCCGCAGTTGGCTGCCGAAGGCGGACCCCGCTCCCTTGTACCTTCGCTGGGCGCCCGCGAGGCTCCCGTCCCCGGTGATCTGGAAGAGCAGGCCGCCGCTGCCGTGGACCAGGAACGTGCTCTCCGGACGCGGTTCTCCCGGGACGAGAGGGCCGTCGTCGAACCCGGCGATTCCGCAGGCCAGAGCCTGGCTCCGCCGGCCGCGGTCGACCGGGTCATAGACCTTGACCCAGCGCAGTCGGCCGTCCGCCTCGATGCGCACCACGGCGAGGTGATTCTCGCGTGCCGTCCGGTGCGTCAACCCGAGGGCGACGAGGAACCCGTCGTTGCCCCAGGGACCCTCGACACCCGCGAGATGTCCGGTGTAGGCCCGGTAGCGAGCCGGCCCGAAGGCTGACGGCGCGACCCGCCAGGATGTCGTCCATAGAACGCTGCCCTCGCGGACGCGCAGGAGAGCGAAGAGGGAGCCCCGCCCCGCGAACGGGTCCCGCCACTCGGCGCGAACGACGGTGTCGCACGCGAGGGTCTCGAAAGTCCCGGGAACGGCGATGCGATCGAGGATTGTGAACGATTCCCGGTGATCGCCGAACAGGCTGGCGACGGCGTGATCCGCGATCTCGGAGAGGTCGGGTCGGGTGGCCACGTCCGGATCCTCCTCGCTTCCGTTGCGAACGGGTGGAGCCCGGAACGGGCTGCATCCATTCGCAAGCTGTCGCGAGGAGGCGCTCTGTCTCACCGGCGCGAGGGCCGCTCCGGCTGCAGGACGCGGGAAGGTGCCGGACTGACCTGAGGCGGCCGCTTAGGCCGCGCCCCGGGGCGAGTAGCGACGGAGCAGGAGCGCGATGGGCAGGCCGACCCCGATCCCGTGCGAGAGGAAGCCGCGGACCCAGGCCATCGGCGGGTACGGGAGGGAGAAGAAGGGATAGGCGGAGAGCGGCAGGACGACGAAGTTCATGAACAGCCAGACGCAGACGCCGAAGATCAGGCCGGAGACGACGGGCCGGTCGCGGAGGAGCGCCAAGCGCTTGCTGGCGAGAAAATAGACGGTGGCCGCGCCCAGGGCGATGACGAAGTGGCAGACCAGACCGAGCAGCCCGGTTGGGAGACCGCCGTCGAAGGCTTTCATTCCCAGGAGACCGCTCGCGACCGACTGGAGGACCCAGAGCGGGGACTTGCCGGCGCGGAACCAGCTCATCACGCAGGCGTAGGTGATGTCGATCAGGCCCGCGACGAGACCACCGAGCAGGACGCCGATCCAGCGGCGATCGAGAGAAGCGGGCGCTGTGCGGACTTGGGCAGTGCTCATGGCGTCGGGCTCCGGGTCGCTCGAGAAGATCGCTCTTCGATTTTGGCGGAGGCTACCAGCACTTCGCCCCGGCACAGCACGCCGCCGTAGAGTTTGTGTCGAGCTTCGGGCTGGCTGGGATAGCGGAGCGCCGGTGTAATCTCCGGGAATGTCGGAGTACGACCCGATCTTCGGCGGGCCCGCGAAACCGGAGGCGCTCGACGACCTGGAGCCCGTCCGCGAGCGCTTCCTCGCGGCTTCGAGGCCTTATCTGTCCTCGCCCTGGACGTGGCTCGCCTGGAGCTTGATCCTGCCCGCGGCGGCCTGGGCGACGCCGGTCGCCTTCCGGATCCGGGGTCCTGCCGGGGTGCTGTTCACCTGGTCGTTCGCGATCCTGCTCGGCGGCGCTGTCGAGATCGGCGCGATCCGCCGCGTCGGGCGCGGGCTGCCGAGAAGCGGCCTGGCGCGCTGGGCGTTGCGCGCGCAAGGAAACCTGTCGCTCGTCGCTCTCCTCCTCTCGGGCGTCCTGATCTGGCAGGACCTCGCCTGGCTGCTCCCGGGCCTCTGGCTGCTTCTCCTCGGTCACTCGCTCTTCGTGCTCGGCGGGCTCTCGTTCCCACCGATGCGGACCTGCGGCCTCATCTACCAGCTCGGAGCGCTCGCCGCGCTCGGCCCCGGCTCTTCGCCGCTCCTCGCCTTCGCGCTCGCGACCTTCGCCGGCAACCTCTGGATGGCCCGCGCGATCCGGCGCGAGCTCAGAGCTCGATGAGCGGGAGGTCATCCCCGGGAACGAGCCCCGAAGCGATCAGCCGGCGGAGGGCGTCACCCGGACGAGCCGGCGGCTCTCTCCCGACTGGCCGAGGCCCGAGCCGCTCGACTCCTCGCTCGCCGAGGTCACCACGAGCCGGCCGCCGAGACGGGCGAAGGCCTGGACCTGGTGGATCCCGACCCGGAACGAGATCAGCAGCTTGCTGAACTTGAGATCCGCGGTCCGCTCGGAAGCGGTCGGCAAGCCCTCGGCGTCGAGCCAGATCTTGAGCACGTCGTCCCGGTGGCGGAGGCTCTTGCGCTCGTTCGGGGTCAGCTCGTCGCGCGGGCGCAGGACGAGAACGCGCGCCGGCTTGCCGTTGCGCGGTTCGATCCTGTCCTCGAGCAGGACGGCGCCCTCGATCGCGAGCCGCAGGGGCTCGGCCTGATCGAGGAGCTCCGCGGCCTGCTTCGCGTCGAGCAGGTCGAGCCCGCCGCCCCTCTCGGTTTGGGAGCTCGGGGATGCCGCCTTGCGCCAATCGGCCTGCCGATCCTCCCGGATCTGCTGCGGCGTCCAGGTGAGCCGCAGGCCCTGCGGTCCGCTCTCGGCGAGCACGGTGCCCTCCTGGACGCTCTGGTGCGCGTCGTCGCCGTCGCTCGAGGAGCCGATCCGCTTGACCGCGATCTGGGCCCGGACCGGCTGGCCGCTCTCGAGCTTCCTCAAGTTGGCGCGGAGATCGCCCAGGGCGTCGGCCCGGACCGCGGGGGAAGCCAGGAGGAGCAGGGCGGTGGCGAGGAGGCATGGGCGCACGGGGTCTCCCTGGGTTTTCCGAGTCGGCGACGAGCAATTCGACGAAAGCTTCATCCGAAATCGACGGGGCCGCGTAGGCCTCCATGGGACCGAAGTGGACGCCCTGAGATCACACATTCGGAGGAGACACGGATCATGAAGAAGCTCAGCATCGCCGCCGCACTCGCCGCCGGGGCCTTGGCCGCCCTGCCGGCCGCGGCGTCCAGCCACCGCGAAGCGCCGTTCATCAGCGGCCAGCCCAAGGTCGACGGCACCGATTTCTACCTGTTCAACAGCTACGAGCCGGGCCGCAGCGGCTTCGTCACGATGATCGCCAATTACCAGCCGCTCCAGGACAGCTACGGCGGCCCCAACTACTTCTCGCTCGACAGCGACGCCCTCTATCGCATCCAGTTCGACCGCGACGGCGACGGCATCGAGGATCTCACGTTCCAGTTCAAGTTCGCGCGCACCAACCGCGACATCAAGCTGCCGGTGGGCGGCATCCAGGTTTCGATCCCGCTCCTGGACGCCGGCCCGATCGACACGGCGGGCGATCCGAACCTGAACACCCCCGAGACCTACACCCTCCAGGTCATCCGCGGCTCGCTCGGCAATCCGACCTCGGCCGACAACGTCCGCAACGCCGTGACGGGCAGCGCCCGCTTCGCCAAGCCGTTCGACAACGTCGGCCAGAAGACGATCCCGAACTACGCGGCCTACGCCGCCAAGTTCGTCCACTCGATCACCATCCCGGGTTGCCCGGGCGGCGGCCGCGTCTTCGTCGGCCAGCGCAAGGATCCGTTCGCGGTCAACCTGGGCGAGGTCTTCGACCTGGTGAACATCTCGAATCCGCTCGGACCCCGCGACGCCGTGCCGAGCACGATCGACGACAAGAACGTGACCGCGCTCGAGCTCGAGGTCCCGGTGGCTTGCCTGACCGGAACCGCCGGCCCGACCGTCGGCGCCTGGACCACGGCGGCGCTCCCCGCCAACCGGGCGCTCAAGACCGATCCCACGTTCGCGGTGCCCGCGGACGTCTCCGGCGCGTACGTCCAGGTCTCCCGTCTGGGCGCGCCTCTCGTCAACGAGATCGTCATCGGTTTGAAGGACAAGAACAAGTTCAACGCCAGCCGCCCGCACGAGGACGGCCAGTTCGCCGACTACGTGACCAACCCGACGCTGCCGGCCCTGCTCGGGATCCTCTTCGGCTCGGCGGGAGTCGAGGCGCCCACGAACTTCCCGCGCACCGACCTCATCGGCGCGTTTCTCACCGGCATCCCGACGCTCAATCAGTTGGGGGGCCCGGCCGAAGAGCTGCGCCTCAACACCTCGATCGCGGCGACGCCCAAGGCGACCCAGAACAACCTGGGCGTGCTCGGCGGCGACAACGCGGGCTTCCCGAACGGCCGCCGGCCGGGCGACGACGTCGTCGATTCGGAGCTCCGGGTCGCGATGGGCGTTCTCTGCCATGCGCTTCCGGGCCTCTTCTGCAATCCGTCCGACGCTCCGTCGGGCAACTTGCCCTTCACGGATCAGACCCTCCAGGACGCCAGCCAGTTCGACAACGCCTTCCCGTACCTGAGGACCCCGATTCCGGGATCGCCGCACGAGGTGAGCGGTCTCAGCAACTGAAGACCTCGGACCCTCGCTAGACTCAAGGGGCGGGCGAGCGATCGCCCGCCCTTTTCGCGTGAAGGGAAGCCCATGAAGCCCGCCCATCGCTCCCTCGGATCCCTCCTCCGGTTCCTCCCGGCCGCCCTGCCGCTCTTCCTCGCAGTGTCGCCCCTTGCGGCCCACGATTTCTGGATCGAGCCCTCGACGCTCGAACCGGCTCCGGGCTCGCGCGTCGGCGTGCGCCTGCGCGTGGGCGAGAACTTCGCGGGCGACCCGGTGCCGCGCGATCCGGCGCGGGTCGTCCGGTTCGCGACGATCGGTCCCGGCGGCGAGACGCCGATCCAGGGCGTCCCCGGTGGCGAGCCGGCGGGCTACGCGGCGATCGGCCCGGCCGGGACCTATCTGCTCGTCTTCGACAGCAACCGCGCCTCGGTCGACCTCGAAGCGCAGAAGTTCGAGGACTACCTGAAGCTCGAGGGTCTGGAGAAGATCTCCGATCTGCGCAAGAAGCGGGGAGAGAGCGCCAAGCCGAGCCACGAGGTCTACTCGCGCAAGGTCAAGTCGCTCCTGATCGCGGGCGGGGAACCGGGTCCCGGTTTCGATCGCGTCCTCGGTCTCGATCTCGAGCTGATCCCCGAGAAGAACCCCTCCACCTTGAAGCCCGGAGAGGCGCTGCCCGTTCGCCTCCTCTTCCGCGGCAAGCCGCTCGCCGGGGCCCTGGTCGTCGCCCACCCGCGCAGCAAGCCGATCGAAGGGGCCCTCCGCCAGAGGACCGACGCGGAAGGCCGCGTCCGCTTCCATCTCCCCCCCGGCGAGGTCTGGCTGGTCAAGTCCGTCAACATGATCGAGGCGCCGAAGGACGCGAACGCCGATTGGGAGAGCTTCTGGGCCTCGCTGACGTTCCGCGGGCCGAAGTAAATCCGGTAGACTCGCGCGCAGTTTTTGCGCCGCTTCGTTCTCTTCGCGCCGCCCTCTCTTCGTGCCGAATCCTCTCGATCAGATCCGATCCCGCGCCGCGCTACGGCCCGCGACGATCGTCCTTCCCGAAGGGGACGATCCGCGCGTGCTCGCGGCCGCAGTGCTGGGTGCAGCGCTCGGAATCTGCCGTCCGATCGTGGTCGCCCCAGCCGCAACGTCGGCCGAGTCGTTGGGCTTGGGAGCGGGAGTGGAGGTCGTCGACCTCGCGCGAGACCCGGATCTGCCGCGGCTCGAAACGCTGCTCGCGGGGCGCCTCGCGGCGCGCGGGCTCTCGGCCGGGGTCGCGGTGGCCTCGAAGCTGGTGCGCGATCCTCTCTACTATGCGGACCTCCTGGTGCTCGACGGGCGGGCGGGCGGGGCGGTGATGGGTGCGAGAGCGACGACCGCCGAGACGCTGCGGGCGGCCCTGCGCACGATCGGCCCCCGGCCGGGC
>DATMZM010000205.1:0-22504 GCA_035607445.1 Thermoanaerobaculia bacterium | reverse complement strand
TCTTCATCTTTCTCGTAGACGAGAAAAACCCGGTCAGGGTGCAGGTGGACGACCACCCGCGCCATCTCTACCGCGGCTTCATGGTCTGGAACTCGGAGGTCGGCCATCATCGCTTCGGTTTCATGACCTTCCTCTACGACTTCATCTGCGACAACAGGATGGTCTTTGGCGCCCGCGAGGTGAAGGAACTCCGCATCCGGCACACCAAGAACGCTCCCGAGCGCTTCGCCCGCGAGGTCCGGCCGATGCTCCGCGCCTATGCGGAAGCTTCGGTCGGGGATGTGGAGTCCCAGCTCGAACGGGCCGCCCGCATGCGGATCGGCACCTCGGACAACGAAGTCCTCTCCTGGCTCGCGCGCCACGATTTCACGAAGCGCGAGGGCGAGGGCATCATCCGCACGGCGAAGGCCGAGGAAGGCGGCGCCCGGACTCTCTGGGAAGTCGTAAACGGAGGGACGGCGCTCGCCCGATCCATCCCGCATACCGACGACCGGGTAGCCCTTGAGCGGCGGGTCGGCCGGCTCCTTCTCGCGGCAGGCTAAGAGCCGCAAACATGATCAGCTCTGCCCCAGGATTCCAGTCCTGGGGCTTTTTCTTGGCCGACCGGGGAAGCCACGGCCTATGGAAACTGACGTCCTATGGACCCCTGTGGACGGGAAAAACTCCGCCCACAGGTCCCGCCCGCCCGCGCCTCCCGCCCACAGGACTTGGAAAACGCCCGCGCCTCCCGTCCGCCCCGCGTTTCCCACAGTTCCCACAGGCCCGGGCGGCGAGGGAGACACGGACCTATATATAGAGGCTAACGGCCGAATCTTGCGAAATGGCCGGCGAAGACCCCGCCGGTCACTGTCGTTTCACGGAAGTTCCGTGCAAACAAAATATCTGGGTCACCCGGAGGCCGTGAACCAGGCACAGGTTCCTCACTTTGTTGCGACTATCGGAAACATCCGTCCATAGGTGGCGTCCCGGCCGCACTCTAGAGCCACAGGCGGCCCCTCATCCTGAGAGTCAGGAAGCGAGCGGAAGCCGTCTCGAAAGGTGTTCGGGATGGTCCGTCGAGCAATCGTCCTTGTTGCGTCCTTCCTTCTTGTGGCCTCAGGCGCGCTTGCGGCAGGCGCCCCCAGAGAGTCCCGCCCTCTCTGGGAATCGCCCTTCGCGAGATCGATCGTGAAGTCAGTCCGCGTCGCACTCGCCGGTCTCTTCCATGATCCGATCGGCCTTTTTGCGAACAACGGCCTCGACACCGATCCCAATGGCCGGCCGCTGGCGCCGCCGCAGGGAACCTTCCCAGGCGGCGGCCAGGCCTCTCACACCCACACGCAGTAGGAGTCTCACCCCCGGGCGGAGTCCGCGTTGCCGGACTCCGCCCTTTTTTCCTGTCCCGGGTTACCCCTTGCAGCTCACCTCATAAAAATATGAGACTACAGCTCTAGCGGTGTCGCGAAAGGACAAGGGGGGATGAACGATCTGCATCTGAGCCGGGAACTTCTGCGCGCCGTCGCCGACGGAGAGCTGCCCCCGCGGAGCTTCCTCACTATGGTCCTCGACCACCTCTTCGAGTTCTGCCCTCACTGCGCCTCCGAATGGGCTGCCTATAAGCGTGAGTTGAGCGCCTCCCCGGGAAGCTATGCGCGCGCCCTGGCGTTCCTACCGACTCTCCTTCAGCAGCAACTCCCGAAGGTACAGGCGGAAGACAGTGAGGCGCGGCGGGACCTCCGCGCACTCCTACGTCTCCCCGAGGACCGGCGCCTGGGGCGCGTCCGTCGTTCGTATCACCGGTTCCGGACGCCGACGCTCGCCCAGCTCCTCATCGCCGAGTGCCGCAAACGCCTAACCTCCGTCCCCCGTGAGGCCTTCCATTTCGCCGACCTCGCCCGCGAGGTCACAAACCAGGTTCCCGATTCGGCTATCGCCCACGAACTGCGGGCGCTTGCGTTTGGCGAGATGGCAAACGCCATCCGGGCCGTGGGCGACCTGCCGCACAGTGACCGCCTCTTCGGCCAGGCCCGCCGCCTCACGCGCCTTGGCGGCGTGAGCGATCCGGAAGTCCTGGCACGCCTCGACTCACTCGAAGGGTCGCTACGCAAAGACCAGCGTCGCTTCCGCGAGGCGGAAGACGTGCTGAAACGGTCGCAGTTCTTCTACGAACGCATCGGCGACCGTAGCGGGATCGGTAGGGTACTCATGCAACTTGCCTCAGTGTTCTACCAGGATGGAAAGGTCTCTCGTGCGGTGCGCCTGATCCGGGACACCATCGGCTACTTCGATCCCGACTCCGACCTGTGGCTCTATCTCGCCGCACGGCGAAACCTCGCAACTTATCTCGTTGAGGCGGGGCGGCACGATGAAGCTCTCGCGATCATCGACGAGGACGAGGTAAAGCACCGCTCACTCGAAGAGCCCCTTCTCCAGATCCGTTATACCTGGCTTCGCGGCAAGATCGCTCTCGACCAGCGAGAATGGGAGAGCGCGGTCAGCCTTCTTGCCGCGGCGCAAGAGGTCTTCCTTAGCTCCGAGAAGGAGTTCGATACCGCATTGGTCTCTCTCCACCTTGCCCAAGCCCATCTTGCCGCCGGGCAAACGGCAGAGACGAAAAGAATCGCGTCAGAGATCGTGCCGCTCTTCGAGGCCAACGAATTGCATCGCGAAGCGCTCGCCGCCGTGCTTCTCTTCCGAGATGCTGCGGAGCACGAGACCCTTACCGCCACCTTCCTGCGCGAACTTGGAGCGTTTCTCGAAGCTTCTCGGGCAGATCATTCTCTGCGGTTCGAGCCAGGGCGACGAACTTCCCCGAGGTAACGATGTTGCCCGGCTCAAACTTTGAGGCGCGGGAGTGTCCCAGAGGGGTTCGTGGGACATTCCTGGGACACTCCGCTTGATCCTATTGATCCCACGAGGGATCTTGGATACATTTCCCCCTCCACCCCAGGTCCGGCTAACCCCCTCACCTGGCACGCGTTTGACCAATTGGGAGGCGCCAGCCTCCGGCCGGCGCGGGGAGCGAGAGTCGATTCGTAATCAGCAGGTCGTCGGTTCAAATCCGACCGTCGGCTCCAAACGCGTCCCAACCGCAACCCTCGACAGGCCAACCGTTTGCACAACGACGGCGTCCCGGCGCGGGCGCATCTGAGGAGCTTCGATGAAGACCGGAAGAGCGGTGGGACTGATCGCTGCCTGCCTGCTGGGCACGGGCTGCTTCGACATCGAGCAGACGCTGTCGCTCGACAAGAACCTGGGCGGCAAGGCGGGCTTGAACGTCGGGATCGACTTCGAGCCGATGATCTACATGATGGCGGCGATGCAGCGCGGCTTCGCCGGCAAGGAGGGGCCGCCGACGAAAGAGGAGCTGGCGGCGGCGAAGAAGGATTTCCTGACCAAGAAGACGGACGAGCCGAGCCAGCGCCCCGATCCGAAGCAGATCGAGGCGGACGCGAAGAAGAGCCTGCCGCCGGGCGTCAAGCTGCTCGACAGCTCGTTCGACGACCAGGGCACGAAGCTCAAGTTCCATTTCCTCTTCGGCTTCGACAACGTCTCGAAGCTCGCGGCGCTGCATTTGAACTCGAAGGACTCGCCGTCCGGCCCTCCGGGCACCAAGAACCCGGTCGAGAGCCCGTTCGCCGACCTCCAGATCGTCGACGAAGGCAAGACCCTCCTCCTGACCACGAAGCCGTCGAGCCCGCTCGACAAGGAGAAGGACGAGAAGGCCGAGGGCGGCGAGGGCGGGGAGGCCGCGGGCTCTCCCGAGATGGACGAGCAGGTGCGCCAGATCTTCAAGGGCTTCCGGGTCGCCTACCGGATCGAAGCGCCGTTTCAGGTGGTCGAGAGCAACGCGACCCGCGTCGAGGGCAAGACGTTGATCTGGGAGTACAAGCTCGAGGATTTCGAGCGGATGGAGAAGGAAGCGAAGGCGCATCCGGGCAAGGCCAAGCCCGAGATCGGCGTGCGCGTGCGCTACCGGAAGTAACGTCGTTGTCCGAAGCGCCGTCGCCCGAGTTGCTCGAGCTCGCCCGCGGTTGCGGTGTCGAGACCGTCTACCGCGACGCCTGGGGCGCCGAGAAGCGGGCGAGCGCCGAGGCTCTCACCGGAGTGCTCGCGAGCCTCGGGCTGCCGCTCGCGCGGGAATCCGACGCGGCGGCTGTCCTCGCCGAGCGCCGGGCCGAGCGTGCCCTCCGGCTGGCCGAGCCCGTGGTGGTCGCCTGGGACGGCCAGGCTCCGGTCGTGCCGATCCGCCTGCCCGCGGGCGCCGGCCGTGTCTCCTTCCAGCTCGAGCTCGAGACCGGCGAGCGCTGGAGCGCGGAGACCGAGGCCTCCCGGCTGTCGCCCGGGCCGAGCGCCGGGGAGCTCCTCCTCCCGGTCGCGGACTCGGTGCCGATCGGCCACCACCGGCTGGCGATCGAGGCGGGGGGGAGGAGGGCGGAGGTCGCGATCCTCGCCGCGCCGCCCCGGACGTACCCGCTCGGGAGCCCCGGGCTCTGGGGCACGTTCCTGCCGCTCTACGCGCTGCGCACGGCGGACAGCTGGGGCGCCGCGGATTTCACCGACCTCGAGAGCCTGGCGCGCTTTACGGAAGACCTCGGCGGCGGAGTGGTCGCCACCCTGCCGCTCCTCGCGACGTTCCTCGACGAGCCGTTCGAGCCGAGCCCGTATGCCCCGGCGAGCCGCCTGTTCTGGAACGAGGCCTACGTCGATCCCCGCCGGCTGCCGGAGCTCGAGAGGTCGCCGGCCGCGCGCGCCCTGATCGAAAACGGCGACTTCCTGGCCGAAGCGGCGGAGCTCGCGGCGCTGCCCGCGGTCGATTGGGCGCGGTACGCCGCGCTCAAGCGCCGGGTGCTCGCGGAGCTGGCCCGCGCGCTCGATCGCCACGACGGCCCGCGGCGGTCGAAATTCGAGCGGTTCGTGGCCGAGAAGCCCTACCTCGCCGAGTACGCGTCGTTCCGCGCCGTCGGAGAGAGGCGCGGCGCGTCCTGGCAGGCCTGGCCGGAGCCGCTCCGCGGGGGCGAGGTCGGCGCTTCCGATTTCGACGAGGAGACGAGGCGCTACCACCTGTTCGCGCAGTTCGCCGCGGAGGAGCAGCTCGCCGAGATGGCCCGCGGGGCGCGCCAACGCGGTCCCGGCCTCTACCTCGACCTGCCGCTCGGCGTCCATGCGAGCGCCTTCGACGTCTGGCGCTTCCGCGACCTGTTCGCGACCGGGGTCGCGGCCGGCGCTCCGCCCGACGCGCTGTTTCAGGGCGGCCAGAACTGGGGTTTCCCGCCGATCCAGCCGGAGCGGCACCGCGAGCGGGGCTACGACTACCTGATCGCGAGCCTGCGCCACCACCTGGCGCACGCCGGGGTGCTGCGCATCGATCACGTGATGCAGCTGCACCGGCTCTATTGGGTGCCCGAAGGGCAGCCCGCGACCGAGGGGGTCTACGTCACCTACCCGGCCGAGGAGCTCTACGCGGTGCTGTCGCTCGAATCGCACCGCCACCGCTCGGCGCTGGTCGGCGAGAACCTGGGGACCGTGCCGCAGGAGGTCTACGAGGCGATGGACCGCCACGGCATCCCCGGCCTGTTCGTCGTCCAGTACGAGCTCGATCCGGACGCTTCGACCCTGGTCCGCGAGCCGCCGGCCCACACCGCGGCGAGCTTGAACACCCACGACATGCCGACGCTCCGCGCCTTTTGGGAGGGGCGGGACATCGACGACCTGGCCGCCCTCGGCGCTGTCGAGGAGGCGGTGGTGGGCCGCGATCGCGCCCGGCGCGAACGCTTGCGAGGGCGGCTGCTCGAAGCCGTGGGAGCCGCCGATGCGCCGCCCGGCGCGGGCTACGGCCGCGTGCTCGAGGCGCTCCTCGAGCACATCGCGGCGAGCCCGGCGGCGCTCGCTCTGGTCAGCCTCGAGGACCTCTGGCGGGAGACCGAGCCGCAGAACGTCCCCGGCACCCATACCGAGCGGCCGAACTGGCGGCGCAAGGCCCGCTATACGCTCGCGGAGATCGCCGCCCTGCCGCAAGTGCGCCGGCTGCTCGCCCGGGTCGAGGAGCTGCGCGCCTCCCGCCGGCCGGGCTGAGGTACCATGAGCGAGCCGTCCGGCACCGAAAAACCGATGAGCGAGAGCCTCCTCTCGAGAGACGATCTCGATCGCTTCAACGCGGGGGAGCACACCCGCCTGTGGGAGAAGATGGGCTCCCACGAAGGCGTCCGGGACGGCGTCCCGGGCACCTACTTCGCGGTCTGGGCGCCGGAAGCCGCGCGGGTCGCGGTGATCGGCGACTGGAACGCCTGGGACCGCGACGCGGCGCCGTTGACCCGGCTCGGCGGCTCGGGCGTCTGGGCCGGGTTCCTGCCGGGCGTCGGCAAGGGCGCCCTCTACAAGTACCGGATCGACTCGCGCTACGCCGACTATCGCGCGGACAAGACCGACCCCTTCGCCTTCACCTGCGAGGTGCCACCCCGGCAGGCGTCGATCGTCTGGGATCTCGATTACGCCTGGGGCGACGCCTCCTGGATGGCCGAGCGCGCGGGCTCGAACGCCCTCGACGCGCCGATCTCGATCTACGAGGTCCATCTCGGCTCTTGGCGCCGCCTGGTCGAGGCCGACGGCACGACCGGCCGTCCCCTCACCTACCGCGAGCTCGCCTCGGCCCTGGCCGACTACGTCCACGACATGGGGTTCACCCACGTCGAGCTGATGCCGGTGATGGAGCACCCGTTCTATGGCTCGTGGGGCTACCAGGTGACCGGCTATTTCGCCGCCACCAGCCGCTACGGCTCGCCGCAGGACCTGATGCACCTGATCGACGCGCTGCACCAGCGGGGGATCGGCGTGCTCCTCGACTTCGTGCCGTCGCACTTCCCGTCCGACGAGCACGGCCTCGGCTATTTCGACGGCACGCATCTGTACGAGCATGCCGATCCGCGCCAGGGTTTCCATCCCGACTGGGGGAGCCTGATCTTCAATTACGGCCGCCCCGAGGTGAAGAGCTTCCTGATCTCCTCCGCCCTCTTCTGGCTCGACCGTTATCACGCCGACGGCCTGAGGGTCGACGCCGTCGCGTCCATGCTCTACCGCGATTACTCGCGCCAGGAGGGGGGCTGGGAGCCGAACGTCCGCGGCGGGCGCGAGAACCTCGAGGCGATCGAGTTCCTGCGCGCGATGAACCGGGAGATCACGGCGCGGTTCCCGGAGGCCCCGACGATCGCCGAGGAGTCGACCGCCTGGCCGCTCGTCTCGCGCCCTGTCGACGAGGGGGGCCTCGGCTTCGCCTTGAAGTGGGACATGGGCTGGATGCACGACACGCTCAAGTACTTCGCCCTCGACCCGCTGTTCCGCGGCGCCCACCACAACCTGCTCACCTTCCGCGCGATCTACGCCAAGAGCGAGAACTTCGTCCTGCCGCTGTCGCACGACGAGGTGGTCCACTTGAAGGGCTCGCTGCTCGCGAAGATGCCGGGGAACCGGAAGGCGCAGCTCGCCGGCCTGCGCCTCCTCTTCTCGGCGCTGGTCGCGCAGCCGGGCAAGAAGCTCCTGTTCATGGGCGGCGAGATCGGTCAATGGGCGGAGTGGAACCACGACGCGAGCCTCGACTGGCACCTGCTCGAGAAGCCCGAGCACCTGGGCCTCCAGGCCTTCGTGCGCGACTTGAACCGCCTCTATCGCGCCGAGCCGGCGCTCCACGAGCTCGATGCCAAGCCGCAGGAGGGCTTCGAGTGGCTCGACTGCTCGGACGCGGAGAGGAGCGTGCTCGCGATCCTGCGCCGGCCGGCGGATCCGGACGGCGAGGAGGCGGCGATCGTGCTCAACTGCACGCCCGTCCTGCGCACGGACTACCCGGTCGGCCTGCCCGGCGGCGGGTTCTGGCGGGAGATCCTCAACAGCGACGCGGAGATCTACGGCGGAAGCGGCGCGGGCAACCTGGGCGGAATCGAAGCCGAGGAGGAGCCGGCCGGCCCGTGGCTCTGGTCGGCCCGGCTGACCCTGCCGCCGCTCGGCGCGTTGTTCCTGAAGCGCGATTTCAGCGAGCTGCCGATGCGGGACGCCATCGCGGCCGAGCAGCCGCTCTACGAGGTCGCCGAGGCCGTCGCGGCGGCGGAGGCGTCTTCGTCCGCCGCGGCCGCCTCGTGCGAGGAGCCGTGACCGAACGTTTCGTCTGCATTCACGGGCACTTTTACCAGCCGCCGCGGGAGAACCCCTGGCTCGAAGCGATCGAGCGCCAGCCCTCGGCGCGACCGTACCACGACTGGAACGAGCGGATCACCGCCGAGTGCTACGGGCCGAACGCCGAGGCCCGCCTGCTCGACGAGCGCGGGCGGCTGATCCGGGTGGTCGACAACTACAGCCGGATCAGCTTCAACTTCGGCCCGACGCTCCTGTCGTGGCTCGAGGGGAGCGCGCCGCGGCTCTACCGGGCGATCCAGGAGGCCGACGCGAGGAGCCGGGAGCTTTTCGGCGGCCACGGCTCCGCGATCGCGCAGGCGTACGGGCACTCGATCCTGCCGCTCGCCACCGCGCGCGACCGGCGGACGCAGGCGATCTGGGGGATCGCCGACTTCCGCCGTCGCTTCTCTCGCGAGCCGGAGGGGATGTGGCTGCCCGAGACCGCGGCCGACGTTCCGACGCTCGAGCTCCTCGCCGATCTCGGCCTCCGTTTCACCCTCCTCGCCCCCCACCAGGCGGCGCGGGTGCGGGAGATCGGGACCGAGCGCTGGCAGGACGCCGGCGGCGGCACGATCGATCCGACCCGGGCCTACCGGGCGCGCCTCCCCTCCGGCCGGCCGCTCGCGCTCTTCTTTTACGACGGGCCGCTCTCGCGCGACGTCGCCTTCGACGGCCTGCTCCACGACGGCCACCGCTTCGCCGGCCGGCTCGTCGGCGCCTTCCCCGATCGGCCCGGAGCGCAGCTGGTCCACGTCGCGACCGACGGCGAGACCTACGGCCATCACCACCGGCAGGGGGAGATGGCGCTCGCCGCCGCCTTGCGCCAAATCGAAACGGGCGGCCAGGCGCGCCTCACCAATTACGGCCAGTTCCTCGCCGCGCATCCGCCGGAGCACGAGGTCGAGATCGTCGAGCGGAGCTCCTGGAGCTGCCCTCACGGCGTCGAGCGCTGGCGCTCGGACTGCGGCTGCCACACGGGCGGAGGGCCGGGCTGGACGCAAGGGTGGCGGGCGCCGCTGCGCCGGGCACTCGAGGACCTGAGCGACCGGCTGGCGGCCCGTTGGGAGAGTGCGGCCGGCGAGCTGTTCGAAGATCCAGCCCGCGCCCGCGACGCCTACATCGGCGTCGTGCTCGACCGGTCGCGGGAATCCCTCGAGCGGTTCTTCGCCGCCGAGGCGCGCGGACCGCTCGCTCCGGAGGAACGGTTGAGAGCGCTGCGCCTGCTCGAGGTCGAGCGCCAGGCGATGGCGATGTTCACCAGCTGCGGCTGGTTCTTCAGCGACCTCGCCGGTTTGGAGACCCGCCAGGTGCTGCAGCACGCGGGGCGGGCGGTCGAGCTCGCCGAGGAGCTGTTCGGGGCGCCGTTCGCGCCGCGGCTGCTCGAAGCTCTCGCCCGCGCGCGGAGCAACGATCCGTCGGCCGGCGACGGCCGCGCGATCTACCTCTCGGCCGTCGCTTCGGAGCGGGTGACGCTGGCCGCGGTCGCGGCCCACGACGCGATCGGCGCCCTCTTCGACGGCCGGCCGGAGAGCGACCGGATCTACGCCTTCGAGGTCGAGCGCCGGGTGCGCGCGCGGCTCGCGACCGGCCGACTCCGGTTCCTGCTCGCCGAGGTCGACGTCACCTCCGTGGTGACGACCGAAGCGGCCACCTTCACCTACGCCGCCTTCGCCTGGGGGGATCCGAACGTCCAGGTCGGCGTCCGGCCGGGACCCGCGGCCGAGCTCGCCGCCTCGGAGATCGCCGAGATCGAAGAGGCGGTCCGGACCGGCGATCCGGCGCGGGTGGTCCGCTGGCTCGACCGCCGGTTTCCGATCCAGCACGCTCTCGAGGCCCTGTTCCGGGACGACCGCGAGCGCCTCCTCGAGAGGATTCTCGCCGACACGATCGCGGAGGTCGAGGCGAGCGGGCGCGAGACGTTCGAGCGCCACGCGCCTCTCATGCGCCGGCTGGCGGGCGTCGGGTTGCCGCTCCCGGCGCCCTTGCGCAGCGTCGCCGAAATGGCGCTTCATGCCGATCTGAAGCATGCGTTGAGCGATCCCCGTGCGGATCTGGCCGAGCTCAAGCGCTCGTTCGAAGAGGTGAAGGGCTGGGGATTGGCGCTCGCTCCGGAGGAGCTCCGGTACGCTCTCGAGCCGGCGATGGCCGAGCTGGCCGAGCGGCTGCGCCACGATCCGCTGGACGTGGCGGCGGCCGAGAGGCTCGAGGACCTGCTCCATCTCGCGCAGGTCCTGCCGTTGGAGCTCGATTTCTGGCCGCCCCAAAGCTCGCTCTACAAGCTGTTCGAAGAGCGCTCCGACCTGCTGGTCGAGCCGGCGGCGGGCTCGCGCGCGGCGGCCGCCGCCGAGCGCCTCCGCCGGCTGGCCGACCTCCTGATCGTCCGGATCGGAGGTCTCGGCGTCGACTGAGCCGCCCTCTCGAGAGGACGCCGCCACGGCACGGCGGCGAGCCATTTCGACCGGTCGGAACGGCGCATGAGTCCGAAGGGAGGGCTGAAAAATGAAAACCCCCCTCGAAAGGGGGGCTGGTTCGGGGGTGGTTCCGTCTCTCCGGTGGGCTTTGTGGCTTCACCCCTGTGGTTAAGGGGAATTCGGAGGACTGGTCAAGCGGGGTGAGATCTCGTGATCTCGATTTGGGTGGGTGTACTGGTTGGTAGGTCGGCCCCTCCCCCGGGGATATCTCGTTAGCTGCCCGGGATAACTGCAAGCGGTGTGCCAGTATTCCCGGGACCTTCTACCAGAGATCTACGCCGGGCGGACCTCAAAGGTTACGGGCGAGGACGAAGCGGAGGGCGAACGCGCCCGCGAGCCCTGCCGCGACCCAGGCCCAGGGCGAGCCGGCCGCCGCGAGGATCGCCCCGGCGACCGCGAAGGCGCCGGAGAGGACGGCCCAGGCGAGCTTCGCCAAAGCGCGCTCGAGCCGCTGAACCGACCGGCGGGCCTCGCGGCCGGGCTCCATCCGAACCTTGAGCGCGCCGCGCTCGGCCCGGGCGAGAAGGGCGTCGAGACGGCGCGGCAGTCCCGCCGCGGCGCGCAGCTGGTCCCAGCCGTCGGCCAGGCGCTCGCCGAAGTCGCGGGCGAGCTCCGCCTTCGCCAGGCGCTCGGCGAAGGGAAGGGTCGCCGCCCAGGGGTCGAAGTCCGGATCGAGGCTGGTCGTGAGACCGGCGAGCAGGCCGATGGCGCGCGAGACGAAGAGCAGGTCGACCTGGATCTGGAACGGCATTTCGTACAGCAGATCGCGATACTTGCGCAGAAAATACCGGGCTTCGGCCAGGGCGACGTCGCGCATTTTGCCGACGGCGACGCCCCAGAACCGGGCGAAGAGCTCGGCGTGGACCTCCTCGAGCCGGTCGAGATCGGCATCGGGCAGGAGCACCCCGGCGGCGACGTAAGCCTGGACCATGCGCGCGGCATCCCGGGTCCCGAGCGCGATCGCGTATTCGCGCAACGCCTCGCGTAGATGGCCCGGGATCGTGGCCATCATGCCGAAATCGACGAAGACGATCCGGAACGGCCGCCCGTCGCCGCTCTCGACCCCCTCGGGGTTCCGGGCGGCGGGCGTTTCGTCCAGCGGCTGGACGAACAGGTTGCCGGGGTGCGGATCCGCGTGCACGAACCAGAACTCGAAGATCTGCCGCATGTAGGCCCGGTAGAGCCGGCGCGCGACCGCGCGCGGGTCGATGCCGGCGGCCACCAGGCCCGGAACGTCGTTGATCTTCCACGCGGCGACGTTCTCGGCGGTCAGCACCCGGCGTCCGGAGGCCTCGCGATGGATCCGCGGCACCGAGATCCCGGGCTCGTCCGCGAACAGCTCCGCGAAGCGCTCGGCGTTGCCCGCCTCGGCTTCGAGGTCGAGCTCGGCGAGCGTCGTCGTCGCGATCTCCTGGGCGAGCCGCGGCAGGTCGACCCGCCGGCGGATCTTGCGCGACACCGAGAGCAGCCGGACCGCGAGCGAGAGCGCCGAAAGATCGGTCTCGACCAGGACGTCGATCCCCGGCCGGAGCACCTTGACGACCACCTCGCGGCCGTCCAAAAGCCGCGCCGGATGCACCTGGGCGAGCGAGGCGGCGCCGAGGACGACGGGCGAGACCTCGGCGAACGGCGAGCGCGCGCCGAATTCCTCCGCGATCGCTCTCTCGATCGCGGGGAAGGGCGCCGGCGGCACCTCGTCCTGGAGCCCGGCGAGCTCGGCCACGATCTCGGCCGGCAGCAGGTCGACGCGGGTGGAGAGGAACTGGCCGATCTTGATCAGCACGCCGCCCATCTCGGCGGCGAGCGAGCGATAGCGATGGGCGATCCGGCGCCAGCGCTCGCGCGCCGGGCGGCGCAGGCGTCCGAGCCCGGGCAGGGCGAGCACGACGTCCCACCAGAACGCGTGCAGGAAGGTCCGCAGGACGAAGCGCCGGAGCTTTCTGTAGCGGCGTGGATCCCGCGGCGCGCGGGAGGGCGGGGAGACCGGGGCGAGAGGAGCGGGGGCAGCGGTCACGGCGAAAGGGCTCGGGCGCCATCGTGTCGCGAGCGCTGCGATTGAAGCAAGTGGAGCGAGCCGGGCGAGGGGGCGATCGAAGCCCGAGCCGCGGGGAATTCCGCGCGGGACTGGGTAAGATGGCCGCCATGCCGGAACCCGACGGGATGACCCTCCGCCCGCTCGCCTCGGCCGCGGATTTCGTCGCCGCCGTCGAGCTCCAGCGCGCGACCTGGGGGCGGGCCTTCAGCGACCTGGTGCCGGCGAGCCTGCTCCAGGTCAGCCAGAAGGTCGGCGGCGTCGCGGCCGGAGCGTTCGACGCGACGGGGCGGCTGCTCGGCCTCGTCTACGGCCTGTCGGGCGTCGTCGCGGGCCGGCCGGCGCACTGGTCGCACTTGCTCGCGGTCAAGCCCGAGGCGCGCGACCGGGGCGTCGGCTACCGCCTCAAGCTCTATCAGCGGGATCTCCTGGTCGCACAAGGGGTTGCGGTCGTCCGCTGGACCTACGACCCGCTCGAGGCCCGCAACGCGCACCTGAACCTCAACCGCCTGGGCGCCGAGGTCGAGAGCTACGCGGAAGAGATGTACGCCGCGGAGTTCGGCTCCGAGCTGGCCGAGGGGATCGGCACCGACCGCTTCATCGTCGCCTGGGACCTCGAGAGCCCGCGCGTCGAGGCGGCCCTCGCCGGCCGGCTGCCGCGGGAGCCCGAGCGCTTCGCCGGCACCCCGATCGTCGCGCCGCCGCTCGGCGAGGACGACCCACTGCCCGAGGGCCCCAGAGTCCGCGTCGAGATCCCGCGCTCGATCCAGGATCTCAAGGCGGCCGACCTCGACCGGGCCGTCGCCTTCCGCGCCGCGACCCGCCGCGCGCTGCAGAGCTTCCTCCGATCCGGTTCTCGCGTCGAGGGGCTGGTCTCGGAGGGCGAGCGGCGGTTCTACGCGCTCGAGCGCGAGCCGCCATCGTGAAGCCACCGACGCCACCCGGGAGCGCCCCGGAGCGCGTGCTAGTCTCCTCGGCGTTCCCCATGCGCTTGCGCGAAATTCACCTCCGCGAAATCCAGATGCCGCTCAAGGAGCCGTTTCGGATCTCCTCGGGAGTCCAGACGGTGCGCCGAATCCTGCTCGTCCGGGTGATCGACGAGGACGGGCGGGAAGGGTGGGGCGAGTGCACCTGCGGCGAGCGGCCGAACTACAGCCCGGAAACGCCCGACACCGCCTGGCTCGCGATCCGCGAGTGGGTGGCGCCGCGTCTGCTCGGACGGGATCTCGCGACGGCGCGCGCGGCGAGGCCGCTCCTCGAGCAGAATTTCCGCGGCCATTCGATGGCCAAATCCGCCGTCGAGACCGCGATCTGGGATCTGGAAGCGAAGCGCCGGGGCGTCGCGCTCGCGGTGCTCCTGGGCGGCGAGCGGGAGGAGATCGAAGTCGGCATCTCGCTCGGCATCCAGGCGAGCCCGGCCGCCCTGGTCGAGAAGGCCCAGGCCTGCCTCGCGCGCGGCTACCGGAAGATCAAGATCAAGATCGGGCCGGGCGAGGACGTCGAATTCCTGACCGCGGCCCGCGCGGCGCTCGGCCCCGAGGCGCCTCTCATGGCCGACGCGAACAGCGCCTACACGACCGCCGATTTCGACCGCCTGGTGGCGCTCGACGACCTCGGGCTCCTGATGATCGAGCAGCCGCTCGCCTGGGACGACCTGCTCCGCCACGCCATTCTGCAGCGGCGCTTGAAGACCCCGATCTGCCTCGACGAGTCGATCGGTCACGTCGACCGCGTCGAGGACATGCTGGCGCTCGGCGCCGGGCGGATCGTCAACCTGAAGGTCGGCCGCGTCGGCGGCCTCGCCTCGGCGCTCGCGATCCACGATTTCTGCCACGCCCGGTCCGTCCCGGTCTGGTGCGGCGGCATGCTCGAGAGCGGCGTCGGCCGGGCGGTCAACGTCGCGATCGCTTCGCTCCCCGGCTTCACGATCCCGGGCGACGTCTCGCCCTCCGAGCGCTACTGGGAGCGCGACATCGTGCGGCCGGAGTGGACGATGAGCGAGAACGGCCGCATCCGCGTCCCCCGCGACCGGCCGGGCCTCGGCGTCGAGGTCGATCTGGACCGCGTCGAAAACCTGACCGCCCGCGTCGAAGTCCTGACCCCGCCTGCGAATTGAGGGTGGCCCCGAGTGGTCTACCGCTTCCTCGCCGACGCGCTGGTCGTCTTCCACACCGCCTTCGTGCTCTCGGTCGCGTTCGGCGGCCTCGTCGTCCTGCGCTACCCGCGCGCGATCTGGGTCCACGTTCCGGTCGCGCTCTGGGGCGCGACGATCGAGCTCACCGGCTGGATCTGCCCGCTCACGACGCTCGAGAACCACCTCCGCCGCCTGGGCGGCGAAGCGGGCTATACCGGCGGCTTCATCGCCCACCACCTGACGCCGATCCTCTATCCCGCCGGCCTCACCCGCACCGGTCAATTCGCCCTCGCCGCCTTCGTGCTCGCGCTCAACGCCGCCGTCTACACGGCCGTCTGGCGGCGCCGGAGGAAGGAGCGATGAGCGAATCCCCGGGTGCCGTCGCCGGCGACCGATCCCACCGCTGGTGGCTGCTCGCCCTCCTCGGATTCAGCTTCCTCTGCCGCGCGGCGCTGGGTTCCTTCTACTTCGGTTTCCATACCGGCGACGACGTCGAGATCCTGGAGTTCGGCTTCCACCGAGCCCTGGGCCTGGCCTACACGCCCTGGGCGATCCGCAACACGCTCCTCTCGGACGTCCTGGTCGCGCCGGTCGTCTGGCTGGCTCACGCCGCCGGCACGGAGTTGACCCGCCGGCTCTGCTGGTTTGCCACCGCCCCCTTCGTCCTCCTTTCCGTCCTCAACGTCAAGATGCTCCACGCGCTCGTTCTGCGGTGGTTCCGCGACCCCGTCCTGAGCCTGGCCGCGGCAGCGGCCTATGCGCTCCACTGGATCCCGATGGGCTACGGATCGACGGTCTACCCGCGCACCGCCTCGACCGCCTGCGTCCTCGCTTCCGTCCTTCTCCTCGCGCGCGAACGAACGAGCTGGCTCCGGTACGCGGTCGCCGGATTTCTCCTCTCGATCGGGTTCGCGTTCCGCTACAGCGAAGGAATTTACCTGGTGCCGGTCCTGATCCTCCTGGCCTGGCGGGGCGAGGAGCCGCGCCTGCGGGGGATCGCCCTCGTCTGCTCGGGCTTTGCGCTCGGCGTTCTGGTGTTCTGCGGAGGGTACGACCTCCTCCTCTGGGGCCGGGCGTTCTCGAGCCTCCGCGCGTTCTGGACCTACACGCTGGTGGAGCGCGCGTCGTCGTCGCTCTCCGCCGTCCAACCGTCGTATTGGTACCTCTGGCGGTCGCTGCGTTGGATCAGCCCGACAGCTCTCCCGCTCCTCTACTTTGCCTTCCGGAGAGGGTCCTGGCGGAAGCCCGCGCTCTTCGCGTTCGTGCCGCTGCTCCTTCTCTCCGCCATCCATCACAAGGAGCTGCGCTACCTCCAGGGCGTGATTCCGTTCCTGAGCGTGCTCCTCGCGATGGGAGCCCTCGAGCTCTGGCGCCGCGGGCATACCGTCGTGACGGCCGCGCTCGTGATCTCGACGGTCGTCTGGTGTGTTCTCCACTTGAACTTCCTGAGACTCAAATCCATGGCGGCGGCCCTGACGGCCGAGGAGGTCGCGCGAGACACTCGCCTGCATTCCTTTGCCGCGACGCAAGCGTGGGCCTTCGGCGACCGCCTGTACTTCGCCAACGGAGTCGCGGTGCGGGACATCCCTTACCCCGGAACGAGGGCGGCGGACCTCGATCGGCTGACCCGGGGCGCCGACCGCGTGGCGCTCTATGAAAAGGTGTTGTCAGCCGACCCGAGCCTCGCCGATACGATGAGCCGGAACGGGTTCTGCCTCCGGGAACGAGTCGTGTGGGGCCAGAGCCAGCCGGTGCTGCTCTACGCGCCGTGCGCGCAAGCTTCTGCCGCTCGGAGCCCGGCGATTTTCGACCAAGTGTTGAGATTGGCGCCCCGTTTTCCGTCTTTACCTGTTGACGGGCCGATTTTCGGGCTCGCGGAGGTCGAGACGGATGGCGGGCGGGCACGATCAGCTCTGGAAGGACTTGATCCGGACGTTTCCGGCGGACTTCCTCCGTCTGGCGGCCGGCGACCTGGCCGGGCGCCTGGAGGCGGCGAGCCTCGTCCTCGAGCCGGCCGAGGTGTTTCTCGACCAGCCCCGAGGGGCCGAGCGGCGGATGGACCTGGTCGGCAGCGCGACGACCCTCGCGGGAGAGGCGCTTCTCCTGCACGTCGAGATCGAGCTGTGCTACCGGCGGACGATTCCGCCGCGGCTCTGGCTCTACAACTGCGTGGCAACGTATCTAGAATTGGACGGCGGCGCGGCCGAAGAGACTCACGGCGCTGCTCGCCGCCCGAAGCGGCCCGGAGGTTGCGATGAGACCGATCACCTGGGAAGAGAAGGTCGAGGCGCGAGGCCTGGCGAAGGGCCTGGAGCGCGGGATGGAACGCGGGATCGAGCGTGGCCTGGAACAGGGTTTGGAGCGCGGTCTGGAGAAGGGCTTGGAACAGGGCCAGGAACAGGGGATGCGTGAGGTATTGCTGCGCCTGCTCCGCAAGCGCTTCCCTGCGCTCCCCGGCCGTGCCGTCGAACAGGTCGAGGCGATCTCGTCGCCCGATGAGCTCGGCTCCCTCGCCGAGCGGCTGCTCACGGCCCGCAGTCTCGAAGAGCTCGGGCTCGCGTAGCCTGTTTCAGCACGGTCTGCCGCGCCGTCAACTCTATCCGCCGCGCTAGACTCCGCGCGCGATGAACGAGACCGAGACGACCGACGACCGCGCTCTCCTCGCGCGTTGGCGGGCGGATACGCCGGCCGCCGCGCACCGAATCCACCTCAACAACGCCGGCGCGGCCCTGCCGCCGCGGTCGGTGCTCGACGCAGAGGTCTCGTACCTCGAGCGCGAAGCCGAGGTCGGCGCCTACGAGCTCGAGGCGGCCGAGGAGGCGACGACCGAGGCGGCCTACGGGCACGTCGCGCGGCTCCTCGGCACGGCGCCGCGCAACGTCGCGATCGTCGAGAGCGCGACGGTCGCCTTCGCCCTCGCGCTCTCGGCCTTCGATTTCTCGCCCGGCGACCGGCTGGTGACGACGCGCGAGGACTACCCGTCGAACCACCTCATGTACCTCGCCCTCGCCGCCCGGCGCGGTCTCGAGGTGGTGCGGGCGGAGGACTTGGCCGAGGGCGGAGCCGATCCCGAGTCGGTCCGCGCGCTCGCCGCGCACCCGCGCTGCCGGCTGGTCGCGGTGAGCTGGATCCCGACCAGCTCGGGGCTGATCCAGCCGGCCGAGGCGATCGGCCGGATCTGCGAGGAGCTGGGCGTCCCCTACCTCCTCGACGCCTGCCAGGCGGTGGGCGAGCTGCCGATCGACTTCGCGGCCCTGCGCTGCGACTACCTGGCCGCGACCGCGCGCAAGTTCCTCCGCGGGCCGCGCGGCATCGGCTTCCTCGCGGTCTCGGACCGGGCGCTCGCGCGCGGCGACTATCCCCTCCTGCCCGACATGCGCGGTGCCGACTGGACCGGGCCGGACGCCTTCGCGCCGGTCGATTCCGCGCGCCGGTTCGAGACCTGGGAGTTCAACTACGCCCTGGTCCACGGCCTCGGGGAGGCCGCCCGCTATGCGGTCGACGAGGCGGGGGAGGCCGGAGGCCGGCGCGCGATCGCGCTCGCCGCGCGCGTCCGCGAGAGGCTCGCGGCGCTGCCCGGAGTCGAGATCGCCGACCGCGGCGCGCGCTTGGGGGCGATCGCGACGGCGACCGTCGCCGGCCGCGAGCCGCGCGACCTCGTGCTCGCGCTGCGCCCGCGCGGGATCAACCTGCATTTTTCGACCCGCCTCGGCCATTTCGCGCCCGATCCCCGGCCGCGCCCGATCCTGCGTCTCTCGCCGCACTACTACAACACCGAGGACGAGATCGACCGCGCGATCGAGGCGCTCGGCGAGCTGTTGCGGTAGGCCGGGGCGGCCACGATGGTTCCTCGCCGGGGCGCCGCTCGGATAGACTTGAGTTGAGGTCGCGGTGCGGATTCGGATCGTCAGCTACAACATCCACAAAGGCATCGGCGTCGACCGGCGGTTCCGCCTCGCTCGGATCGCCGAGATCCTCGAGCACTACGACGCCCAGGTCCTCATGCTTCAGGAGGTCGATCAGGGCGTGCCGCGCTCGCGCCGGCTCGATCTCGCCCGCGAGCTGGCGCAAACCCTCGACTACCCCTTCTGCGTCCTCGGCTTGAACGTCCGGTTGAAGGAGGGGCGCTACGGCAACGCGATCCTCTCGCGGCTGCCGATCGTCACGGCCAAGAACATCGACCTCTCGCTGCCCGAGAGCTGGATCCGCCGCGGCTGCCAGCACGCCGCGCTCGACCTCGGGCGCGGGCGCCGCCTCGAGGCCTTCAACCTCCATCTCGGTCTCTCGGCGCGCGAGCGGGACAAGCAGGTCTCTCTCCTTTCCCGCTCGGCCGAGTTCCGGCGCGCCGATCCCGACGCGCCGACGATCGTCTGCGGCGATTTCAACGACTGGCGTTCGCTCCTGGTCTCGCGCTTCACCGACGACCTCGGGTTCCGCTGGGCGACCGGCGGCTCGGGCGAGCGTCACCGCGCGATCCGGACCTACCCCTCGTTCTCGCCCCGGGGCGGGCTCGACCGGTTCTACTACCGCGGGCCGCTCGACCTCGCGAACCTCTACGCCTGCCGCCTGAAGCTCTCGCGGGTCGCCAGCGACCATCTTCCTCTGATCGCCGACTTTCAAGTCCACTGAAGAGAGCTGTGCGGACCTGTTCCTTGAAACTGGACGCGGGTCGCAAGCGACCATCTCCCCCTGATCGCCGATTTTCAAGTCCACTGAGGCCACATTGACGGCGACGACCGTGCTTCTGGTGGAGGCCGACGGCGCGAGGCGGCGCGAGCTGGCGCGGCGCCTCGCCGAGCTCGGCCGCGAGGTGGTCCCTGCCGTCACGGCGGCCGAGGCGCGCCGCTTCCTGAGCGCGCTCGAAGGCGACGTCGCCGTGGTCTCGCCGAGCTTCGCGCCCGACGCCGCATCCGACCCCGGGGCGGGACTCGGGGACGGGGACTTCGGGGCGGCGAGCCTGTTTTACGAAGCCGGCCTCGCGCCGGGAGAGCCGCCGTTCGAGCGCGCCGTGCACGGCGTCGTCCTCGGTCTGCTGCGGCTCGATCTCGGCTCCTTGGGCGCGGATCTCGCACCCGATCCGGCGCGGTTCGCGCTTCTGGGCGAGGTCGGCACCGTGCCGTTTCTCGAGCTCGTGCGCGCCTTGGGGTCCGCGGCGTTCACCGGCTCGGTCGTCGTCGCGGAAGGGGAGATCGCCCTCGCCCGCGGCGAGGTGGCGCGGGTGCGAGCCGGCGCCGTGCGCGGCGTCAAGGCGTTCTGCCGCCTCGCCCAGCAGGCGGCCGGCGAGCTGCGCGTGGTGCCGAGCCCGGTTCCCCTCCCGCGCGAGCTCGACCGGCCGCTGCCCGATCTCGTGCTGGCGGCGCTCGAAGATCGGCTGAGCGCGCCGCCCGATCCGCTCCTCCACGTGCGCGTGCTGACCGGCTCCTCCTTCTTCGACAGCGCCTTGAGCCCTCTGGATCGCGAGCTTCTCGGCACGCTTCAGGAGGCGCAGACCGTCGGCGCTCTCCTCGACGCCTTGCCGCAGCGGAACGACGGCGAGATCCTCCGCGCGCTTTCGGAGCTCGCGCGGCGCGGTGTCGTCGCTCTCGATCCGCCGCGGGGGGTGCTCGTCATCACCGACACCGCGAGCGATCTGGGGCCGGAGGTCGCGGCGGCGGAGGGCATCCGCTTGCTCCCCTACACCCTCTCCTGGGGCGGCACCCGCGTCCGCGATCGCGAGGAGATCGCGCCGGCCGAGCTCTACCGCCGCCTGAGTCTCGCGGACGGTCCGCCCGCTGTCGAGCCACCCGGGCGCGGCGAGCTGTTCTCGGTCTTCTCGACCGCCCTCGCGAGCCAGGACCTGGTATCGATCCATGCCGCGCCGCGCTTGGGCAGCGCCTTGGGCACCGCGCGCATCGCCGCGGAGGACGCTCTCGGCGCGCGGAGCGGCCTCGCTCCGGCGGCGATCGAGGTGATCGACAGCCGCAGCGCGAGCCTGGGCCAGGGCCTCCTGGCGCTCGCCGCGGCGCGCCTGGCCGCGCGCGGCGCTTCGGCGCCGGCCATCCGGCAGCAGATCGAGGCTCTCGGCGCGCGCTCGTTCGCCTTCGTCGCAGCCCGCGAGGATGCCAGGGGATCGCGGCGCCTGCGCGATCTCTTCATCCGGCCCGCCGAGGTCTGGGCGATCTACGAGATCGCGGGCGGCGAGCTCCTCGCGCGCCGGCAGGAGGCGAGCGGCGAGGCCGCGCGGGCCGCCCTGGCCGATCTCGCGGCGGAACGGTTCTCGTCCGAGGGACCCCTCTGGCTCGGGCTCGCGCACGCCGCCGCCCCCGCGGCGGCCGAGCACCTGCGGGCTCTCGTGGCGAAGCGTTGGCCGCTCTTCGAGACGCTTTCCGGCGAGATCGGACCGCCGCTGGGTACAACCTTCGGCGCGGGCGCGGTGCTTCTCGCCATCGTGCAGCTGGCGCCGGGCGAGGCCGACCTCTTCGCGCGCGAGGTGTCGGGGGCGACACCCCGTGGCCGCCCCGGCCCCTGCTAGGATGACGGCCGGAGGCCCACCATGTCCGACGAGCGCAAATACCGCCACCGCGGCTATCAGCAGGAGAGCGGCGGCGGCGATCGCGAGGCCCGGCGCCCGAACGCGCCGCCGCCGCCCAAGAAAGAGGGGCCGCGGGGCAGGGGGTTCGGCTCGCCGACCGAGAGCGTCTTCCGTTGCGCGGTCTGCGGCGGCAAGCGCCTGATCGCCGAGGTGATCGAGCCCGCGACCACCTGTTCGAAGTGCGGAGCCGACCTCCACACCTGCGCGAACTGCGTCCACTTCGATCCCGGGGTCCGCTTCGAGTGCCGGCGCTTCGAGGAGATTCCGGCGCGGATCGCCAAGAAGCGCGACCGCAACGACTGCGCGCTCTTCGATCCCAAGACCGTCACCGAGTTCGCCCAAGAGCAGGCCGCCTCGGGCGGCGGCAAGCCGAGCGACGCCCGCTCCGCGTTCGACGCGCTGTTCAAGAACATCTAGCCCGCCCGGGAGGCGGCGGCTCCGGAGTCTCCGGACGCCTGCTCGCCCAGCCATTCGCTCCAGCCTGCGGCCTTGTGCAGCCGCGTCGGTTTGACGTCCCCGAGCTTCTGGCCCAGGTTGCGGCACGCGATCAGATAGCGCTCCGCGCCGTCCACGACCGAAGCGATCCGCGCCGGCGCGAGCTGCCCGAGCCGGCGGCAATAGGCGTAGTGGAAGCTCTCGCCGAGCGCTTGGTCGAGCTCGCGCGCCAGCGCGGCGAGGTCCGGCGAGCCCTCCGTTTCGAGGTAGAGGACGTATCCCGGCGCTCCGGAAGGCAGTGCGAGATCGGGAGCGAGCATCGCGAAGCGGGGGAGGAGCCGGTGGCGTGCGAACAACCGATCGAGCACGCCGGCCACGAAACGCTCGTTGAGCTTCTCGCCGAACCGGTCCGAAACGAGGTCGGTCTTGCCGGCGAAGCGCAAGAGGGGGGCCTGAGCGACGAAGCCGACCACCTCGACGAGATCATGCAGTTGATAGCGGTAGAAGCCTCCCCCCGTGGTCACGACGACCGAGTAGGTCTCTCCGCGCGCGAGCTGGTGGGCGAGGAGGGGCTCGCCCGCGTCGGTCAGGAATTCGAAGACATGCGAGGTGACGGCGAGCGCCGCGCCCTCCTCGCCCGCGAGCGGCAGCGAGACGAACGCCTCGGTTGCGAGGAGCCCCTTGCCCTGGAGCCGGACGCCGGGGAAGATCCGCCCTAG
>DATMZM010000244.1:0-4332 GCA_035607445.1 Thermoanaerobaculia bacterium | reverse complement strand
AGCGTGACGTTCAAGGCGCCGAGCTCCCGCTTGAGCGAGCGGGTCTTGTCCTCGGCGGCCGCCAGGATGTCGTCGAGCGACTTGATCTGGAAGAGTCCGCGCACCGAAGTCCTCCGCTGGTTCGATACCGTGATTTTTCGGGCGGGAGTCTGTCACGGATGCAGCGGAGAGCAAAAGGAGAAATGACGAATGGCGAATCAAGAATCTAGAAATCGAAAACGAAGGGCAAACGAAGAATCGGGAACCTGAAAATTCCAGATTCCCGATTCGACATTCGTCATTCTCTACGTCAGGTGAAACTGCACCGTCAGGTTGAAGTAGACCTTCACCGGCCGGCCTTCGAGCGTCGCGGGGCGGAAGCGCCACTGCGAGACCGCGTTCGCCGCTTCGCGGTCGAGCCCGAAGGAGAGCCCCTTCAGGATGTTCACGTTGGTCACGCGCCCCTGCTCGTCGATAATCGCCTCGAGCACCACGGTGCCCTGGAGGCGGATCTTGCGCGCCTCCTCGGTGTAGCGCGGCTCGACGCGGGTGACCGCGACCGGCGGCCGGATCGCCTGGCCGATGATCCGGTAGGGCTGATCGCTGACCGCGGGGACGCCGGGCAGGACGCCGGGGCCGCGGAGCTCGGTCGCTCCCGGGACGCCGGGGCCGTTCGCTCCCGGGACGCCGGGGCCGTTCGTGGACGCCGTGGGCGGCGTGGGATCGTCCGTCGCCGGGCCGGTCGACTCGGCCTGGGCCGGCTTCGGGTCCTTCGCCGGCTCGGGGTCGGGCTGCACGACCGCGGGCGGGGTCACCGTCGGAGCGGTCGGTGGCTTGACGGTGACCGGCCTGCTGGGAGCGCTCGCGGCGGCGGGCGGAGGCGGCGGCAGCTGGGCGAAGAAGATCGCGTTCTCCTGCGGCTCGGCGACCGGGCCGATGGTCCAATAGGCGGCCGAGACGACCGTCGCCGCGAGGGCGAAGTGGAGACCGGCCGACGTGACGAACACGCGCAAGGGGCGGCGGGGTTTCTGGCGATCGATCAGGGCGCTCTCGAACATGGTGCACCTCCTCTTTCACTCCGTTGGACACGCGGACCGGCGCGGACGCAACCACGGGGGGAGGTGGCGAAGCGAAGGCGAGATTTTTCGAAGCATGCGGCACCTCCCACCGGCCTTAGACCGGAGGGAGGCGCCGCTCGTTCCCGGGGGCTAGTGGCCCATGGCCTTCATGCGGGCTTTCGCGATGTCGTCCTGCACCGCCCGGGCCTGCTGGGCGACCTGCTCGGCCTTCTGCTTGGCCGTCGCGTAGTCGCCTCCGGTGTAGGCACCCTGGGCGTCGGTCAGCGCGGTGTCGAGGCCGTCCAGATCGCCCTTCATCGCCTCGAGATCGGCCCGGCTGTCCTTGCCCTTGGGGGCGGTGGCGAGGGAGCTGCGGGCCGCCGCGATCGCGGTCCGGGCGTCGTCCAGGGCCTTCTCGGCCTGGCCCTTGAACTGCTCCTTGCCGGAGACGGCCTGGACCTTCGCCGTGTCGGCATCGGTGCGCGCCTGGGCGAGGAGGGCTACCGCCTTGCCGTAGCTGCGCAGGGGGGCGAGCTTCTTGTCCTGGGCCGCCACCTCGGCCTTGGCCTGCTCGAACGTCTGCTGGGCCTTGCTGAACGCCTCGGGCGCGTAGGCCTCGGAGCCCGAGCTGCGCGCCTCGTTGAGCGAGGTCTGGGCGGACTGGAGCTCCTTGGTCGGCGCCTTGGCGCAACCGGCGATGGCTGGGAGCGCGGCGAGCGCGAGCGCGGAAACCACGGTACGAATCACGGTGCGAACCATAGGATTTGACCTCCGGAGTGCGCCGCGCCTCAGCGCGGAACGGTTGCGTCGCGGAACACTAGCAGTTCCCGAGCGCAGGAGCGGAGGCCGACGGACGACAGCCCGGCGGGAGCCGGGCTGTCGCACGTCCGAGACGAGGAGGGCCGAAGCGGTCAGGAGGTGGCGCCGACCGCGGTCGCCGCCGCCGAGGGGCCCTTCAGGTCGTCGAAGACGATCCCGAGGTTCTCGGCGCCGCTGTCGCGGCAGACGTCCATGAAGTCCGCCACCTTGCCGTATTCGAGATCGCCGTCGGCGGCGAAGAAGATCACCTTCGACGACCGGCCGGTCAAGGCCTCTTTGAGCCGGACCGGGAACTCGTTCGCCGGGATCTCCACCTTGTTGATGTACTCGCGCCCGCTGATGTCCATGCGGACGATCAGCTGGTCGCTCGAGGGCGGCGGAGCGGCCGATTCCATCTTCGGCGGCACCTGCACCTGATAGCCCATCTGGAGCAGAGGCGTGACCACCATGAAGATGATCAGGAGCACCAGCACCACGTCGACCAGCGGCGTGATGTTGATGTCGCTTCTGACCCCGCCGGAAGCGCCTACGTTGATCGCCATCGTCGTTACCTCATCGCCTCGATGGAGGCTGACACCAGGGCTCTATGCGCCGGCGCCGGAAGCTGGTTGCAACTTCCTCTCGGTCACCAGGCCGACACGGGTGAAACCGGCCTCGTTGATGGTCTGCATGAGCTTGCGGACTTCCTTGTACTTGAGCCGCCGGTCCGCCTTGACGATGACTTCCCGGTCGGGATTGCGGGCGTAGATGTCCTTGAGCATGGGCGGCAGCTGCTCGTCCGGCGTCCAGTTCTGCTGCAGGAAGATCTTCCCGTCCTGCTTGATCGCGACCAGGATCTGCTTCGAGTTCTCGGGCATCTTCTCCGGCGCGTTCGTCTCCGGCAGCATGACGTCGACGCCCTTCTGGAGCATCGGCGTGACCACCATGAAGATGATCAGGAGCACGAGGCAGACGTCGACGAGCGGCGTGACGTTGATGTCACCCCGGACGTTGATCTCGTTGATCGGGTGCCCCTTAGCGCGCTTGTGCAGCATGTCGCGACCTCTGCCGCTTCATGAAGAAGTCGACCAGCTCGGAGCTCGAGTTCGACATCTCGACCTGCAGGCGCTCGACCCGGTTGGTGAAGTAGTTGAACATCCAGGCCGCCGGAATTGCCACGAACAGACCGAAGGCCGTCGTGACCAGCGCTTCCGAGATGCCCTTCGAGACCGCGCCGATGCCGCCCGAGCCGGTCAGGGCCATGCCGCCGAACGCGTTGATGATGCCGATGACCGTGCCGAACAGGCCGATGAACGGCGCCGTCGTCGCGATCGTCGCCAGGCTGCCGATGCCGCGCTTGAAGTCGGCGGTGGTCAGCAAGGTCGAGCGGTCGACGGCGCGGGTCGCCGCCTCGACGATCTCGGGATCCGAGAGCGGGCTCGTCTCGCTCTCGAACTGGAAGGACTGGAGGCCTGCGGAGACCACGCGGGCGAGGTGGCTCTGCGGGTACTTCTGGGCCGCGTCGATCGCGTTCTGCGGCTTGTCGTGCTTCAAGAAGTCGGTCGCCAGACGGGCGAAAGCGAGCGACTGCTTGCGCGCCTTGCTGAACAGAATCAGGCGCTCGAACGTGATGTACAGCGACCAGATGGAAAGGATCAAGAGGGCGATGCAGACGCCCTTGGCGATCAATCCCATCGACGTCCACAAGGCTACGGGGCTCATTTCCATGCGCTATTCTCCTTTTCTTCCGAACTCGGCTCCAGCCTTATTGAACCTGGAAGTTGACCGTCAGAACGTAGTAGACCTTGACCGCCCGGTCCTGGAACCGGGCCGGCCGGAATTTCCACTTTTCGACCGCGTCGACGGCGGCCTTGTCGAGGCCCATCGGCAGCCCCTTGAGCACCCGCACGTTGGTCACGTTGCCCCGCTCGTCGATGATCGCCTCGACGATGACCGTCCCTTGCAGGCGCGCGCGGCGCGCGATCTCGGTGTAGATCGGGTTGATCTTGGTGATGATCTCGGGTCGGGAGACCCCGCCCCCGACGCGCAACGGAGCATCGTCGACCGGCGCGACGCCGGTGCTGCCCAGGACCCCGCCCGGAACCCCGCCCGGAACCCCGCCCGCGACGCCGCCCGGAATCCCGCCCTCGACGCCGCCCTCGACGCCGGTGTCGACCTGCGGCACTTCCGAGGGCTTCGGAATCTCTTTCGGGATCTCGACCGGCTGCACGGGCTCGGTCGGCACCACCGGCTTGACCTCGGTCGTCGGCTTCGGCGTCGCGGCCTTGGGAGGAGGAGGCGGCGGCGGCGGCGGAGGCGGAGGCGGCGCGGAAGCGGAGAGGAAGACGACGTTGATCGGCGGCTCGTCGACCGGATCGACGCGCCACAGGTGCGCGAAGAGGTAGCCCGCCGCCAGGAACAGGTGCAGGACGATCGCCATCGGCACGAATAGGTACCGGTACTTGCTGAGGAATCTTCTCTTGTCCAGATCGATGAG
>DATMZM010000212.1:0-41122 GCA_035607445.1 Thermoanaerobaculia bacterium | reverse complement strand
ACCCTCTCCTCGGCGAGAAGGTCTACGTGCGGGATTTCCGCGGACCGCGGATCGAGGCCGAGCGCCCGATGCTCCACGCCGCCGAGCTCGGCTTCGAGCACCCGCGGACGGGCGAGCCGGTGCGCTTTGAGGAGGAGCCGCCTCAGGACTTTCGGGAGCTGCTCCACCGGTTGCGGGGAAGCCGTTAGTCCCTCCCTTCGACCGCGTTCTTACGCCAGGGCGAGCGGCGCGAGCTCGTCGCCCGGGATCACCAGCTCGTAATCGACCTCCGTCTCGGCGATCAGGGTGATGTAGTTGGCGAGGACGTTGGCGGCGACGTTCGCGACGACCTCCGCGATCTCCGCCGGCCCGACCCCCGCGGCTCGGGCGGAGGCGAGCGCGCCGTCCGAGACGTCGCCGCGCCCAAGGACGAGCTGGCACGCGAGCTTCAAGAGAGCGTCGGCCTTCGGGTCCTCGGCCGTCGCGAGGCGCGCCGCGCGGATTTCCGCGCCGGAGAGCCCGGAGGTGGCGGCGTGCGCGGACAGGCAGTAGCTCGAGAGGTTGATCTCGGCGACGGCGAGGGCGATCCGTTCGCGCAGGGTGCGTTCGAGGCGCCCCCGGTCGAGCGCCGCGTCGAGAGCGAGGTAGCCGTCGAGAGCGGCGGGGGAGTGGGCGAGGGTGCGATGGAGGTTGGGCACGCGGCCGTGGCGGGCCGCGACGTCGTCGAAGAGCTCACGGACCCGGCCGGACGGCGGGGTCTCGGAGTCGCAAGGGGCGATGCGGATCATGACGAACAGGTCCTTTCCTGACCGGATACGTGCAACGGCAACAGCGGCGGCTCGCCGCTTGTCAGATTTCGTGCCAAAGCTCGCTGGCCGAGATCGCTGCCTTGGATGAAAACGTTTGCGCCGGAAGGGCACGAGGCGGCTATTTCGGCACTCGCACCGTCTCGAATACGCCGGAAATGGGTCGCGGGTTACAGCCGGTCCGGTTTGACCCTTCTTCAGCCCGTCTGCTAGCTTGCCCCGCCATGCAGAGGACGGATTCCGCGTTCGAAGAACCGCTGGCCGAGCTCCGCCGCCGGATCGAGGAGCTTTCGGGCTATCCCTCCGGGAGCGGCCAGGCGAAGGAGGCCGAGCGGCTGAAGGGAGCCCTGCGCAAGGCGGCGCAGGAGATCTACAGCGGATTGAACCGCTGGCAGCGGACGCTCGTCGCGCGCCATCCGGACCGTCCGTACACCCTCGACTTCGTCGAACGGCTGATGGACGACTGGGTCGAGCTCCACGGCGACCGCACGTTCGCCGACGACGCGGCGATCGTCTCCGGGCTCGCGACCTTTCGCGGCCGCGAGGTCGCCGTCATCGGCCATCAGAAGGGGCGCGACACCAAGGAGCGGATCTGGCGCAACTTCGGCCAGCCACGGCCGGAGGGCTATCGCAAGGCGTTGCGGATCATGAAGCTCGCCGAGCGCTTCTCGCTCCCGGTCCTCACCTTCATCGACACCGCCGGCGCGTTTCCCGGCCTGGAGGCGGAGGAGCGGGGCCAGGCGGAGGCGATCGCCCGCAACCTGCTCGAGATGTCGGTGCTGCGCACCCCGATCGTGGTCACCGTCACCGGCGAGGGGGGCAGCGGCGGCGCGCTCGCGCTCGGCGTCGGCGATCGCGTGCTGATCCTCGAGTACGGCACCTACTCGGTGATCTCGCCCGAAGGGTGCGCCGCGATCCTGTGGAAGGACCAGAACCAGAAGGCCGACGCGGCCGAGGCGCTCAAGCTGACGGCGCCCGACTTGGCCGCGCTCGGCGTCGTCGACGCGGTGATCCCCGAGCCGCTCGGCGGCGCCCACACCGATCTGGCCGAGACCGCGCGGCGCGTCGGCGACGCCGTCGAGCGCGCGCTCTCGGAGCTCGCCCGCGAGCCGGTCGAGAAGCTCCTCGCCCGCCGCTACGCGAAGTTCCGGGCGATGGGGGTCTACGCGGCCTGAGGAGCGGGCGGCGACCTGGGTCGCCGAGCCCGCCCCGCCCGAGACCGACGCCCTCGTCCGGGCCGGCCATCCGGCCTGGTTCGCCGCTCTCCTCGCGCGCCGGGGCGCGGTGGATGCCGAAGCCGCCGCGCGCTTCCTGACCCCCTCCCTCGACCAGCTCCACGACCCGTTCCTGCTCGCGGGCATGGCGGAGGCGGTCGATCGCCTGCTCTCGGCGCGGGCGGCGGGGCGGAAGATCGCGATCGTCGGCGACTACGACGTCGACGGCGTCTCGTCGACAGCGCTCCTCCTCGCCGTCTTCGGCGCCTGCGGCCTCGACGCCCGGGCGATCCTGCCCAACCGCATGCGCGACGGCTACGGCTTTCAGCCGGTCCACGTCGAGCGCGCGCGGCAGGCCGGCTGCGGGCTGATCCTCACCGCCGACTGCGGCAGCAGCTCGGTGCCGGCGATCGAAGCGGCCCACGCGCTCGGGATCGAGGTCGTGGTCACCGATCACCACCTGCCGGGCGGCGAGCTGCCGGCCGGCGCGATCCAGATCAATCCGCGCCAGAGCGGCTGCGGCTACCCGTTCCGCGACCTCGCGGCGGCCGGGATCGCGCTCAAGGTCGCCCTCGCGTTCGCCGGCCTTGCCGGCCGCGCGCTTCCGCTCGGCCAGCTCCTGCGCATCGCCTGCCTGGGCACGATCGCCGACCTCGTGCCTCTCCGCGGCGAGAACCGGGTGATCGCGGCGCTCGGCTTGAAGGCGCTCGAAGGATCGCGCTCGGTCGGCTTGAAGGCGCTGATCCGCCAGGCGGGGATGAAGGCGCCCTATTCCGCGGCGGACATCGGCTATCGGATCGGACCGCGGCTCAACGCCGCCGGCCGGCTCGACGATCCGGGCCCGGCGCTCGAGATCCTGCTCGCGCGCGACGAGGGCCGCGCCGCCGATCTCGCGGTCGAGCTCGACGGCTGGAACCGCCGCCGCCAGGTCGAAGAGGCGCGGGTGGTCGAGGAAGCGGAGGCCCAGGTGCGCGCGCGCCTGGACGAGACCGGCGAGCTGCCGTCGATCCTCGCTCTGTGGAGCCCGAGCTGGCATCGCGGCGTCGTCGGCGTCGCGGCCGGGCGCCTCGCCCGGACCTGGCATCGGCCGGCGCTCCTGCTCGCGGTCGAGGGGGAGAGCGCGACCGGCTCGGGGCGGAGCTTGCCGGGCATCGAGCTGCACGGCTTCTTGAGCCCCTGGAGGGAGCGCTTGCTCCGTTTCGGCGGCCACGCGCAGGCGCTCGGCCTCACGGCCAGGGTCGCCGAGCTGCCGGCGCTCCGAAACGAGTGGGAGGAGTCGGCGCGCGGGTTCCCGGCCGAGATCCTCGCCCGCAGCCATCGCTACGAGATCGAGCTGGCCCCGGGGCAGGTCGATCTCGCCCTTTTCCGGAATCTCGCGCGCCTCGAACCGTTCGGGCAAGGGAATCCGCAGCCGGTGCTGCGCGTCGGCCCGATGCGCCTCGCCGCCCCGCCCCGCCTCTTCGGCGCCAATCACCTCTCCGCCCGCGCGGCCGGAAGCGAGGGGAGCGCCCTCGATCTCGTCGGTTGGGGCTGGCAACCGCGCGCCGCGGATTTGGACGGCTGGTTCGAGGCGCTCGGCACGCTCGACTACGACGATTACCGAGGCGCGCCCGTCCTCCGCCTGCTCGACGCCCGGCCGGCGGAGCGATAACCGGACAGGGAAACGTTATCCCGCGGGGAGGAAACGCGATCCCGCTAGAGGGAAGCGCTATCCGTCTTGAGGGAAGCGCTAACCGCTGGGAGGAAAGGCTTTCCCGCTCGAGGGAACCGCTATCCCTCCGGCGGGAAATGCTATCCCTCTGGAGGGAAAGGCTCACCGCTGGAAGGGAAAGCTATCCCGGTGGAGGGATCGCTCTCCCTCTCGAGGGAAAGGCTGACCCCCGAAGCGTTGGTCCTACCGGCCGTCCAACAATCCAAGCGACTCCAACGGTCCGGATGCCGAGTCAAATCTCGAGGGGATTCCGCGGGGAGTGTCAAGCCCTTTCAATCGATGTGCCAACACGTACAATGAGCCGGCATGGCGCGGAAGCTCCGATCCCCTTTGGCCCGTCTCCGGCGGGTCCTTCTCCTGGTTCTCGTCCTCGGCGTCGCGGCCCTGGTGGGGCTGTTCTGGTTCGGGCGCGCCGGCCAGGAGAAGGAAAAGAAGGCGAACGAGCGGCCCCGCGCCGCCGCGCTCGGGGCGGAGTCGCGGGGGGAGAACCTGGCGCTGATCGGCAAGGACTTCGACTACACCTTCACGGAGGGCGAGAAGCCGCTCTTCCGCATCCGCGGCGAGAGCGTCAAGGCCGACCGCCAGGAGACCATCTATCTCGACAAGGTCGGCCTCACCCTTTACGACAAACAGGGACGAGCCTTCGACATCGCGAGCCGGCAGGCGGCGTTCAACCGGGTGCAGAACGAGGGCAAGCTCCAGGGCAACGTCCGGCTCGCGGGCCCCGACGGCCTGACTCTCAAGACGCCTCTCCTCCTGCTGCAGGACAAGGGCAGGGTGCTCACCAGCACGCAGCCGGTCGAGATCGGCTACGGCGGCAAGTACCTGGTTCGCGCCGGCCTCTTGCGCATCCACCTCGAGCAGGAGATGTACATCCTGGTCGGCAACGTCCAACTCCACAGCGTGCCCGGGGTCGTGCCGGCGGTCGCCCTGCGCGCCGACCGCACCGTCTACGACAAGCGGGCGAATCGGCTGCGCGCGGAAGGGAAGGTGGCGCTCGAGCGCGGCGGCGACCGCGTCCAGGCGCAGATCGTCAATGCCTTCTTAGGGCCGGACGAGCAGACCATCGTCTTCGTCCGCGCGGTGCTCGACGTCACGGGCTCGCTCGCCGGCAAGGGGGATCGTCCGGGCACGGCGCGGATCAACTTCTCGGGCAAGACCTTCGGCATGCTGACGCCGCCGCACGAGAGGACGGCGCGCGAGATCAGCCTCGAGGGGACCCCCGGCGGGCCGGCCACGCTGATCGCCACCGGCGGCGGCCTGACCCGCAAGCTGACCGCCCGCGTCATCGAAGGGCGGATGCTCGACGGCGTGATGAAGACCGCGCGCGGGATCGCGGGCGTCGACTTTCGGGAAACGGTAGCGGCCAGGAAGGGCGAGCCGCCGGTCGCTCCCCGCACCGCCGAGGCGCTCGGGCTGATCGCGAACTTCGGCCCGAGCGGCCAGCTGGCGGAGGCGATCCTGCAGCGGGACGTCCGCTTCTCGGACGGCAAGACGACGGCGACAGGCAACCATGCGGTGCTCGAGCTCGACAGCGGCGAGGGGGAGTTCTTCGGCGCCCCGGTCGAGGCCGTCAGCGAGCGCGGGCGGATGACCGGGCCGCACGTCGTCTGGGAGAGGAAGGCGGGGGTCCTGCGCGCGGACGGCGGCGTGCGGGCGCTGCTCACCCGGCCCGAGGACGCGGGTCTCGCCGGCTCCGCCCTCGGCGCGGGGAAAGGGCCGATCTGGGTCGACGCGCGGGAGGGCTACTACCGGACCGATCCGCAGTCGTTCCTGTTCCGCGGTAACGTCCGCTCCTGGCGAGGCAAGGATCTCCTGCTCGCCCAGGAGCTGCGCGGCGACAAGAAGGAGGACCGCTTGACCGCGACCGGGGGCGTCAAGAGCCTCTGGGTTCCCGAGGCCGACGAGAAGACCCCCGGTGGCAAGCCGCCCGAGCCGATCGAGGTCACCGCCGCGAACATGGTCTACCGGCAAGAGGGGCGCAAGCTCGAATACCACGACGCCGTGCGCGTGGTCCAGAAGGGGCGCAACCTGAGCTGCAAGGACCTCGAAGTGAACCTCAAGGAAGACAAGAAAGCCGAGAAGATGGTCTGCACCGGCGGCGCTCATTTAACCGATGCCGAGAGCGGTCGCGACATCACGGGCGAACGGGCGGTCTACTTCGTCGACCTCCGGCAGATCGAGATCACGGGCACGCCGGTCCGCATGAAGGACAAGGCCGGGAACGTCGTGCAAGGGCGGCAGGTCACCTACTCGATCGACGGCGGCAAGGCCGAGATCAAGGGCCAGTTCGCAGGGCCGGGGGCGTCATGATCGCGCCGATCGACCAGGAATCGCCGCAGCGGTTGAAGACCGCTCACCTGCGCAAGGTCTACCGCGGCCGGGCGGTCGTCGAGGACGTCTCGATCGAGGTCGGCCCGGGGGAGATCATCGGGCTGCTCGGACCGAACGGGGCGGGCAAGACGACGACCTTCTACATGGTGGTCGGCCTGACCCAGCCGGACGAGGGCTCGGTCCATCTGGGCGACGACGACATCACCGAGCTGCCGATGTACCTGCGGGCCCAGCGCGGCATCAGCTATCTGCCCCAGGAGCCCTCGATCTTCCGCAAGATGTCGGTCGAGAACAACCTGCGGGCGGTGTTCGAGACCCTCGACCTCTCCCATGCCGAGCAGGAGCGGCGCATCGACCAGCTGATCCTCGACTTCGGCCTCGAAAAGGTGCGCAAGAGCAAGGGCTATACCCTCTCGGGCGGCGAGCGCCGGCGGGTCGAAATCGCCCGGGCGCTGGTCATCAACCCCTGGTATATCCTCTTGGACGAACCGTTTGCGGGCATCGATCCGATCGCGGTGATCGAAATCCAAAAGATCGTCAGACACTTGAAGAAGATGGGCATCGGCGTCCTGATCACCGACCACAACGTCCGTGAGACCTTGAAGATCACGGACCGCGCCTACATCATCAACAACGGCGTCATCCTCAAATCGGGCACACCGACGGAGCTCGCCTCCGACCCGCAGGTGCGCAAGGTTTACCTGGGTGAGGATTTCACCCTTTAGCGGGTCGCGATCATGGCTCTCGAGCAGAAGCTCTCGCTCAAACTGTCCCAGAAGCTGGTGATGACGCCGTCGCTGCAGCAGGCGATCAAGCTGCTGCAGATGACGCGCATGGAGCTCGAGACCCTGCTCTCCCAGGAGCTGGTCGAGAATCCCGTCCTCGAGGACCTCACCGAGGGCCAGGAGGAGGAGGTCGAGGAGGAGCAGACGCCCAAGGAAGAAGAGCCGCCTCCCCCGGCCAACGGCAGCGACGTCATCGACCATGCCCAGTCGATGGACAACATCGACTTCGACGCCTACTTCGGCGACGAGTACGACTCCTCCTACGAACCCTCGATGCGGGAGGAGCGGGAGGGGGCGCCGATCGAGAACAGCCTCACCCGCGAAGGCGACATCTACGACCATCTGGTCTGGCAGCTCCACATGGGCGATTTCACGCCCCGCCAGGTCGAGATCGGCGAGCTGATCATCGGCAACCTCGACGCCGACGGGTTCCTGGTCGCGACGCCCGAGGAGATCCAGGGGATGGGCGACGACCTCGAGTCCGAGCCTTACACCCTGGCGGAGGTCGAGGAGGCGCTCGCCATCGTTCGGCGTTTCGATCCGCCCGGGATCGCCTGCGCCAACCTGCGCGAGAGCCTGCTGCTCCAGCTCGATCTCCAGGGGGAGGCGTGCGACGCGCTCGCGCGGCGGGTGATCGAGGAGGCCTGGGAGCCGTTCCTGCGCCGTCAGTTCCCGGTCGTCGCCAAGAAGCTCGGCATCGAGCTTCCCGACTTGGAGCCGGCGATCGAGGTCATCCGCTCGCTCGAGACCTGCCCGGGGCGCAAGTTCTCGAACGAGCGCCCGCACTACATCGAGCCGGACGTCTTCGTGCGGCGGATCAGCGACGAATACGTGATTCAGCTCAACGACGACGGCCTGCCGCGCCTGCGCGTCTCGCGGGCCTACCGGCGCATGCTCGCGAAGATGCGCAACGAGGGCCAGCAGTCCGACGCGCAGGCCTTCATCAAGGACAAGATGCGGTCGGCGGTCTGGCTGATCAAGAGCCTCGACCAGCGCCAGCGCACGATCTACAAGGTCGCGGCCTCGATCGTCCGCCAGCAGCGCGACTTTTTGGACCAGGGCATCGACTACCTGCGGCCGATGGTTCTGCGCGACGTCGCCGAGGACATCTCGATGCACGAGTCGACCGTCTCGAGGGTCGTCTCGAACAAGTACATCCACACCCCGCGCGGCGTGTTCCCGATGAAGTTCTTCTTCCACAGCGGGATCGATCGCGACTACGGCGACAACATCTCGTCGCTCACGGTCAAGCGGAAGATCGAGCAGATGGTCGCGGCGGAAGACCCGCGCCACCCGCTGTCCGACAGCGAGCTGATGCGGATCTTGAACCGCGAAGGCATTCAAATCGCTCGCCGCACCGTGGCGAAGTATCGCGACGAGCTCCACATCCCGTCGTCCAACGATCGCAAACAGATCTTTTGAAGAGATTGGGAGCTTGGCTTCGATCCTGGGGGGCATTGGAATGAAAATCGAGACTGTCGGCCGCAACTACACCGTCGACGACCGGGTGCGAGACTTCGTCTCGGAAAAGCTCAAGAAGCTCGCCAAGTTCGTCGAGGAGCCGGCCGACGTCCGGATCACCCTCGTGGCCGAGAAGCGGACGTTCACCGCGGAGCTCCACGTCCATCACCGGCACGGCGAGCTGCAAGCCACGGAGAGCGACGAGCAGAACATGTTCGAGGCGATCCAGCTCGCCGCGGCGAAGGCCGAACGCCAGGCGCGGCGGGAGAAGACCAAGCTGGTCGACCGGCGGCGGCGCGCTGCCGCCACCAATCACTGGCCGCTCGAGGTGCTGGAGGCGGGGAGCCTCGGCGCGGACGCCGGCCCGAAAGTCGTCAAGTCGAGCCGCCTCGAGATCAAGCCGATGACGATCGAGGAAGCGGCGCAGAAGCTCGGCGACGCGCGGCACGAATTCGTCGTCTTTTTAGACTCGGCGACGGAACGGATCTCGGTGCTCTACAAGCGCAAGGACCACAACTACGGGCTGATCGCTCCCGAGTTCTAGGTCATCCTAGAATGCGCCTTTCGTCCCTGACTCGCCCGGAGCTGATCTTTCCGGACCTCGAAGCGCCGGACGGCCGGACGGTGCTCGAGACCCTCGCCGGCAAGGTCGCCGCGGCGGGCGCCGCGCCCGATGCCGATCTGCTCTTCCTCCGGCTCGCGGAGCGCGAGGCCCTGGGCTCGACAGGGATCGGCGGCGGGGTGGCGATCCCGCACTGCAAGCTCGCGGGGATCTCCCGCGCCATCCTGGCGATCGGCATCGCGCCCCAGGGAGTCGATTACGGCGCCGTCGACCATCAGCCGGTGCGCCTCTTTTTCCTGGTCGTCTCGCCGAGCCAATCGCCGGCCGAGCACCTCCAAGTGCTGGCGGCGATCTCGCGCTGGGTCCGCTTCGAAGGCCGGGTGGGCCGGCTCCTGGCGGAGCGGGACCCGCAGGCGGTCTACGACCTCTTCTTGGCGAGCGAATCCTGATGGACAGCGGGCTCATGCCTTCGGGGTTCGTCGAGGTCCGGGAGCTGCTCGGCGAGGAGCTGCTCGATCTGCACCTGAAGGTGCTCTCGGGGGAATCGCATCTCGACAACCGCATCGGCCACCCGCGGGTCCAGAAGCCGGGGCTCGCGTTCGCCGGCTACTACGCCTACATCAAGCCCGGCAGGGTGCAGATCGTCGGGGAGAGCGAAACCGAGTACCTGAGCACCCTCTCGGAAGAGGAGCGCCGCGAGCGCTTCGAGAACATCACGGCGCTGCCGGTGCCGGTCTTCGTCCTGACCAAGGGGATCGATCCGCTGCCGGGATTCCTCACCTTCTGCCAGGCGCGCGAGGTGCCGGTCCTGTCGTCGACAGCGCTCTCCTCGACGGTCATCAAGGGGATCAGCTTCTTTCTCGAAGAGCACCTGGTCCCGTCGACGACGCTCCACGGGGTCCTGCTCTCGATCTACGGCCTCGGGGTGCTCCTGATCGGCGAGAGCGGCGTCGGCAAGAGCGAATCGGCGCTCGACCTGATCACCCGCGGCCATAGCCTGGTCGCCGACGACCGGGTCTCCGTCAAGCGGTTTCCGAACGGCGACCTGGTCGGTTTCAGCTCGGGGCCGGTGCGCCACCACATGGAGCTTCGGGGTCTCGGGATCATCAACGTCCAGGATCTCTTCGGCCTCGCCTCGGTGCGGGAGCGCGCGAACATCGACCTGGTGATCGAGCTCGAGCCCTGGCTCGACGGTCGCGCCTACGACCGGCTCGGTCTCGACGAGAGCGTCTACCACATCCTCGATTCGCCTTGTCCGTACATCCGGATGCCCGTCGCCCTCGGGCGCAACGTCAGCATCCTGGTCGAGATCGCCGCGCGCAACCACGTCCTCAAGCTCCAGGGCCATCACTCCGCGCGGGAGTTCGTCCGCAAGCTGGAAGCGGAGATCGAGCGCAACCGTGGCAAACGCTGACGCCGACCCCGGCGCGCGCCGGGATCCCGACCGCGACGAACCTCCGGCGAAGGAGGGGGACGGGAAAGTCCGGCTGGTCCTGATCACCGGCCTCTCGGGCTCGGGCAAGAGCGTGGTCGCGAAGTGCTTCGAGGATCTCGCCTATTACACCGTCGACAACCTGCCGCTGCCTCTCTTGCGCCAGTTCCTGGCCAATCCGGCGGCGCTCGTGCCCGGACACGAGCGGATCGCGGTGGTCACCGACGTGCGCGCGCCCGGCTTCGCCCTCGAGCTCCCGCGCCTGATCGAGGAGATCGACCGCGCCCGGATCGAGCCGACGCTCCTGTTCCTCGAAGCTTCCGACGAGGTGCTGGTCCGGCGCTTCTCGGAGACCCGGCGCCCGCATCCGCTCTCGGAGGATAGCCCCGCGATCGAGGGGATCCGCCGGGAGCGCGAGCTCCTGGCCGAGGTACGCGCCCACGCCGACCGCGTCCTCGACTCGAGCGAATGGACGATCCACGAGATCCGCAGCCAGATCTTCCGCGAGTTCGCCGCGCACGCGGGCGGCGAGCCGGGGATGGTCGTCTCGCTGGTGAGCTTCGGCTTCAAGCGGGGAATCCCGTACGGCACCGACCTCTTGTTCGACGTCCGCTTCCTGCCGAACCCCCACTTCATTCCGGGTCTCCGGGAGAAGACCGGCCAGGAAGCGGAGGTCGTCGATTTCCTCGAGAGCCAAGAGGACTATCCGGAGGTCGTGGCGCGGTTGACCGATCTCCTCGCCTACCTGCTGCCGAAGTATCGCGGTGAAAACCGGAGCTACCTCTCGGTCGCGATCGGCTGCACCGGCGGCAAGCACCGCTCGGTCGCGGTCTGTGAGAAGCTTCGCGCCGAGCTCGAGGGGCTCGGCTGGCCCGCTCGGGTCCTCCATCGCGACATCGCGCGGTGAACCCCCCGGAAGGTTTCGGGACGGTTGACCGTTTCGATCGGGGGAGGGAAACCGCTCGGGTCGGTTTCCGCCGCCGGCGCTGAGAGCCGGGTCATTTCCGGGCATGCCGGAGCACGTTCCGGGGGCACATTCCACATGGTCGCCAAGCTGATGGTCACGCAGGGAGAGTGGGCGCACGAGCTGCTCAAGGCCGCCGAGGTGATGCTCGGCCACCCAGCCGGGGTCGAGGAGGTCAAGCTCGATTGGGCAGAGGATCCCGCGGAGTCGAAGGCGCGTCTCCGGGCGGTGTTCGATCGGGTGGACCAGGGCGAGGGAGTCCTGGTTCTGACCGACGTGATCGGCGGCACGCCGTGCAACGTCGCGATGTCGTTTCTCGAACCGCGCCGGGTGGAAGTCGTGAGCGGGCTCAACCTGCCGATGATCCTGCGGCTCGGGTGCCCGGGGACGGAGGGAATGGAGCTCTCCGAGCTCGCCCGCTGGCTCCGCGGCAAGGCCCAGGCCAGCGTCTGTCTCGGCAGCGAGGTCGCCGAGCGTCCGAGCAAGGACGAAGGGAAGGGGAGGAAGTGCGCGGATGATCGAACGTGAGGTCGAGATCGTCAATCGGCTCGGGCTGCACGCCCGGGCGGCGGCGAAGCTGGTCCAGTGCGCGTCCGGCTTCAAGAGCCGGGTGACGCTGGTCCGGGATTCGGAGGACGTCGACGCGAAGAGCATCCTCGGCATCCTTCTGCTCGCCGCCTCGCAGGGAAGCTTCCTGACCATCCGTTGCGACGGAGTCGATGAGAACGAAGCGCTGAATTCGATATCGCAATTGATATCGGATCGATTTTGCGAGGAGTCGTAGTGAGCGAGAGCGGCACGATGCAGATCGTCCAGGGGATGGGGGTGGCAGGCGGGATCGCCATCGGCAAGGCGGTGTCGATCTCGACCCGCGTCGGCGAGGTGTTCCGCATTCCTTTGGCCGAGAACGAGGTCGGCGCGGAGGTGGGGCGCCTCCGCGAAGCTGTCGACCACGCGCAGGGCGAGATGGGCAAGACCCGCATCCGCGCGTCCCAACAGGTCGGCGACGAGCTCGCCGCGATCTTCGACGCCCACGTCCTGCTGCTCAACGATCCGGCCTTCCTCGGCCGGGTGGAGGAGAGGATCCGGCGCGACCGGATCAACGCCGAATGGGCGGTCTGGAAAACGGCCAAGGAGCTCGACGAGCAGTTCTCGCACATCGACGATACCTACCTGCGCGAACGGAGCGAAGACCTCTCCGACGTCAGCCGCCACGTCCTGCGCTCGCTCCAGGGGATCGCGCACCACGAGCTCTCCGAAATCGGCGACGACCTGATCATCGTCGCGGATGACCTGACCCCGTCGGACGCCGTCCGCCTGGGGCGCAAGCGCGTGGTCGGATTCGCGATCGAATCGGGCGGCCGGACCTCGCACACGACGATCATCGCGCGGTCGCTCAACCTGCCCGCGGTCGTCGGCCTCGCAGGCGTGACCCAACGGATCACCGACGAGGTTCCGGTCATCCTCGACGGGGAGACCGGCTGCCTGATCCTTCATCCAACGGTTGAGGTTTTGACCGAGTACCGCCAGCGCAAAGCGGTGCTCATGCGCAAGGAGCGGAAGCTCCTCGGCACCCGCGAGCTCTCGGCGGTCACCCGCGACGGTGTCCGGGTTCAGCTCATGGCGAACATCGATCTGCCCGAGGAGGTCCGCGACGTGGTTCGTTTCGGCGCCGAGGGGATCGGCCTCTACCGGAGCGAATTCCTCTACATCGAGAAGAGCCCGGACCTGCCGACGGAGGAGGAGCACTACCTGCTCTACCGCGGCATCGTCGAAGCCGCGGCGCCGCATCCGGCGATCATCCGGACCTACGACCTCGGAGGGCGCAAGCTCGCGCGCGAGATGATGGACACCCGGGAGGACAACCCGGTCTTGGGCCTGCGCGGAATCCGCCTGACCCTGGCGCGCCGCGAGCTCTTCCGCCCCCAGCTGCGCGGTCTGTTCCGCGCCGGGCTTCACGGCGACCTCTGGATCATGCTGCCGATGGTCTCGACGCTCGAGGAGATTCGCGATTTCCGCGCCTACTCGGAAGAGGTGATGGCCGAGCTGACGCGAGACGGCGTGCCGTTTCGCCGCGACGTCAAGCTCGGCTCGATGATCGAGGTGCCGGCTGCGGCGATGATCGCGGATGCCCTCGCCACCGAGGTCGATTTCTTCTCGATCGGCACCAACGACCTGATCCAGTACTCGCTCGCGGTCGACCGCAACAACGAGCACGTGGCCCACCTCTACCAGCCCCTTCATCCGGCGATTCTCCGCATGCTACGCTTCGTGATCGACAGCGCACACTTGGCCGGAATCGAAGTCAGCCTGTGCGGAGAGATGGCGGCCGACCCCCGCCATGCCGCGGTTCTCGTCGGGCTGGGGCTCCGGCGCCTCTCGGTCAGTCCGCGCTTGGTGCCGATGATCAAGAGCGTGATCCGCGAGCTCGACACCCGGACCTTGGCCGATCTGGTACGAAGCTGTCTCGACCTCCGGACCGCCCGAGCGGTCGACGAGCACCTCGGCCAGGCCTTGTCGGGCCCTCCCGAGCCGCTCGAAGGCAAGGTTTCCCGCTGAGACCGGAACCAGGCAACCAGCAAGAGGAAGGAGCCATCACCCACGCCATGCGCCAGTCGATCCGCCGCGTCGAAAAGCCCTGGGGCCACGAGCTGATCTTCGCCCACACCGACCGCTACGTCGGCAAGATCCTGCACGTCGAGCCCGGGCACGCGTTGTCGCTTCAGTACCACGAGAAAAAGGACGAGACCCTCTTCCTCAAAGAGGGCGAGGTCGAGCTGCAGGTGGAGGAGAACGGGGAGCTCGTCTCGATCGTCCTCTCGGGCGGCGACTCCTATCGGATCACTCCCCTCACCCGGCATCGGATGGTCGCAGGAGAGCGGGGTTGCGACATCATCGAGGTCTCCTCGCCGGAGCTCGACGACGTCGTGCGCCTCGAAGACCGCTATGGTCGCAGCTGAGCGCTTCCCGCGCCCGTCCCTCGTCCTTTGTGCCGCGCTCGCCTTCGCCTGCACGGCGCCGACCGTTCCTCCGAAGACAGCTCCGGCCGCCGCCAAAGGGAGTGCGACCGCAGCCGAAACGAAGCCGGACGAGGAGCCGCCGGCACCGGGCCCGGTGCGGGATTCGACGGTGGTCGTCATCGACTCGGGTGAGCCCGACCTGGGCCGCCAGCCTTCCTTGATCGAGGCTTCGAAGCGGGAGAAGGCGCGCAAAGCCGGAGCCGGCAAGCCGGTCGCCGTGATCACCAACGAGTCGCTGCCGAAGCTCGCCAAGGGGGGACAGCTGACCTACGCCGACCTCTCGAAGACAAAGGGTGAGGTCGCGCCGGCCGCACCGGCCGAGACCGCCGGCGACCAACAGGAGCGGTTCTGGCGCGACCGTGGGCTCGACATTCGCCATCGCTGGCGGAGCGCTGTCGACGAGAGCGCAGAGCTCGAGCGGCAGGCGGCCGAGCTCCGGCGCCGGTTCTACGAAGAGGCGGATCCGTTCCGCCGGGACGGCGAAATCAAGCCCGAATGGGACCGGACCCTCGATCGCGTGCGGCTGGCGAAAGAACGAGCCCTGGCGGCCGAGAAGGAGCTGGGGGAGTTCATGGAGCAGGGGCGCCAGGCGGGTGCGCTTCCGGGGTGGCTCCGCGAGGGCGCGGAGCTCGAGCCGAAGCCCGCGATCCCTCCGCCAGCGACCCTCGAGGCGATCGAGCCTCCGATCCTGCATCAGGAGCCGCACCCATGACCGGCGCTCCGCGGCGGGTCTTCGTCGAGACCTGGGGCTGCCAGATGAACGAGCTGGACAGCCAGCGGATGGTCGGCCAGCTGATGCAGCAGGGGATCCTGCCGACCCTGAAGGTCGAAGAGGCGGACGTCATCCTGCTCAACTCGTGCAGCGTGCGGGAGAAGGCGGAGCAGAAGGTCTACTCCCGGCTCGGCGAGTACCGCCTCCTGAAGAAGCGGAATCCGGGGCTGGTGATCGGGTTGTGCGGGTGCGTCGCGCAGCAGGAAGGGCAGCGGGCGCTCGACCGCGTCTCCGATCTCGACTTCGTGCTCGGTCCGGCTCGCGTCGGGGAGCTGGCCGGAGTCGTGTCGGCCTCGCGGGCAGGCCAGCGTACGGTCGCGACCGGATTCCCGGACGAACGGGTGTACGACTTCGACGCGATCTCGCGCCAGGGCGAATACAAGGGGATGGTGACGATCATCGAAGGGTGCAACAAGAGCTGCACCTTTTGCATCGTGCCCAAGACCCGCGGGCCGGAGCGCAGCCGGACGATGGACGTCATCCTCGCCGAGGTCCGCCACCTGGTGGAGTACGGCTTTCGGGAGATCGAGCTTCTCGGCCAGACCGTCAACCACTGGCGCGACCCCGAGAGCGAGGCGGACTTCGCCGACCTGTTGGCCGCGGTCGCCTCGACCGAAGGCGTCGAGCGGTTGCGCTTCGTGACCTCGTACCCGCGCGATTTTTCGCCGCGGATGGTCGAACGGGTCGGGCGTTTTCCGAACATCTGCCCCTACCTGCACCTGCCCGTTCAGTCCGGGAGCGATGCGGTGCTCCGTCGCATGGGCCGTGGCTACACGCGCGCCCAGTACCTCGATCTGGTCCGCCAGCTGCGCGCGGCGCGGCCCGACCTCGCGCTCTCGACCGACCTGATCGTCGGCTTTCCGGGCGAAAGCGACGAGGACTTCGAGGCGTCGCTCGACCTCCTCGAAGAGGTCCGTTTTGCCGTCGTGTTCGCGTTCTGCTATTCCGAGCGCCCCGGGACCGCGGCTCCGCGCCTCGACGGCAAGGTGGCTGCGACGGTCGCGAGCTCGCGGCTTCAGCAAGTCTTCGCCGTCCAGGACCGAATCCAGCGCGAGCTGAACCAGGAGCTCGTCGGCCGGCGCTTCGACGTGCTCGTCACCGGTTGGGGCAAGGAGGCGGGAACGCAAATCGGCCGCACGACCTGCCATCGGATCGTCCATTTCCGATCCGGCGCCGCGCCGGAGCCGCTCGGTCGCACGACCCTCGTCGAAGTCGAAGCCGCCTTTCCGCACAGCCTCGCCGCCCGCCGAATCGAACCCGTGGTCGCATAGCCTTCGATTTGCGGCACGTACCTCCGGGCGTTCGAACAGCCACAAGTCGCCGCACAACCAACCTTGACCTCCCTCCTGGGGGCGCCCACAATAGCCTCATGAGCGATGCCGAGGGCACCGGCCCGGTCGAGGACACCGTCCAGATGGAAGTGAAGGGGCTGATGCTCGACCCCTCGTCGAACGTTCCGATCGTCATCCTGCGGGACCTCGAGAAGACCCTCTTCCTGCCGATCTGGATCGGCATGGCGGAAGCCCAGGCGATCGCTCTGCGCATCGAGGGCGTTCAAACTCCCCGCCCGCTGACGCACGATCTCGTCCTCCAGGCGATCCTGAAGCTCGGCGCGAGCGTCGAGAAGATCGTTGTCTCGAACCTCGAAGAGAGCACGTTCTATGCCGAGATCCACTTGCAGCAGGGCGGCGAGCTGGTGCGAATCGACGCTCGCCCGAGCGACGCGATCGCTGTCGCACTGCGAGCGGAAGCTCCCATCTTCGTCCGCCGTGCCGTGCTCGAGAAGGCGCAGGCGGTTTCGACCGGTCCGGAGCCGAGCGACGAAGAGAGGCTCAAGAAGTGGCTCGAAGAGCTCGATCCGGAGGATCTGGGCCGCTACACGATGTAGTCGATTACCGTCGTAAGCCTCTTTTTTGGAGTGATTTGGAGCGAACGTCGGCGCGCCGACATCGCGGCGTGATCGAAGGCTCGAACACGGCGCGCGCCTTGACCCCCCGGGACCGCTCTCATACACTGCCGCTCCCAGATGATTCTCGCGATCACCAATCAGAAAGGTGGCGTCGGCAAGACCACGACGGCCATCAACCTCGCCGCTGCTCTTGCCTACAAGGGCCTCCGGACCCTCCTGGTCGATCTCGATCCTCAAGCGAACAGCTCCATGTCGTTCCTCGACGTGCACGGCCTCGAGGGCACGATTTACGACGTCATGACCGAGGATGGGCGAGAGATCGCTCCGATCATCCGCTCCTCGGAGCGGACGCCGAACCTCTGGATCGCGCCGTCGGCGATCTCGCTCGCCAAGATCGAAGCCAAACTGATCGGCGAGATCGACGGTCACTACCGCCTCAAGGACAAGCTGCAAAAGGTCCGAGACGATTACGACTTCGTCATCATCGACACGCCGCCGACGCTCGGCATCATCACGGTCAATGCGCTGGTTGCGGCGACCCACGTTCTGGTGCCGATCCAAGCCAGCTACTTCGCGCTCGAGGGAACGGACGACCTCTTGGAGACGATCGACAAGATCAAGCAGAGGGCGAATCCGGAGCTCCAGATCCTCGGCGCCTTGATCACGCTCTACGACAAGAGGACGCTCCTCGCCAAGGACATCCACGAACAGATCCAGCGCGTGTTCGGCCTCAAGGTCTTCGAGACCGTGATCACGAAGAGCGTCAGGCTGGAGGAGAGCCCGGCGTACCGCGAGTCGATCTTTACGTTCGCGCCGAAGTCGACCGGAGCGTACGAGTACTACCGCCTGTCGGAGGAGGTTCTCAGCCGTGTCTGAGCCGATCACCGCCCGCAAGCGCGGCCTGCCGCTGCGCGTCAAGATGCGCCACGACACCCATTTCGTGGAGGAGCTCGCGGTGCGCCACGAGGTCGCCGTGGGGAAGATGGTTCCGCTTTCGGCGATCGAAACGGATCCCAATCAGCCGCGGACTGCAATGGGCGATCTCGACGATCTGTCCGCCTCGATCCGCGACAAAGGGGTGCTCGAGCCGCTCCTCGTACGGCCCAAGAAGGACGAGGAGTCGTCGGAAGGGCCGATCTACCGGATCATCTCGGGAGAAAGGCGCTATCGGGCCGCTCAGCAGGCCGGCTTGTTCGAGGTGCCCGTGATCGAGATGGACGTCACGGAAGACGAGGCGCTCGAGATCGCCCTCATTGAGAACCTCCAGCGCAAGGACCTGACACCGTTCGAAGAAGCCGAAGGCTATCGGGCGCTCGCCGAGCGCCACGACTACACGCACGAGGAGATCGCCGAGGCGGTGGGCAAGTCCCGCACGGTCATCACCGAAGGTCTTTCCTTGCTCCAGATGCCCCAGAGCGTCCGCGACACCGTGAACGCCCTCGGGATCCAGTCGAAGTCGCTCCTGCTCGAGGTTCTCAAGGCGGGCAGCGAAGGCGAGATGATCCGGATGCTCGAGCAGGTCTCTCGCCAGGGGCTGAGCCGCGATGATCTGAGGCGCCGGCTTCGTCGCGAGAAGGGCCGGCCCAGCCGCAGGCGGCCCTACGTCTTCAAGTTCCGCGACCCCGAGAAGACGTTCAGCTTGGCACTGACCTTTCGCCAGTCGGAAGTCGATCGCGGCGACCTGATCCGCGCCCTCGAGCAGATCCTCGTGAATCTTCGCGCCGCAAGCTCTTAGCGATCAGGAGTGCGGTTCGATCCGATGCTTCGGTCGGGTTTCGGACGATCCGTTCATCGTCCCAAAAGCCCGATAAGATCGATTATGTAATCTTGTGACCGCAACGGCTCACGGCTGCCACTCTGCGGCCAGGTCCTCGTCCTCCTCCAGGCGCAGCTTCGCGAGGCCCACACCTTCCGGCAGGCGATCGCGAAGCCGCCCTTCGATCCAGCGGAGGACGTTCTCGCTCGAAGGGATCCGGCCGCCTTCCGAGAACTCGGGGATCGCCGCGTTCAGGTGCTGATGATCCAAGACGTCGACGACCTCCTCTCGCACCAGCCGATCCAGCGCGCCGAGGTCGACGACGAAGCCCGTGACGGGATCGACCTCGCCCGCGACCGTGACGAAGAGCCGGTAGTTGTGGCCATGTCCGGGCAGGTTGGCGCACTTGCCGAACCGCCGGCGGTTCTCTTCCTCGCTCCAATCGGGTCGCCGGTAGAGATGGCTGGCGCTGAAACGGAATCGGCGCTCGAGAGAAATGGTCATGCGGCTGGCTCCTCGGGCCGGGCGAGCCGATCTCGGCGGACGCTGCCCGTATAATCCCGCGCGTGCGCCGGCTCGACCGCTATGTCTTCTCGGAAATCCTGGGTCCGCTCGGGCTGGGATTCCTAGTCTACACATTCATTCTCCTGCTCCGCTTCCTGTTCCAGTCGGCGGAGATGATCATCCGCCGCGGGCTGCCCTGGTCGACGGTCGGCGAGCTCCTGCTCGTCACCCTGCCCAACATCGTCGTGCTGACGATCCCGATGTCTCTCCTGTTCGGGATCCTGATCGCGATCGGACGGCTCGCCTCGGACAGCGAGCTGGTCGCGATCCGCGCGAGCGGCATCGGCTTGGCGTCGCTCTACCGCCCGATCCTCTTCCTGTCGGTCCTGCTGATGGCCCTCAACACGGCGCTCATGATCTACGCGCTGCCCTGGGGCAACCATCGGCTGCAGGAGCTGAGGCTCGAGATCCTGACCCAGAGCGTCTCTCAGGAGGTCCAGCCCAGGGTCTTCTCGGAAGCGTGGGAAGGCAAGGTTCTCTACGTTTTCGAGGCGCCCGAGAACGACAAGCGATGGAAGGGCGTGTTCTTGGCCGAAGCGACGCCCAACGCCGAGGACAACCAGATCACGACCGCCGAATGGGGAGAGGTCCGCGTCGACCAGCAGGGGGAACGGGTGGTCCTGGAGCTGACCGACGCGACGCGCCAAAAGGTCAACCTCAACTCCCCCGTCCGGTACGAGATCAGCCGCCAGAAGCAGCTCGAGCTGATCCTCGAAGACCAGTTCCTGAGCAGCCAGAAGGCGAAGATGACGGCTTCGAAAAGCGTCCGGGAGCTGACTCTCGCGGAGCTCCGCCGGCTCGCGCGCGACCGCAGCGTCCCTGAAGAGCAGCGAAATCTCGCCCGGGTCGAGATCAACAAGAAGTTCTCGATCCCGGCGGCCTGCCTGGCTTTCGGGATCATCGCCCTGCCGCTCGGCCTCAACAACCGCCGCGGCGGCAAGGGCTCCGGCTTTGCGATCTCGATGGCGCTCATCGCCCTCTATTACGTCTTGCTGTTCAACGGCGAGGAGGCGGCACGCTTCGGCAAGGTCCCCGGTTGGGTCGCCATGTGGGCCCCGAACATCCTGCTCTCGACCGCCGGCCTGTTCCTCCTGATCCGGCGCAATCGCGACAAGAGCCTGCTGCTTTCGCGCATCGATCGCTGGATCCGGCGCGACCTGTGGGGTGGCATCCTCCGCCTCCGATCCCTGCGCAAGAGCCGAGCGACGCCTCCCTCTGCCCCACCCCCGAGCTCGCGCCGGCGCAAGAAGAGCGCCAAGGTCCCCGAAGACAGCGGCGTGGTGCTCCGCATCCCGCGCCTGCGCCTGCTCTTCCCGAATCTCCTGGACCGCTACGTCGTGCGGCTGTTCCTCCTCGTGATGACGATCGTGACCGTCTCGGGCATCTCTCTCTACATCGTCGCCGACTTGAGCGAGACGGTCGACGAGATCCTCAAGTACCGGATCGCCAAGTCGATGGTCTTCGCCTACTACAAGTACATGTCGCTCCAGATCTTCTACGACATCGCGCCGGTCGTGATCCTGGTGACGACCCTGATGACGTTCAGCCTGCTCTCGCGCACCAACGAGGTCACCGCCGCCAAGGCCCTCGGCGTGAGCCTCTATCGGCTGGCCCTGCCGGTCGTTCTCTCCGCCCTCTTGGCGTCCGCCTTCTCCGCCTATCTGGAAGCCCAGGTGCTGCCGGCCTCGAACGAGAAGGTCGCCCAGCTCAAGGACCGCATCAAAGGCAAGGAGACCGTCCGCACCTACCGGCGTGCCGACCGCCAGTGGCTCTTCGGGCGCGGTCGCTTCATCTACAACTACTCGTACTACGATCCCCGGGAGAAGGCGCTCCAGCGTCTCCAGGTCTTCGACTTCGACTCCGAGCACCATCTCTCGAGGCGGCTCTACGCGGACCGGGCGGTCTTTCAAGGCGACGGCAAATGGCTGTTCGAAAACGGTTGGGCGCGCACGTTCGCCGGCGGTGAGGTGGCGAGCTTCACTCGGTTCCACGGCCAGCGAGCGGTCGCCTTTCCCGAGACCCCCGACTACTTCGACGCCGAGATCCGGCCGCCCGAGCAGATGGCCTACGGCGAGCTCGCCGACTACGTCGAGGACCTGAAGGAGAGCGGGCAAGCGGTTCCCGACCTCGAAGTCCAGCTCTACAACAAGATCGCCTACCCGGTGATCTCGTTGATCATGGCGCTCGTGGCACTCCCCTTCGCCTTCCGGCTCGGGCGGCAAGGGGCTCTCTACGGCGTCGGGCTCTCGATCGCGCTCGGCATCGTCTTCCTCGCCGTCTTCGCGCTGTTCAAGACCCTCGGCCAGGCCGGGGCGATTCCCGCGCTCGCTGCCGTGTGGAGCCCGAGCGTCGTCTTCGCCCTGCTCTCGAGCTACCTCTTCCTCGGCGTCCGGACCTAAGAGACCGCCGGCCCGCTCGCGGCATCCGCCCGCAGGGACCCGAGGGGCGCTGCCACCGGTCGCCGGGCCCTCCTGCGCTCCCCCACCCAGAGCGCCGCGCCGCGGCAGGCGCAGGCGAAGGTCAGGGAGAAGAAGATCGTGTCGACGACGTGCAAGGAGATGAGGGCTCCATAAGTGAGGGCGACGCCGGCGCCGAACAGGATCTGACCGCGCCGGCCCGCGGGCGTCGTCGAGGGATCCGAGATCATGTAGAACGTGAAGAGAAGGAAAGCGAATCCCGTCATCGGCATCAGCGTCGAGGTGACCGGCGAGCCTTCGATCGTCGCGCGGACGAGCGCTTGCACCGCGAAGACTCCGAGCCAGCGAGGATCAGGGGGATCCGCTTGGTGAGCCTCGCGTTGAGCAGGCTGCCGATCGCGACCATGAGGGCGGGCAGCAGCCAGTCGCCGACCGCGAACAGGTTCTCCGAGAACATGTACGGCGGCGCGAGGCCCACCGCAGGCAGGGCGACGAGGGTCACCGAGATCCCCAGGTTCGACGGATTGAAGAAGTGGCGCGTCCGCCCGTCGACGGCGACCCGAAAGACGTACTTCGAGGCGATCGCGGCCGCTGTCGCGAAGCAGACCGGCAGGAGCCGCCGATTCGGATAGAGGAGCCTCGCGACCGAGACCGAGGTGATGTGCGGCGCGAGCAGGAATTCGACGAACCGCCTGGTCCCGCCGCCGAGGTACCGCGGCCGCTGGGCTTTCGCCGAGGCGTCGAGCCCACCGAGCAGGAGCTCGACCGAATAGCCGGTCGCGATCGAGACGAACGGCAACGCCCACGCCTGCTCGAACCCGAGCCAGAGGTGCCCCAGGACGTTGAAGATCGAGATCGAGATCGCGAAGCGCCAGAGAGCGCTCAAGCGGGGATCATGGTGCGTCGTCTCGACGTTCCCGGCGTTCATTCAACTCTCCGAATCGGTTCCGAGAACGACGGTGTGCCAGCCGGGAGCCAGCTCGAGCGTCTGCCGGCGGGCCCTGCCGCGAGGGTCTCGCCAGTGGATTTCGACCGCGAGCGGAGTCCCTCGGGCGAAGCGGCCGAGCCCGAACAGGATCTCGGGGCTCCTGTCGCCGGTATGCCCGTTGCCGCCGTCCGCGAGGCCGACCAGGGTGTGCCCGTCGGCCATCCGGAGTCGCGCCTCGGCGCCGATCGCGGCTCGGCCGATCCGGCCCGCCGGACGTCCGGGTACGACGCGCGTCGGGCCTTCCTCTGCCGGCAGCGGAAGCAGGAGCTTCAAGCCGAGGAAGGCGCCCGGACGAGGGCTCCGGTTGCGATAGAAGAACGAGCGGTCCCACTGGTTGGCGATCGCGAGGTCGAGGCGGCCGTCCCCGTCGACGTCCGCGGTCGCGATCGCGCGGCCGACCGCGGTCGCCCCGAGGCCGATGTCCTCCGAGAGATCGAAGTAGCGCCCGCTCTTCGAGCGGACGAAGAAGGGGTCGTGGACATGCCCCGAGATGTCGGCGCCGGCGCGGAACTGCGGCCAGGCTCCCGGCTGCTTGAGCAGCTCGTCGTTGCCCATTGCGACCTCCTGGAGCTCCGGCCAGCGGTTGACGGTGCCGCGCACGAAGCCGGTCGCCTGCACGGCCTCGAGCACGCCGTCGTCGTCGAAGTCGTCGAGGCGCGCTTCCCAGGCCCAGGCGCTGCGGGACAGGCCCAGCTCCTCGCTCCGATCGACGTACGGCGCGACGCCCTCCCGCATGCGCGCGGTCTCGCCCGTGCTGACGAAAGCGAGATGGCTCTCCTGGAGACCGAATTCGTTCGCGAGGTCGCTGACGTAGAGGTCGAGGATGCCGTCGCCGTTCAGGTCTCCGAAGTCGAGCCCCATCCCCTTGAACGAGTCGCGGCCGAGGACTTTCGAAGCCGGCATGGCGAAAGTCCTCTCGCCGAGGAGCCGGGCGAAGCGGAGATGCCCGGGGCTCGACAGGTTCTCGAGCAGGCAGTCGGGGCCGAAATCGTTCGCGAAGTAGATCTCCGGCCGCTCGTCGCCGTCGAGATCGGCGGCGCCGACCGCGAGCGTCCAGCCACGGAGCGTCCGCTCGTCGAGCCCGGCGTCGACTTCGCGGAAGGCGGCCAGCGGCTCGGCGCCCGAAGTGCCGCCCGAGCCGAGGAAGAAGTGCTTCCCCCCGCCATTCCAGGCGCGCGACATGGAGTCCTGCATCTCTTCCCGGCCCGTCGCGTGGACGTCGAGTATGCGCGCTCCATCCTGGAAGTAGTTGCCGAAGATCAGATCAAGATGCCCGTCGCCGTCGAGGTCGGCCTGGGTCGCGGCGACCGTGTTCCACAGCGCCGGCCGGGCCGCCAGCTCGACGGCGCGGTAAGCCCCCGGGGACGGCGCCCTGGCCGCCTCCCGGCGGAGGAAGACCACCGGCGTCCGGCCCCAGAAGTAGACGAGCAGGTCCTCGCGTCCGTCCTCGTTCCAGTCTCCGGCCATGCAGCCCGTCGGCGCCATGGTCTCGGGGTCGTACGGGAGCGCGTCGAACGGCAGCACGAAGGCCGGATAGCGGGAGCCCGTGCCCGGCACGGGAGCCACGATCGCCCGGTCGAAGCGCGGATCGACGAGGCAGAGGTCGTTCGGCAGGCCGTCGCCGTCCAGATCGTTGAGCGCGACGGCCGCGCCCACGGCGGAGATCCAGGCCGACAGGTGGTCGTAGCTCGGATGGACCCTCCGGATCGTCCGCCGCGGCCCGGAAAGCTCCGGCAAAGGCGAGGGCTCGAAGCGGAAGCGGGCGGCCATCTCGGCGCGCTCTGAGCCCGCGAGCCGAGGCGGGCGGGCGAAACCGTAGAGCGCGAGCACGATCGCGGCAGCGACCAGCTTGACCAGGGTCCGGCGCCATCCGATCGCGAGTGACATCGGCCTCCTCCTTCCCGATCTTCGATAGGATCATCCCTCGGAGACCCGATGAACAGCCAGATCCCTGCCCGGACATCGTTCGTCTCGCGCTACCGGCGCGAGATCCGCTTCCTTATCCTCTTCGCGCTGATCCTCGGAGCGAGCTTTTCGTTGATCTCGCTCAACTGGGTCAACGACCGCGTCATCGAGCCGTTCACGAGCGGCGTCGCGGGCTTGAGCGGCGGCGCGCTCAATCTCCTCGGCCAGGGCGTTCACCGCGCGGGGACGATGCTTCAAAGCCCGCGGTTCGCGGTCAACATCCGCAACGGTTGCAACGGCGTCGAGGCCATGCTGATCTTCCTCGCCGCGGTCCTCGCCTTCCCGGCGCCCTGGAAGTTCCGCCTGCTCGGCCTGGCCCTCGGCGCTGTCGCGATCCAGGCGATCAACCTGGTGCGCGTGGTCGCGCTGTTCCTGACCGGGACCTACCTGCCGAAGCTGTTCAACGCCTCGCACACGGTGATCTGGCAGTCGATCGTCATCCTGGCCAGCGTGCTGCTCTGGATCTACTGGGCGAATCGGCTGCCGCTGCCGAAGGAAGGTGAGCGCGCGAGCGCCGCCTGAGCCCCAGAGCCTCGACCGGACGATTCACCCCCTGACGCCGCGGTCATGCCCGACTCCCGCTCCGCCTGGTCCCGGGCCTTCGTCCGCAACCTCCTCCTGGCGTTGATCCCGGTGGCGGCGGTCTGGTGGCTTGCGACACCGCTCTACAATCGCCTGCTCCTGGGCGGCGCGCAGACGCTCCTCCACGCGACGGAGAGCCCGGACGCGACGAGCCTCCTGCCGCGCGACGACCAATCCGCCTACGTCCAGCGCCGGGACTTCCCTCCGGCCAAGAGCCTGGTCCACTCCTTCCAGGTGACCGACGTCCACTTCCATCTCGTCCTCGTCTTCCTGCTGTTCCTCGCCGTTCCCGGAGTCCCCTGGCGGCGGCGTCTCGAAAACCTGGGTTGGGCGCTTCTCGCGACGGTCCTCTTCGACCTCGCGCTCGTTTTCTTCCTGGTCAAGGCCGCCTATGCCACGAGGCTCGGAGCCTGGAGCGCCGCTCACTACGATGCTTTCTCCCGCAACGTCTACGGCCTGATCGCGCACCTGCTCGACCTGCCGTTCAAGCTCGGTTTACCCTTCCTCCTCTGGGCCGGCTGCTACCTGGGCGATCTCCAAGGGCGCCCTCCCGCCGAGGCTCCGGAGAGCCCCCGGCCGGTCAAGAGGCGCGGCAAGAGCCGCTGAGACCCGGGGCGGCTCGGCCGGCGCTCCCCCGTTCCCATACGAGATGTGGTACGTCCCCTAAACCACTCCACTATGGCTTGTAGGCGGAAGCCGCCGTCTGGTAGGCTCCGCGGTCACCATGCTGAAAGTCGAGCGCCTCGAAATCTCCGGCTTCAAATCGTTCGTCGCCCCCGTTTCCGTCCAGTTCGCGGGCGGCGTCACCGCCATCGTCGGCCCCAACGGCTGCGGCAAGAGCAACCTGTCGGAAGCGATGACCTGGGTGCTCGGCGAGCAGAGCGCCAAGACGTTGCGCGGCGGCACCATGGAGGACGTCATCTTCAACGGCACCGACGGCCGCAAGCCGCTCGGCATGGCCGAGGCGACGCTGACCTTACGGACGGACCCGGCCTTCCCCCATGCCCAGGACGGACGCCTGACGATCACCCGGCGCGTCTTCCGCGGCGGCGAGAGCCAGTACAAGCTCAACGGCAAGAACGTCCGCCTGAAGGAGATCCGCGATCTCCTGATGGACACCGGGCTCGGGCTCCGGGCCTATTCGGTGATCGAGCAGGGGAAGATCGGCCTGATCCTCTCCGGCAAGCCCCAGGAGCGGCGGAAGCTGCTCGAAGAGGCGGCCGGTATCACGCGCTACAAGGCGCGCAAGGCGATCGCCGAGGTCAAGCTCGAGGAGGCGACGGCGAACCTGCTCCGCCTCGACGACGTCATCTCGGAGGTCGAGCGGTCGGTGCGTAGCCTCAAGCGCCAGGCCGCCGCGGCCAAGCGCTACCAGGAGAAGGAGGTCGAATACCGCGAGCTGCTCGAAAGGGCTCTCCTCGAGCGCTGGGCGGTGCTCGCGCTCCTCCTCTCGGACCTCCAAGCGACGCTCGACGGGGCGATCGAGCGCGAGGCCGGCTTGACCTCCGACCTGCACCGCGACGAGGCCGCGCTCGCCGCCGGCCGCGAGCGGCTCGAGGAGCTCAGCCGGCTGGTCACGGAGGGCCACCAGCGCCATGCCGAGCTCGGCACCCGCATCGAGGGACGCCAGCAGTTCGTCAAGGGGAGCCGCGAAACGCTCGCCGAGATCGGCGAGCGGGGCGCCCAGGCTCGCGCTCTCGCCGAGCGCCGCCGGGCGGAGATCGCCGGCCACGAGGAGGGCCTCGCGAGCCTCGATGCCCGCCGCGCCGAGATCGCCGCCGAGCGCGACGACGCCGCGTCCGCGGTCGCCTCCGACGAGCGCCAGATCGCCCTGGCCGAGCTCGAGCTCGCGGCAGCGCAGGCGCGGCTCGAATCGCTGCGGCGCGAGCTGCTCGCCGCAGCCGGCGAGATCAACGGCGTGCGCCAGCGCGCGCAGCAATCTCAGATCGAGCTCGAGAAGGGCACCTACCGCCTCCACCACCTGGACCGCGAGACCGAGGAGCACGCGGCCGAGCACGCCCAGGCCGAAGAGGCGCTCGCCCTCGCCCGCGAGCGCGCCATCGCGACCGAGGGCAAGCTCGCGGAGAGGAGCGCCGAGTCGGAGCGGACGATCGCGGCGCTCGAAGCGCTGATGCGCCGCGAGGCCGAGGCCACCGAGGCGAAACGCCGGCTCGAAGACCAGCTCTCCCAAGGGCGGAACCGGCACCGCATCCTCGCCGAGCTGTCGCGCGCCGACGCCGAGCGGCGAAAGGCTTTGATCTCCGCGCTCGCCTCGGCCGGCCTCGCGGAGCCGCGGTTCCTCGCCGAGCAGGCCGATCCGCTCGAGGGCTGGGAGCGGAGCCTCGACTTCTATCTGGGGCCGCTCGCCGACGCCGTCCTGCTCGAGCCGGACCGCGATCCGCTCGAGATCGCTCGCGCGCTCGCGGGCCGCGCCGAGGCGAGCCTGGTCGCGATCCCTTCGAACGCCGCGCCCCGCGAGGCAGACCTCGCGATTCCCGCCGATCCTGCAGTCCTGCTCTCGGTCGGCGAGGCTCTCGGATTCGGCGAGGCTCTCGCTTCGGCCCTCCCGCCCGCCTACCTCGTGCGCGGCGACGAGGACGCGCGGCGACTCGCGGACCGGCATCCCGGAGTCGCGTTCCTCTGCCGCAACGGGCTCTGGGTCGCGGGCGGCACCTTCCACGTCGAGGGCGAGCGGGCGACCCCGGGCGTGCTCGAGCGCGAGAGGGATTTCGCCGAGCTCGCCCGGGCGATCCCCGACCTCGAAGCTCGCCTGGCCCTCGCGGTCCTCGCCCTCGAGCGGATCCTCGCCGACCGCTCCGCCCTGGCCAAGGACTCCAACCGGCTCCAGACCGAGGTCGGGCAGCTGCGCCAGGAGCTGGCGGTCGCGCGCGCGCGGGCCGAGGACCTGGCCCAGCGCGAGCGCCGCCTCGCTGCAGAGGGCGACAAGCTCCGCGAGCAGCGCGCGACGGTGGCCGCCGATCTCGAACGGATCGGGGGCCGCGGGCGCGAGCTCGCCGGGGAGCTCGAGGGAGCCGAGGAGCGCCACCTCGGGCTCCAGGAGCGGTTCGACGGCGCCCAGGGAGAGCTCGAAGCGGTCAAGGGGGCCCGCGAGAGCCTGCGCGCCGAGAGCGCCGGGCGCCGGGGCCGCCTCGACCTGCTCTTGGAACGCCTCGAATCGCTCGAACGCGATGCCACCCGGTTGTCCGGCGAGCTGGCGCAGGGCCAGAGCCAGATCGCGGCCTGGGCCGAGGAAGGGTCGCGGCTCGCCTCTCGCCGGGAGCAGATCGAAGCGGAGATCGCGCGTGCCGAGGCCGACCTGCAAGAGGCGCTCGAGCTGCGCGCGGGCGAAGAGGAGCGCGTCCTCGCGGACCAGGAGCGGCTCGAGGGCCACCGCCTCGACCTGCGCGAGATCGAAGAGCGGATCGCCGGCTGCCGCGAGCGGCGCGACGGCGTCCGCACCGAAATGGAAGAGCTGCGCGTCCGGAAGGCCGGCCTCGAGCACGACGCCCAGCACCTCGCCGCGACGCATCGCGAAGACTTCGAACGCGAGCTGCCCGAGCCGGCGCCCGCTCCCAGCGGCGCTCTCGCCGAGATCGAGGTCGAGCTCGCACGCTGCCGGGCGACGCTCGAGCGGCTCGGCCCGGTCAACCTGCTCGCACTCGAGGAGCACGACGAGCAGGAGGAGCGCTTCCGGTTTCTGACCGAGCAGCGCTCCGACGTCGCCCGCTCGGTCGAGAGCCTGCGCCAGACGATCCAGGAGATCGACCGGACCTCGTCGGAGCGCTTTCTCGCGACGTTCGCCGAGGTCAACGAGCACTTCGGCGCGGTCTACCAGCACCTCTTCCGCGGCGGCGAGGCCGAGATGCGCCTGCTCGACGAGGACGACCCTCTCGAGTGCGGCATCGAGATTATCGCCCGCCCGCCGGGCAAGAGGCCGCAGACCCTGATGCTGCTCTCGGGCGGCGAGAAGGCGCTGACCGCGATCGCCCTCCTCTTCGCGCTCTTCCGCACCAAGCCGTCGCCGTTCTGCATCCTCGACGAGGTCGACGCCCCGCTCGACGACGTCAACACCGCGCGCTTCGCCGATCTCCTCTCCGAGATGGCGAAACAGGACACCCAGTTCATCGTGATCACCCACAACAAGCTCACGATGGAGGTGGCCTCGACGCTCTACGGCGTCACGATGGAAGAGAAGGGGGTCTCGAAGCTCGTCGCCGTCGAAATCGAGGGGGTCCAGCCGGAGCGGCGGACGGCGTAGCCGCGCCGCTCAGGCGAGAGCGCGAAAGAAGCCCGCCGCCGTCCAAGCTCCGAAGGCGCGGCCGATCTCGTCCTCCGAGAACGCGGTGCCCTCGTCCGCCTCGGCCACCGCCGCGGCCCGGGCGATCGCCTCCCCCACCGTCCCCCCCGCGACGAGAGCCTCGAGGAGAACGTGCTGCCAGGGGCGGAGCGGATAGCGCCTGACGATGAAGTCGCTGCGGCAGAGCGCGAGCCGCTCGGGCGCGGGCGAGGGGAGCGCGATCTCGTCGCCTTCCCCCGCGTTGCGGATCTCCGTGTAGAGATCGTTGACCGGAAAGCGGAAGGCGAGGAGCCGCAAAGAGGGAGCGGCCACCAGACGGGCGCTCGCGAAGCGCTCGGCGCCGAGCGCCTCCAGGTCAGCCGGAGCGAGCGGGCGCTCGGCTTCGAGACCCGGCCCGTCGAAGACCTTCGCGATCTCCCATTCGAGGAGCGCGAGATCGACCAGGAGCTCGGGCCAGGCCGGGGGCTCTCCGGCGTCCGCCGAGCGGGTCTCTTCGAGGAACCGAGGAAAGCGCGCGCCGAGATGGTCCAAGGTGTAGCTGCGCGACGGATAGCGCTCGAGGTACTCGAAGGCGAAGCCCTCGAAGACCTCCTGCCCGAGCAGCCGTCGGAGGCTCGGGAACCCCTCGCCGAGGACCTCGAGCAGCCGGGCGTAGTAGGCGAAGGCGTAGATGCCGATCCGCTCCTCGGCGCTCAGCTGGCGCGAGCGGCGGACGATCCGCTCGATCTCGTCGCGTCGGAGGTGTGCGATCCGCTGCGCCTCCTGCGACGAGACCCCCTCCTCCACCCCGTTGGGATGGGTGATCACGGCCTGGAACCAGCGCTGGACCGCGTCGAGAGGAAGCCTTTCGGGCTCGTCCCCTAAGGCCTTCTCGGTCACTGGACCTCCGGCCGGATGTGGTGGAGCGGGTGCGGCGCCGGGGCGTCCCGGAGCGCGCCTCCGAGCGGAGCGTCGCGCCAGGGCTCATCCCCCTCTCGAGCTTCCGGGGCCGCCGCGTCCGCGGGCTCGGGCTCGCCGGCGACGAAGCGCTTGGCCTTCAAGACCTCGTCGTGGACGACCTGGAACGGCGGGATGTTGGCGTCCCATTCGAGGAGGGTCGAGACGCCGCCGGTCAGCTCGTGGGCGAGCCGGTAGAGATCCCAGACGCGGTCGATCACCGGATGGTCGTGGGTGTCGATCAGGTGGGTGCCGTAGTCGCTGTGGCCGGCGAGGTGGAACTGCACGATCCGCTCGTGCGGCAGCGAGCGGATGAAGGTCTCGGGGTCCATGTCGTGGTTGAAGCTCGAGACGTAGACGTTGTTGACGTCGAGCAGCAGGCCGCAATCGGCCTCCTCGGCCATGCGCGAGACGAACTCCCACTCGTCCATCGACGACTGCGCGAAGGTGACGTAGGAACTCGGGTTCTCGAGCACCAGCGGGCGCTCGAGAACGTCCTGGACGACGCGGATCCGCTCGACGACGTGGCGCAGCGACGCCTCGGTGTAGGGCATCGGCAGGAGGTCGTGGGTGTTGCGGCCGAGGACGCCGGTCCAGCACAGGTGGTCTGAGATCCAGCGAGCGCGGACCTCCTTGCCGAGCTTCTTGAGCTTGCTCAAGTACTCGAAATCGAGAGGATCGGTCGAGCCGATCGAGAGCGAGACGCCGTGCAGCACGACCGGATAGCGCTCGGCGATCTGCGCCAGGACGTTGCGCGGACGGCCGAGCGAATCGACGTAGTTCTCGCTGATCACCTCGAACCAGTCGACGGCCGGCTTGTGGCTCAGGATGTGCTCGAAGTGGGCGGACCGCAGTCCGACGCCGAGACCGAGGTGGTCATGGCCGAGGCGGGGTTGCATGCTCTGCTCTCCGGGCTCGAATCTGGTGATGCCGGGAACGACGTGCCGGACGCCCGGCGGTCCCGCCCGGGCGCCCGACAGCCAACGAACGAATCTACTTGCCGCAGTCGTTGGGCGCCGGGCCGAACTTCTTGCCCGCCTTGTTCATCGCCGCCTCGAAGTTGGCGCGCGCCGCCTTCCACTTGTCGCCCTTGACCGGCACGGCGCAGCTCCCCTTGCCCTTGCAGGAGTTCATCCCGTCCTCGCCCTGGCCGGCGCAGGCGTTCGAGCCGTTGCAGCCGTGCGCCTCGGCGGTCGCGCAGGTGCCCATGCCGGCGCATTCGTTCTTGGCGCCCGCGCCGTGGCCCTTGCAGGTGTTGAGCCCACAGCAGATGTGCGGGTCGCTCAGCTTGAACTCGGCCGCCTCGCCGGCGAAGGCGCGGCCGGTGAACAGGGAGCCTGCCATCACGCCGCCGAAGGCCGCGAGGGTCAGCTTGCCGAGTTCGCGGCGGTTGAGCTTCGAATCGATCATGAGCTTCTCCTTGAAGGGGGTTTGTCGCGCGCCGAAATCGAGCACCGCCGCTCCACACGGCCTTCGATCGGCAACGCAATCATTGCGGTTGGATCCCTAGAGTACTACGTAGAGATCCCGGGATCCGGATTGGCGGCCAATAGACTCTACAACACGCGAAGGTCGCCCGGAAAAGGCGGCGAGAAAGGCGCGCGATGCGCGCGGATTTGCGCCTCTCGCGCGCCCTCGCCTACGATCGGCGCCGGGGCCGTCCCTCGCGGCTTCGAAGGGGGCCAGTGACGAAAGCCGCACTCTCGACCGCCACGCGCGCGCGCCTCGACGAGCTTCTCGACCGGCAAGCTCTGTGCGACCTCGTCCTGTCGCCGATCGCCGATCCGCGCGGCAAGTCGGTCCTGGTGGTCGGCTCCGGCGCTGCCGTCCTCTGGTGCCTGCGGCGCGGTGCTGCCGAGGTGGTCGGCCTCGACCGCCGGCTTCAGGATTCCGAGGCGATGCAGCTGGCCGCGGAGCGCTTCGACGTCGCCGGCACGGAGCGCTGGGAGCTTCGGGATCTCGCCATCGAACAGGCCGGAAGCCTCGGGCGGACCTTCGACCTGGTCGTCGCGGGCGACGCCCCGGAGCGGGCTGCCGAGGCCGCCCCCTGGCTGGCCGCCTGCGCGCGGCACGCCGCCCCGGGATCCGGCCGCATCGCTGTCGCGATCTCCCCGCTCTTCTACTCGTCGACCGGTCCGGGCGGCGCGCAGGCCCCGTGGAACCACCTGACAGAGCCCGCCGGGACGGCCCGGGCCGGACTGTCCGAGCTGTCCGAGCCGGCCGAAACATCCGAGAACTCCGCCGAGCCGCCCTCCGGCCCCGCGCCCGTCGCTGCCCGGAGCGAGATCCCGCTCGACCGCCTGCGCCTCGCCGACTTCCTCGCCGCGGTCTCCGCGGCGGGCTGCGCGCTCCTCCACCTCGTGGTGATTCCGGATCGCCATCTCGGCGAGCTGCCCGGCAAGCTGCTCGACCTCGGCGGGAAGCTGCCGGGAGGCATCGGCTCGAGCCCGGGCCTCTCCGTCGCCGACCTCTCGATCGAGGGAATCGCCGCCGAGCTCGCCCGCATCGAGCCGGGGATCGGCGGCCTGCCGATCGCCTCGGTCGCGAGCGCGGTCGAGCGAGACGAGCGGCGGCGCAGCGGGCGGCTCTCCCGGCTCGCGCTCTTGGGCGAAGGGGACCAGCGTCTCTCGACGGCGCCCCCGCAGCTCGTCGACCCCGACGGCGAGGCTCTCGGGCTCCGCTTCGACTTCGCCCCCGAAGAGGGCGTCCGCGCTCTCCGCTGGGAGCCGCTCGAAAATCGCCGTGCCCGCATCTGGCTCACCGAGGTCTCCTGGGACGACAGCGAGGGCCGATCGCATCCGCTCGAGCCCGCGGCGTTGCGCACCAACGGCGCGATCGGCCCGGACGGCTCGATCCGCTTTTCGACCCTCTTCCCCTGGATCGCCTTCGACCTGAGCCCGGGCGCGCGGCCGGTGGGCTTTCGTCTCGCCGGGGCCTGGAAAGTCGCCGCTCTCGACGCGACCCTCTCCGATCTCGAGATGCGGCTCGACGCGCGCCTGGGCCGGATCTCCCGCCTCTACCTCGATTCCGGACGTGGCTTCCCCGAGCGGGAGGACTTCGCGGAGCGGGTCGACCCGGGATCGCCCCGCTTCGCGATCCGGTTCGCGTTCCCGAGCCCAACCGCGGTGCGGCGGTTGCGCTGGCATCCGACCGAGGGACAGTTCTCCGTCGTCCGCATCGACACGGTCTTCGCCGAGCGCGCGAGCGGCGCCCGCGTGCCGCTCAATCCCGCGACCGCGGAGTCGAACGGCCGGCGCCTCGACGACGGCGCGATCGCCTTCGACACGTTCGAGCCCTGGCTCGCCTTCGCGGCCGGAGGGGAGATCGCGGCGTTCGAGGTCCGCGGCACCTGGCAGCTCGTCGACGCCGGCCGCCGCGTCGAGGAGATCCGCGCCGAGCTCGAAGCGCTCCGGACAGCGCCGGGCACCCGGCTGGGGCGCGCGCTGGCGGCGCCCTTCCGCTGGTTCCGCCGGCCTCGTTAACCGGGCTCCGCTGATCCGCCGGACACGCTTTGGCGGCGCCCGCGCCGCACGAGCAGGGCCGCAGCGCTCAAGAGCAGCGCGAGCAAGGCGATGCCGAGCGGCGAGAGGAGCGGAATCTCGATCGTGGGGCCGGCACCCTGCTGCACCACCCCGAGGGGGCCGAGGCCGCCGGCGGCGTCCGTGTAGAGCGCGCGAAGGAAGCGATTGCCGGCCTTGCCGACCAGCGCGTCGGGAAGGTCGAAGACGCGAACCTCGCCGGGAGCCAGGACGACGGTCTCCGCGATCACCGCCTGCCAGTCGAAGCTCGCGACGAGCGGGTCGTTGTAGTTGAGATCGACCAGCGGAACGTCGACCGGGGCGATCGCGACGTCGAGCTTGTCGAGGCGGAGAGGTACGCTCGGCGACGGGTTTTCGACCGAGAGGGTGGCGGCGGACCGGCCGCTGCCGACCGAAACGTTCGGCGGCGTCGGCTGGTTCTGGTCCGCGATCACGGTCTCGACCCGTTCCCACTCGGCACCGTCTTTGAGCTCGATGCCGATGTGGACCTTCCTCGGGCCCGTTTGTCCGGCGAGGAACGGCAACTGAACCTTGAGGATCCAGACGTTGAAGCCGCCCGAGTCCTCGCCCGTCCTCCGCTCGTAGGCGGTCGGCTGCGGGTTGACGCTCTGGATCTGCGATGTCAGGTCCTGTTGCGTCTGGGCGTTCTTCGCCTTGATCTTGATGCAGATGAGAGCCCCGTTGCCCGGGATCATGACGTCGAAGTTGTCCTTGCAACCGCTCGCCAGCAGGCAGACGGCGAAGACAGCCGGCAAGAGCTTGGTGCGCATGGAGATCCTCCTTCCTCGCGAGCCGGCGCCGGCTCGCTGGCGGAGGGCCCGAGGGGCGCGCCCTGCGACCTCCTGCGTCCCCGGAACCCGCCGGAGCGGCCGGGTTCGTCTCGGGTTGTCTGGTATATGCCTTTGAGGATACTCCGAATCGAGCGCTCGCGGAGATCTTTCAAGCCGCCCGGCGCGCCTTCTCGGCGGTGACGACGAGGGAGCCGATCCGCGCGCTGCCGCGAAACGGCACGACGGCGAGGGTGAAGAACTTCCCCGAGCCGGCGACCGCTCCGGGTCCGAGCGGCAAACGCCCGCCCGGCCAGGCCGAGAGGACGTAGATCAGCCGCTCGGTGCGCGCCGGCACGAAGAGCTGCGACAGCTCCTGGTGAAACGGCTCGTGGCCGCGGGCGACGAAGGCGACGTCCTCCTCCGGCACGGCGTGGACGACGAGGTACTCCGGCAGATACCACTGGAGGTGGCGCTGCCAGGGATAGAGGAAGCCGTCCGCCCCCGCCGGCCCGGTGCCCGAGAGCTCGACCGCGACGAGCACCGTCGAGCCGGGCGGGTAGCGCTCGATCGTCGCGAGCGTCCGGTCGAGCTCCGACTCGAAATCGCGGATCGTGCCGGCCCGGAACTCGTGCTCGAAGATCGCCCTGTAGCGTGGCTCGTCCGGCCGGCGGTCCCGGCCGAACAGGAAGAGCCCCGCCCCGACGCCGATCGCGAGGACGCAGGCGGGCGCGAGGCGCAGAACGCTCGCGGACGGCTTTCTCACCGCCGGGGCGCCCTCTCCGTTCGCAACCACCACGGGCTCGAAGAACGCCGAGGCCGCGACAGCGAGGGCAACCAGGAACGCCGGCAGGTGGAGCAGCGTGTAGCCAGCTTTGGTGATGTGGAAGAGGGCGAAGAAGGCGATCGGCGGCAGCGCCCAGAACGCGAGAAAGGGCGCGGAGTGGCGGAGCGCGCGCCAGCTCGCGGCGAGCCGCCGGGGCGCCAGGGCCGCGAGGAGAAGGAGGGCCACGACGCCGGGCAGGATCCCCTGGAGCCCCCACTTCACGAGCACTTCGAGGTTGTGCGCGAGGGCGCCCCAACCGGCGCCGTAGAGGATCGAGGTCGCGGGCAGCAGGGCCCGGAAGTGCTCGGCGCCGATCCTCCGGTATTCGGCATAGCCCCCCGCGAGCCGGCAGAGCGGCACGAACCAGGCGAGCACGAGGCCGAGCCCGAGCAGAGCGCCGGCCGCGATCCGCCGGATCGGCAAGCGCCCGGCCCGCCAGGCGCGGAAGACCCCGAACAGGAAGAGAGGAGCGAGGAGCACCATCGTCGACTGGCGGAGGCCGCCCGCGACGGCGAAGAGCGCGACCGCGCCGTAGAACGCCGCCCTTCCCTCCCCCAGGCGCAGCACCGCGAGCGCGAGCACGACGGTCAGGCCCCCTTCGACCGCGTAGACGAGCGGCAGCTCGCCGTAGAACCAGAGGAGAGGGTTCGTCGCGTAGAGGGCCGCGGCGAAGATCCCTGCCACGAGCCGCCCGCCCGCGAGCCGCGCGGCCAAAGGCACGATCAGCGCGGCGCCGAGCCCCGCGGCCAGGATCGACAGCGCGACCATGCCGTCGAGCGGCCCGACGCCCGCGAGCTTCAGGAGCTTGAGCAGCCCGATGTAGAGAGGATAGCCGGGAGGATGCGGATGATGCGCCGCGAGGTCGAAGCGCTCGACGCCGAGCGCGAACTGCACGGAATCGTGATCCCACATCCGCCGCGCCGCGAACGGCAGGCGGAGCAGCACTGTCGCGAGCCCGGCGAGCAGGGCGGCGACCGGAAGGCGGCGTTCGGGCGGCAGCGAGGGGAGGCGCAAGGCGGCGAGGATCGTACCCCAACGCCTCAGGTGGCGAGCAGCGCCTTCAGGAAGCCCTGGAAGCTCTCGGGCGCCACCTCCGCGCCGAAACGGATGCGGCCGAAGAGCGTGGCGAACGGCATCCGGCCGCCGACGAACGCTTCGAGGTCCGCCGAGGCGATGCGGATCTCGATCCCCTCGGTGCCGCCGGCCGTGATCTCCGCCGGGCGACGCGAGAGGTCGAGAGTCCAGGCGCCGCTGTTCGGTCCGCCGACGACGAAACGGAGCGGCCGGGCGAGGTCGGCAGGAACCTCGCCGAGGGCCGGCAGGCGCGGGGGCAGGATCTGCTCGAACAGAGCGCGCGGCGAGATCTCGCTCGCCGCCGGTTTCTTCTTCTCGAGCCCGGTCTCGAAGCCGTCGGCGCGGAAGGCGGTCCGCGGATAGCCGAGCTGTTCGAGCCGCGTATTCATCTTCTCGCGCAGGGCGAGCGGGGTCGTCGAGACCGCCGTCCAGGGCAGGGTCGAGCCGAGGCCGATGCTGTCGTCGCTGATCCGGGTCGAGACGTACGCCCGGTGGTCCCCCGCGGTCGGCCGCTGATGGTGCTCGGTCGTGAACACCTTGTCGATCAGCGCGGGATCGAAGTCGAGCGCCAGGAAGCGGAAGAGCGCGGCGAGCGTCGGCTCGGGCTTCTTGACCAGGTCCTCGTAGCGGAGGCGATGCGCGCGCGGCCCCATCTCGCGCTCGAAGCGGATCATCTCCGCGCTCTTCTCCTCCCAGGCGTCGATCAGGGCCGGCACGTAGTACGGGTGATGGCGCCGGAAGTGCGGCTCGAGCATCGGCATCGTCTGGCCGTAGGTGAGCGACCGGATGCACGACTGGACGAAATCGAGGCTGTGGCGGTGGAGCATGAGGAACCGCGCCTCGGGCAACGCCGCGGCGAGCAGGCTCATGTGGTCGACGTTGCCCGGCGTCTTCTCGCACCAGTAGGTCTTGCCCTTGCGCTCGGTGTAGCCCGCCATGACGTCGCCGACCACGCGGCGCACGTCGGCGAGCACCGGATCGCCGGGCGAGAGCGGAGCGTTCTCCGTGTCGGCCTTCTCGCGCAGCCCGCTGAACGCCGGATAGAGCGTCGCGACCAAGCGGCCGAGGTGGATCTCGTCCGGGCAGCAGATCTGCGGATGGGTATCGAGAATCAACCGCAGCAGCGTCGAGCCGGCGCGGGGGAGCGAGAGAAGGAAGATCCCAGGATACGAGGACGCGGCCATAGTCGAGTCGTCAAGCCTTTCTGCCCGATGAGAGGACGTCGTACGCCGGGGAGCCGGACCGCCCGCCGCTCCCCCACCAACAGTGCGGCCCGGACGGTCTGCCGGGACGTGCGGGCGCGCGGAACGTCCCGTCTGCCGGTCCGGCTATTCGCGCGCGCCCGAGAGGGCCGAACGAGCGAGCGGCAGGGCGGCGTCGGCCCAGCGCCGGTACTGGCGCCCGGACGGGTGGAGGCCGTCGTCCACGTGCTCCTCCGGGTGCGCGCGCGTCGAGCCGGTGACGTCGAGCGTCCTGATACCTGCGCGCGCCGCCTCCTCGCGCGAGACCGCGTTGAAGGCGTCGATCTCGCGGGCGACCCGCGCCCGGTCGCGCCCGGCGGCGAACGGGGTCGCCCCCCAGTCCGGGATCGAGACGACGAGGACTCGATGCGCGTCGCCGCCCGCGAAGCCGACCGCCTGCGCGAGGAGAGCCCGGAAGGAGGGCCGGAAGCCCTCGACCGGATGACCGCGATACTGATCGTTGACGCCGATCAGGAGGGTGACCAGATCGAAGGGCCCGCGCGGCCCGGCCGCGGCGATCCCCGCCTTGAGCTCGTCCGCCGTCCAGCCGGTGCGAGCGACGATCTCGGGCTCGTCGAGGGCGACTCCCTTCGCGCGCAGAAGAGCCGCGAGCTGCACCGGCCAGCGCTCGGCCGGCGTCACCCCCTCGCCGATCGTGTAGGAATCCCCGAGCGCCAGAAACCGCATCGATCTCCCCCTGTCCTTCGGCTTCTCGCTTTTCCCCCTGGGACCGCCGGCGCCCTCTCCGGCCCACCCCGCCGAACGACCCACAGCACCGAGCGCAGCGAGCGCCGCCAGAGCGGCGGCCGCCGCGAGGATCGAGCCGCTCCGCCTCACGCCGGCTTCTTCGGGGCCGGAGGCGCCGGCATCCTGTCGGTCGCGATGTCGGCGCTCGGGTGGAACCCCGGCGGCCGGCGCACCTTGGTGCCCAGCTCGTAGGCATAGGCGAGCCGGATCAGCTTCGCCTCGCTCCAGGCCGGGCCGGTGAACGAGATCCCGATCGGCAGGCCGAACGCGATGCCGGCCGGCACGGTGATGCTCGGATAGCCGGCGACCGCCGCGGGCGACGTGCTGCCGCCGGTATAGGAATCGCCGTCGATCCAGTCGATCAGCCAGGCGAAGCCGTTGGTCGGGGTGACGATCGCGTCGAGCTTAAATTTCGCGAGAGTGGCGTCGATGCCCTTCTTTCGCGCGCCCTCGACGCAGGTCGCGCGGGCCTTCTTGTAGGCGGCGTCGGTGAGCGGCCCCTTCGCTTCCGCGGCGTGGAAGATCTCCTGGTCGAACCAGGGCATCTCGCGGTCGCGGTTCTTCTCGTTCCAGTCGATCAGGCCCTTGAGATCGCGCGCGGGAGCGTTCGGCCCGAGCGACGCCAGGTATTTCGCGATGCCGTCCTTGAACTCGTAGAGCAGGACCTCGTACTCAGCGTCGTCGATCTCCTTGCCCCAGGCGAGGTCCGCAGGATCGACGATCGTCGCCCCGAGCCGGCGCATCTCCTCGAGCGCCGCCTCGATCGCGGCGTCGACCGCGGGGTTGCGGCCGAAGCCCTGGCCGCGGGCGACGCCGAGCCGCGCGCCCGCGAGCCCCTTGGCGTCGAACCCTTGCGTGTAGTCGGCGATCTTGCCTTTGCTCGCCGCGGTCGCCGGATCGCGCTCGTCGGCGCCCGCGAGGGCGCCGAGCAGGACCGCGGCGTCCGCCACCGAGCGGCACATCGGCCCGGCGGTGTCCTGGCTCGCGGCGATCGGGATGATCCCCGCGCGGCTGACCAGGCCGACCGTCGGCTTGATCCCGACGAGCGCCTGGACGGACGAGGGCGAGAGGATCGAGCCGTCCGTCTCCGTGCCGACGCCGATCGCCGCCAGGTTCGCCGCGATGCCCGCGCCGGTGCCGGAGCTCGAGCCGGACGGCGAGCGGTCGCGCGAATAGGGATTCAGCGTCTGGCCGCCGCGCCCGCTCCAGCCGGAGGTCGAGCGCGTCGAGCGGAAGTTCGCCCACTCGGAGAGGTTGGTCTTGCCGAGGATCACGGCGCCCGCCGCGCGCAGGCGCTCGACGACGTGCGCGTCCTCTCCCGGTTTCGCGCCGACGAGAGCCAGCGAGCCGGCGGTCGTCTCCATCCGATCGGCCGTCGCGATGTTGTCCTTGATCAGCACCGGGATGCCGTGGAGCGGCCCGCGCGGACCCTTCGCCTTGCGCTCGGCGTCGAGCGCCTCGGCGATCGCGAGAGCCTCGGGGTTGACCTCGATGACGGCGTTGAGCGCCGGCCCCGAGCGGTCGACGCGCTCGATCCTGTCGAGGTAGAGCTCGGCGAGCGAGCGCGCCGTCTGGCCCCCCTCCTCCATCGCCTTCTGGAGATCGCGGACCGACGCCTCCTCGTATTGGAATTGCGGGATCGCCCGCGCGGCGCGCGGCTCCGGGGCGCTGCTCTCCGTCTGCGCCCCTGCGGTCGCGCCGGCCGCCGCGGCCGCCGCGGCAATGCCGCCCGCGAGACCTCCGACGACCAGCTCGCGGCGGGTGATCGACAGTCCTGCGCGCGACGAACGCACCTCTTCGCTCATGGTCAGCCTCCCCGGCAAGTGGCAATCGGAAGGAGGCTACCCGACGCCCGGGCGAGCGGCAACCCTGCCCGCTCCTCGGTGGGGCTCAGGCCGTCTTCTTCGCCGGAACCGGAAGAGGGATTCTCTCGGTCGAAAAGTCCGCTGTCGCAAGGAAGCGGGGCGGCCGGCGGATCTTCGTCGCCTGCTCGAAGGCGTACGCCAGCCGGATCAGCTTCGCCTCGCTCCACGCCGGACCGGTGAACGAGATCCCGAACGGGAGGCCGATCGAAAACCCGACCGGCACCGTGATGCTCGGGTAGCCCGAGATCGCCGCGGGCGCCGCGGTGCCGCCGACCGGGCGGTCGCCGTGGACCCAGTCGATCAGCGCGGTCGGGCCGCTCGTCGGCGTCACGATCGCGTCCAGCCGGCTCTTGGCCAGCGTCGCGTCGAGACCGTTCGTCCGCGCGCCGAGCACGCACGAAGCGCGCGCCTTGACGTACGCCTCCTCCGACAGCGGCCCCTTTTCCGCGGCGGCGATCAGCGTCTCCTGGCCGAACCAGGGCATCTCGCGATCGCGGTTCCCGTCGTTCCAGGCGATCAGCTCGCGCATCGTCTTGACCGGAGCGCTCGGTCCCAAGGAGGCGAAGTACTTTTCGAGACCGTCCTTGAACTCGTAGAGCAGGACCTGAA
>DATMZM010000063.1:0-9283 GCA_035607445.1 Thermoanaerobaculia bacterium | reverse complement strand
ACCGAACCCGCCGCCTCGGGCGAGGCCCTCTCATCCGCCGCTTCGGACGGGGCCCTCTCGGCCGCCGCGAGGCAGGCCGGGACCTCCCCGGCGTTCGGGGCGTCCGGAGAAGCGGCTCGCGAATCCGCCGCGGAGGAGAGGCAGGTGCCGCCGGGCAGGCTCTCCCAGGAACCACTTCCCCACCCAGACGCTTTTCACGGCGCTCCGGAGGCGGCTCACGAATCCCCTCGGGCCGACGCGGACTCCTTCGAGCCCGCGGGCGCAGAGGACGGCGCCCTGCCGCTCGTCGCCCGCCGCTCCGGCCGCACCGAGTGGGGCGGGCTCCTGTTCCTGATCGGCCTGGCGGACGAGATCGGATTGCCCGGGGAGATCGCGGCGCATCCGTTGCTCGCCGAGCGGCCGTTCCGCTTCTGCCTGCACGCGCTGGCTCTCGCCCTCGCTCCCCTTGGAGCGGACGACCCCGCGGCTCTCGCGTTCGCCGGCTTGGCTCCCGGCTCGAAACCGCCGTCGCTCGACGAACCGCCGCTCGCGGCTGGGGAGATGACAGCGATTGCGGATCTCGCGGCGCGCTTGCTCCAGGCCCTCTCCGAACGGCTCGAAGAGCCCGCGGCCGGCGAGCGCTCCGCTCTCGTCGAGCGCGTCTGCCGGCGCCGCGCGGAGGTCGTGGCCGATCCGGGGTGGATCGAGGTCCATCTCTCCCTCGACGAGGTCTCGACCGACATCCGCCGCGCTCGCCTCGACCTCGATCCGGACTTCGTGCCCTGGCTCGGCGTCGTCCTGAGGTTTTCTTATGACTGAGCTGGCTCTCGTCCCCCCGATCGCCGAGGCGGCGACCGAAGCGCCGTCCGCGGCGGCTTCGGCTCCGGGCGCGAGCCCGCGCTCGCTCTCGGCCGGCGAGCGGCTCGGGTTCGAGTGCGCTCTCCTCGCCGGCCGGCTCGCGGCGTTCCTGCGCCGCGCCCTGCCGCCGGAGGAGGGGCCGCACACGGCGGGGCTCGAATTCCTGGAGCGCAGCTTCGCCGCGGCGCGCGCGGTGGCCGGCAGCGGCGGCCTCCTCTTCGCGGACGGACGGCCGTTCGACGAGACCGAGGGTCCCCTCGATCGGCGGCCTCCGGGCGGGCCCGATCCTCTCGACCGGCTCGCCGGCGGGCTCGGGCTGTCGGCGTTCGAGGTCGATCTCGCTCTCCTCGCCGGGCTCGCCGAGGAGCACGAGGGCTACGCCGACGTCTTCCGCGTGCTCCATCCGCAGGGCAAGGCGCAGCCGACGCTCGGACTCGCGGCGCAGCTCTTCGCGGGCGACGAGGCGGCGAGGCGGGCGTTGCGCGCCGTCGTCGAGGCCGGGCCGGCGCGGCGGAGCGGCCTCTTGGCGCTCGACGGCGACGGGCCGTTCTTCGGCCGCTCGGTCGGGCTCGCCGAGGCTCTCTGGTCGGCGCTTCAGGGGATCGACGCCTGGCCGGCGCGGCTCGGTCTCGGCTCGCCGTCGGGCTCGCCCCCCGAGCCGATCGACCCGTTTGCGGGCGCCGCGCGCTTCGGCCTCGAGAGCTGGCTCGAAAGCCCGGCGGCGGCGCACGCGGCGGCCGCCCTCCGGCAGGGCGACGCGGTGACGATCCTGATCGCCGCCGGCGATCCCGAGGTCGCCTACGAGCGGGCGGCGGCCCTCGCCGCGGCGGCGGGGGTGCGCGCGATCGGCTTCCGGCTGCCCGCCGCTCTGCCCGACGCCGAGCTCGAGCGCTCGATCGGCCTCCACGCTCTCGCCCGCGGCGCGGTGCCGGTGCTGCGGCTGCCCGACGGCGACGGGGGTCCCGGGCCCGTGCCGGTGCCGGGCTTCCCCGACCACCCGGCGCCGATCGTCGTCTGCGCGCGCGCGGGCGCCGCCGAGATCCGCGGCCACCGCCCCGTGGTCGCGCTCGCGAGCGAGCGGCTGGCTCCCTCCGATCTCGGGCGGATGTGGAGCGCCGCGCTGCCCGCCCTCGCCGAGCACGGCGCTCTGCTCGCCGCCCGCTATCCGGTCGAGCCCGCGACGGCGCGCCAGGTCGCCGCCGACCTCGACCACTTCGAGCGGACGACCGGCCGCCCGGCCGACCTCGACGACGTCGCGGCGGCGATCCGGGCCCGCTCGGGCTCGGTCGTCGGCGGCGGCGTCCAGCGGATCCGCCCGCGCGCGGGCTGGGACGACCTGGTGCTGCCCGCGCACCGGCTCGCGCAGCTGCGCGAAGCCGTCGACCGCCTGCTCAACCAGCGCCTCGTGCTCGACGACTGGCGGATCCTCGCCGGCCGCCCGGGCGCGCGCGGCGTGCGCGCTCTGTTCGCCGGCCCTCCGGGCACCGGCAAGAGCTTCTCGGCCGAGGTGCTCGCGAGCGCTCTCGCCGTCGACCTCCTCGTCGTGGACCTCTCGCGGGTCGTCTCCAAATGGATCGGCGAGACCGAGCGCAACCTGTCCGAGGTCTTCGCGACCGCCGAGAAGGCGCGCGCCGTCCTCCTGTTCGACGAGGCGGACGCCCTGTTCGGCAAGCGCACCGAGGTCACCGACGCGCACGACCGCTACGCGAATTTGGAGACCGCGTATCTGCTCGCTCGCCTCGAGCGCTTCGAGGGGCTCGCGATCCTCTCGACCAACCTGCGCCAGAACGTCGATCCGGCGTTCACCCGGCGGCTCGAGTTCGTCGTCGACTTCGAGGAACCCGGGAAAGCGGAGCGGCTCGCGCTCTGGCGCACGCACCTGCCGGCGACCGCGCCGCTCGCCGCGGACGTCCGGCTCGACGAGATCGCCGCGCGCTTCCCGCTCGTCGGCGGCCTGATCAAGAACGCCGCCGCCGCCGCGGCTTTCCTGGCCGCCGCCGCCGGCAAGCCGATCGGCAGCGACCACCTCCTCCACGCCGTCCGCCGCGAGTACGAGAAGGCCGGCAAGGCCTTCCCCGAGCCGCCCGCGGGGATGGCCTGACCCAACCGACGCGATCGAACGAAAGGACCGGCTGCCATGGCCAATCAGAAGCTCCTCCCCACCGCCCAAGCCCGGCGCGACGCCGCCGATCAGGCCAGGACCGCCGCCTTCGCCGCCTTCTCGTCCGCGAAGGGCGACCTCGACACGAAGAACGCGGCGCGCGACCAGGCCACCCAGGACCTCGCCGACGTCGCCGCCGACGTCGCCGACCTGCGCAAGTCGCTCGCGGGCGACCTGACCCCGGCCGAGCTGCAAGCGCGCATCGCCGAGCTGCGCGATCGGCTCGTCGACTTCCGCCACGCCCGCCACGCCCTCCTCGACGCCGAGGAGGCCGCCGCGCGCGCCGCGGGCGACCTCGACGCGGCGCGCGCCGCTCACGAGCTGTCGATCGCCGCTCTCGCCGATGCCGAGGCCGGATTGGCCGAGGAGACGGCGAACACGGGCCGGCGCCAGCGCTGGAGCGACGCCCTCGCGCAGCCTCCCGTCTCGGCGGTGCGCGGGGACGCGACGGCCGCCCTCGCCGCCGTGGCTCCGGAGCCCTTCCCGGCGGCCAAGGCGCGCGTCGAGGGCGACGTCCCGGCCGACCTGCGCACCCGCGCGATCGAGCGCCGGCAGGCCGCGATCGACGGCGCGGACGAGGCCGCGAAGGCGGCCGCCGAAGCGGACGAGGCGCGGCGCCCGTCCGATCCCGTGGCGGCGGCCTGGGCCGATTTTCGCAAGGCCGAGGCCGCCCTCGGCGACTACGTGTCGCGCGGCCCGGACCAGGTGCGCGCGGCGCTCGGCCGGCTCTCGGGCATCGTCGCGAGCCCGGCGCTCGATCCCGCGGACGCCGCCGAGATCACCGACGCGGGCCAGCTCGCCGACCGGCAGGCCGCCAAGGACGCCGAGAAGGCGCGCGACGACAAGGCGGCGGAGCTCGCGGCCAAGCGCGCCGAGCTGGCCAAGAAGATCCTCGACTTGAAGGCCGCGGACGTCGACGTCGATCTCGACGCCGACACGGACGTCCAGGACCTGCGCGACGACGTCAGCGATCTCGAAGGCGAGCTCGGGACCGCCGAGACCGCCTTCACGGCGGACCTGCGCGCCACGCTCGACGGCTGGGAGGCCGCGGTGCCGGATCCGATCTGGGCCAACCTGCTCGCGTTCCTCCAGGCGTCGGACGCCCTCAACGCCCTCAAGGACCTCGACCCGGCGACGCTCACCACCGACCTCGCGACCGCCGAGGACGCCCTGGTCACGGCCCTCACGACGGCCGACAAGGCCGAGCGCTCCGCCGCTTACCTGGCCGGCGAGAGCGCGCTCCGCCACCGCGGCGCGGACGTCGCCGCCTCGTTCCTCGACCGCCGGCAGGAAGACGCCGTCCGCGGCGACCAGTAGCCCGAGCCAGCAATAGGAGCCCATGCCATGGCTGCCATGACCACGATGACCTCCGCCGCCGACGCGGCCGACCCCCGCTCCTGCCTGGGCGCCGGCGGCGAGCTGTTGCCCACCGACCCGTTCCGCTCGCTGCGCGTCCGCTTCGGCATGCTGCTCGGCGAGGACGACTTCACGACGATCGGCGCCTACCACCGCGGCAAGGGGTGGCTCCACGCCGCCTGGCTCCACCGCCAGGGGGCGGTCTGGGGGCTCGGGGTCGAGCCCGATCTCGACAAGGGCGAGATCCGCGTCCGCCCCGGGCTCGCGATCGACGGCCTCGGCCGCGAGGTCCATTTGGACGTGCCGATGTGCGTCAACGTCGGCGCCTGGCTCGATCAGCGCGGCGCCGAGACCGCGAAGAGCCACGGCCGCCCGGCGGGAGAGCGCGAGCTGCCCGACTGGGCGGTGCGCGGCGGCGACGGGCGGGTGACCTTCCCGGCGCACGTCGTGATCCGCTTCGACGGCTGCCTCGACCGCCAGGTGCCGTCGCTCTCGGAGCCTTGCGACGGCGCCAACCAGACGACGACCTACTCGCGCGTCGTCGAGCGCGCCGTGCTCACTCTCCGCCCGGGGTTGTCACCCGAGCGCACCGACCCGCTCCAGAACGAGAGCCCGGCGTTGCCGCCGCTGCTCCCCTACCACCGGCTGCGCCTGCTCTTCGGCCTCGAGCCGCCGCGGAAGGACGAGAGCGACGTCGTCCTGCCCGGAGACCAGGCCGTCCTCGACGCGCGCGCCGACGTCGCCGCGGCCCTGCCGGCCGACCGCGCGGCGACGCTCCTGGGTTACTTCCGGAAGTTCGCCGCGCTCGACGAGATCGACCTCCAGCCCGCCGCGACCGCGGAGGGCGAGGACCCCTCCCGCGTGCCGGTGGCCGAGCCGGGCGAGCTGGTGCTCGCCGACATCGCGGAGGTCGCGCTCTCGGGCGCCTTCGAAGCCTGGACGCTGCTCGCGCCGGCCGACGCTGCCGGCATCGATCCGACCGTCCGCTTCGCCCACGTCGCGACCGCGACGATCCAGGAGCTGCTCTGCGGCGCGGCCTGCTGCGTCGCCGCGGGCGAGGGCAAGTCGGCGCTCTCGCCGGCCGATTCGGGCCAGGGCGGCGCGGGTCAGTCGAGTCTGAGCGGTGCCGGCCCGAGCGTCGATCCCGCCTCGGTCGTCGCGACCCCGAAGCGGATCACGTTTTCGACCGACGCCGCGCTCGCCCCGGCAAGCGTCACCGCCGGAGCCTTCGCGGTCACCGCCTTCGACCCGGGGGACGGCTGGAGCGCCCTCGACGTCAAGGACGCCGCGCTGTCCCAGGGCGGCACCAAGGTCACCGTCACCTTGAAAGAGGAGCTGCGCGGCCGGCGCGTCCGCCTGATCGCCCGCGGCACCGGCCCGCGGCCGATCCTCGGCGCCGACTATACGCCGCTCGGCGCCACGGCCGGCGACGCTGCCGACGGCCACGACTTCGTCTTCATGATCGAGAGGAGCTAGAGCCATGGCCAAGAACGCGATCGCGCTCGAGAGCCCCAACCAACTCGTCCTGGCCGGCCAGGGCGGCGGGCTGACCGTCATCCCGCAGCCGACGCCGCTCACCCGGCTCCACTACTTCGACGGCAAGTTCCTGCGCGCGAGCGACCTCGACCTCGAGCAGCGCTACCTGCGCAACCTGGTCGCGCTCTCGAACCAGGCCGGAGGCTCGGGCATCGTCCACGGCTACGACGCCACCCTCTCGGGCGACGAGGTGACGATCGGCGCCGGGCTCGCGATCGATCCCGAGGGGCGCGTGCTGCTGCTGCCCGAGGTGCGGGCGTTCTCGCTCGCCGACCTGATCGCGGCCTCGCGCGCTTCCGGCGCCCTCGCGCTCGGACCCTCGGGAGTCGTCCGCCTCGCCGCCTCCGGAGCGTTCGGCGACTGCGACGACGCGCTCGCGGACGGCTCGACGGCGACCGCCGACGGCGGCGCGCTCTGGGTCGTCACGCTCTTCCACGCCGAGGGGCTGTGCGGCGAGGAGGACGTCTACGGCAAGCTCTGCGCCGAGGCCTGCGCGACCTCGACCGAGCGGCCCTACGTGCTCGAGGGCGTGCTCGTGCGCGCCGTGCCGATCGCGCTCCGGACGCCGCTCGCGACCTCGAACGCGGTGCCGCTCGCGGGCAAGCACCGGCGCTCGCTCACCGCCTCCGCCTACTTCGAGGACGAGCGGACGCGGATCGCGAACCTGATCTCGGCCGCAGGCCTCGCGAGCGAGGCCTGGTGCCTGGGCGCCCGGCCGGCCGGCGGCGCCGGCGTGCCGATCGCCCTCGTCGCGCGCGCCGGCTCCTCGACGCTCTTCTGGGACGCCTGGACGGCGCGCCGCGAGCGGATCGAGCCGCCGCCCCGGCGGTATTGGGCGCAGATCATGGCGATGCGGCCGTGGGACGTCTTCCTCGCCCAGGTGCTCCAGTTCCAGTGCCAGCTCGCCGACTGCCTGAACGACGACCACGGCGGCGGCGGCCCGGACGATCCGTGCAGCCAGGCGCACGCCCTCCTGCGCGACACCGCGGAGCAGATCGCGCGCCTCCTCGCGGCGACCGAGACCGCCCGCCTCTCCTCGCCCACCGCCGCCGCCGCGCTCTCCTACCTGCCGGCCGGCTACGGCCAGCTCGACCGGATCCGCGGCCGGCTCGCCGACGCGGCGACGAGCTTCTTCTCGGCGCCGCGCGAGCGCAAGCTGATCGAGTGCGGCATCGTCGAGCTGCCGAGCGCCGGCTACCTGCCGGTCGATCCGCAGTCGGCGCTCACGGTCAACGAGCAGGTGCGGCGATGGATGGGCGAAGGGGTCGACCTGCGCTTCTGCGTCGTGCGGCCGGACTACGTGCCGCACGCCCTCGAAGAGGCCCAGCACATGGAGCGGATCTCGCTCCTCGCCGGCATCGACAATCCCAACGCGAAGCCGAAGGTCGACGTCCTGGTGCCGGACGGCACGATCGACGCCGGCCCGGGCGTGGTCGCGGGCCAGGGGTACGAGATGTCGCTGACCTTCGAGAAGACGTTCGGCCCGCTCGTCGAGTTCTGGCTCAAACCGAAGGACGCGCAGATCGAGGAAACGCCGTACACGCTCTTCGCGCCGCAGGCCGCCGGCACCTCGACCGGCACGGAGGTTCCGCCCCTTCCGGGGTTCGCCGGCAGCGCCCGCGGCGAGGACCTCCCCGGCGGCGGCACCGCCTTCTATTTCGCCGGGCGGCTCGACGCCGAGAGCAAGACAGGCCGGCAGGGCTCGACCTGGCTCGCCCTCCTGTGCGACCGCGATCCGTTCGATCTCGAGATCCACGGCTCGACCCAGGTCGCGGCGGAGTGCGCGATCTTCGCCACCCTCGGCTTCGATCTCACCTCGCTCCTCCGCTTCGACTTCCATGGCGAGCTGACGGTCACCGACCGCCGGGCGGACGCCGACGGCTCGCGCCATCTCGACGCGACGCTCGAAGGGAGCCTGTTCATCTCGCGAACGGGCAACCCGGCGAGCCAGTCGGCCTCGAACCAGATCGACATCCGCGAGGTCCTGACGCTCGGCCGCGCGAACGGCACCGGCGGCGGCCCGACGGTGACGATCGAGCTCCCTACGTTCGCCGCCATCGGTTCCGGAAGGCTCGGCCTCGCCTGCCAGCGGCGTTGGCCGAGCGCCGCGAGCGCCGAGGCCGCCGCCGTCCTCACGCGGGCGAGCGACCAGTTCGCGAAGGCCTTCGAGGGAGCGACCAGGGTCTCGCTGCCGCTCTTCGAATCGACCCAGAAGGTGAGCGCCGAGGCGCTCGCCCCGGGAAACCCGTCGCACGACGCTTCGATCGCCGCCCTCGACGCCCTCTCGGCGGCGCTCGAGAACCCCGCCTACGGCGATGGTCGCGCGCGCAAGCTCTTCCCCCCGGCCCGCCCGGCGAGCGACGTGTTGATCGTCCGCGCGACGCGCGATTGGGTGCTGTTCCACCGCCGGCGCGGGAAGGTCTGCCAGGCCGCCGCGCCGGTGACGCAGGCGGCCGCGCGGCGCTATCGCCTGCTCCACGTCGAAGTCGACAACTCCGGAGCGCAGGAGGAGCTGCTGCGCCGGCTCCGCGCCGGCCTGAGCCTCGAGGGGTTCGAGCTCGAGGACGCGGGGGTCGTCGAGTTCGCGGGCGGGATCGCCGCGCTCAACACGCCGACAGCGACGCTCCTCGACCGCTGGGACGACGTCGCCCCCGCGAACGCCCACGTCGTCGCCGGCGCCATCGCGACGGAAGGCGACGCGGAAAGCGACGGGCCATCGCTCGCCTCGGCGCGGCTCGGCAACGTCGCGCGCACCGTCGCGGCGCTCAATCCGGCCGACCCGGCCGCGAGCTTCGAGGTTCTCTCGACCGTCTCTCCCGAGCTTCACGGCACGACGACCGACGGCTCGATCCTGCTCGCCACGCTCGCGGTGGCCACGCAGTGCGCCGAGGTCTACCAGGTGGAGGCCGGGAGCCTCGACCCCGACGACGGCATCTCCTGCGCGAACCTGGTGGCCCGGCTCGCCAATTCCCGGCACCTCGGCACCGTCAACTTCCTGCCGGGCGGGCACGCCGTCCCGGACGGCAGCCTCGACGCGGTCCACGCGGCCTGGGCGGCGGCCGGCTCGCGCGTCTCGCGCGTTTGGGCGGTCTGGATCCCCCAGGGCGGAGACGGCGACCTGGCCGCGGAGCGCGCGGACGCGATCGGCCGCAACCTCGGCGCCGGCGACCCCACCGCCTCGGACGTCCACGAATGCTCGGGCGCCATCCCGGGCGGCTGCTCGGCGGTCGTCCTGCTGTTCGTCGATCCCGCGATCCAGTCCGTCTGCAACGCGGTCTTCGCGATCAAGGCTCCGATCTCGTCCACGGCGCTCAGCGCCATGGCCAAGACCATCGTCACGAGCGGCGTCGAGCCCGCCTCCATGCTCCAGGTCCCCCTCGACGATGTCGATTT
>DATMZM010000083.1:0-6676 GCA_035607445.1 Thermoanaerobaculia bacterium | reverse complement strand
TCGCGCTTCGTGCTCCCGGATTCGAACGTCGTCGATCCGGCATCCGAGACCGTGCTGGTCGACAACATGCCGTCGCCCAACGGCAACCACAACGCGGGCGACGTCCAGTTCGGCAAGGACGGCTACCTCTACATCACGGTGGGCGACGGCGGCTGCGACTACGCGGGGGGAGGCTGCGCCGGATCGAACGACGCCTCGCGCGACCAGCAGACGCTGACCGGCAAGGTGCTGCGGATCACCAAGGACGGCGGGATCCCGCCCGACAACCCGTTCCAGGGCGCGGGCACCGCGCGCTGCAACGTGACCGGCCGGACGACGGCGGGCAACAAGTGCCAGGAGACCTACTCCTGGGGTCACCGGAACCCCTTCCGGCTGGCCTTCGATCCGAACGCCGCGGGCACGCGCTTCTTCATCAACGACGTCGGCCAGGACGCCTGGGAGGAGCTCGACCTCGGCCAGGCCGGCGCCGACTTCGGCTGGAACTGCCGCGAAGGACGCCACACCAACAGCACCTCCGGACCGTGCAACCCGACGCCGGCCGGCATGGTCGATCCGATCTTCGAGTACCAGCACGGGGTGCAGGTGCCGGGCTCGACGAGCCCGACCGGCTGCACCTCGATCACCGGCGGCGCGTTCGTGCCGGCCGGGCTCTGGCCCGGCTACGACAACGCCTACCTGTTCAGCGACTACGTCTGCGGCTGGATCTTCCGCATCGCGGGCGCGAATGCGAACGGGCCGTTTACGACCACCAGCGACTTCGCGACCAACCTCGGCGGCTCCTCGGCCGTGGACCTCCGCTTCGGCCCGCTCGGCACCACGAAGGCGCTCTACTACACGACCTTCGCCGGCGGCGGTCAGGTGCGGCGGATCTACTTCACCGTCGCGGGCAACAACCCGCCCACCGCCCAGATCGGCGCCAGCCCCACGGCCGGCCCGCCGCCGCTCGCGGTCAATTTCTCGGGCGCCGGCTCGAGCGATCCGGACGCGGGCAACACGCTCACCTACTTCTGGACCTTCGGCGACGGCACTCCGGAGACCTCGACGTCGACCGTGACGACGATGCACACCTACTCGGCGGCGGGCGCCTACACCGCGAGCCTGCGCGTGCGGGACAACAACTTCGCCTTCTCGGCGCCCGCGACGGTCCCGATCCAGGTCGGCGCGAACACGGCGCCGACCGCGACGATCGTGGCACCCACGTCTCTCGATCGCTTCCTCGTCGGGCAGGCCATCACGCTGACCGGCGGAGGCTCCGATGCCGAGGACGGCACCCTGCCGGCGAGCGCCCTGACCTGGACGGTCCGGCTGCACCACGACATGCACACGCACCCTCTCCTCGGCCCGGTCGCAGGCAACAACATCGTCTTCAACGCCCCGGCGCCCGAGGACGTTCCGGCGCTCGACACGAGCTTCGTCGAGATCGACCTCCTGGTCACCGATTCCGGCGGTCTCACGGGGAGCGCGCATCTCGACTTCCAGCCACGGAAGATCGCGACCACGTTCGACACCTCGCCGCACGGGCTGACGACGACCGTCAACGGCACGCCCCTGACCGGACCGACGACGATCAACTCCTGGCAGAACTGGGTGCTCAACGTCGATGCGCCCTCGCCGCAGACGCTGGGCGCGACCAGCTACGTCTACTCGTCCTGGTCCGACGGGGGCGCGCAGTCGCACTCGTTCGCCACCTCTTCGCTCCAGAGGACGTACACGGCGACGTTCGTCGCGGCTCCCGCGGTCTACTTCACCGTCCCCCCCTGCCGCCTGGTCGACACGAGGAACGCCAACGGCCCGTACGGCGGCCCCGTGCTCGCGGCGAACGCCACCCGTTCGTTCGTCGCGACGGGGCAGTGCGGGATCCCGGCGGGGGCCTCGGCGATCGCCGCGAACCTGACCGTGGTCGGCCCCGGAAGCGGCGGCAGCCTGAGCCTCGGCCCGGCGGGAGTCCCGGTCTCGAGCGTCTCGGCGATCAATTTCACGGCCGGCCAGGTGCGGACGAACAACGCGGTGGTGTCGCTCTCCGCGAGCGGTGCGTTCGACGTCTTCTGCGGCATCCCCAACGGCTCGACGCACCTCGTGCTCGACGTGGTCGGCTACTTCCAGTAGGCCGCCGAGAGCGGGCCGCAAACAAGCAAGATTTCGATAGCAGCGCCCGAGCCCGCCGGCCTACTCTCTCCCGCGTTGGGTTCCGGGTCGTCCGGGACCCCGCGGTGCGAGGCGGACCGGTCGTTTCCGCTCCTCTCGGCGATCGGACTCCGCCTCGCGCCGTGTCGGTTCTCCCGCCAGTCGCCGCCGCTCTCCGCCGCTCACCGCTCTTCAGCCGGACCCTTCGGTTGACTCCGCCGCTCGTCTGCGGCTACAACTGGCTCCAGCCTTCGCGCGAGATCGCCTGAGAGCGCCCCATGCCCGAGACCCACACGACCATCGGCTCCCTCGCCTGGGCGCGCCGCACCGGCGGCCGGCTCTCCTCCGGCGACCGCCTCGCATTCGCCCTCGGCGCCATCCGCGAGCTGCTGCGCCAGGAGGGGGACCGCGCCTTGCGCCGGCTGGGGATGCGCTCGCGGCGCCAGGTCGAAATAGCGCTCGGGGAGATCGCGCTGCCCGAGACCCCGGCGGCCCGGGCCGCCGCCGAGCTCTGCCGCGGAGCCTCGTCGCCCGCCCTCGCCGGCCACTGCGAGCGGACCTATCTGTGGGGCGCTCTGCTCGGCGCGCGCGACGGCATCGCTTTCGATTCCGAGCTGCTCTACGTCGCCTGCCTGCTCCACGACCTCGGCTTGACCGGGCGCTTCGCGCCGCAGGGCACCACGGCCTGCTTCGCGCTCGCGGGCGCCCTCGCTGCGGAGAGCTTCGGCCGCGCGCAGAGCTGGCCGGAAGAGCGCGCCCAGGGGCTCGCCGAGGCGATCTGCCGGCATCTGAACCCGCGCGTCGACCTCGCCTCGGGGCCGGAAGCGCACCTCGTCCGCCAGGGCTCGGGCCTCGACGTCGCCGGCCTGCGCTTCGGCGAGATCGCCCCTCTGACCCGAGCCGAGGTGCTCGTGCGACACCCCCGGCTGGGGCTCAAGGAAGAGCTCGCCCGTCACTTCGCGGACGAGCGCCGCGCCCGCCCCCGCTCGCGCATCGCCCTGCTCGACCGCCTCGGTTTCGGCCGCCGCGTCGCCCGGGCGCCGTTTTCCGATTGAGGTCTCGCATCGCACGACGGGCGGCGGCGCTCGCGTTCCAGCGCTCGCGCGCCCGCCGCCTTGTCGCCCCGCCAACCTTTGGCTAGTCTCCGCGTACCTTGTCCCGACCGCCCGCAACGATCCTCTCCCGCCGTTTCGAAAACGAGGTGACCGGATGCTCCCGCTGCGCCGCCTGCCGTCGGCCCTGATCCTCCTCGCCGTCGCATTCGCCCTTTCCGCGCTGCCCGTCCAGGCGGCGAAGGGCTCCCTGGCCACGAACGAGAAGAAGGAGACGAAAGCGACGGAGGAGCCGAAGCTCGAGGATCCCCCCGGCATCAAGGGGATCAAGTACCGGCTCCTCGGTCCGGCCTGGGGCGGCCGGGCGACCCGCGCCGCGGGGGTTCCGGGGAATCCCAACGTCTACTACTTGGCCGCCGCCTCGGGCGGGGTCTGGAAGTCGACCGACGCCGGGCGGACCTTCCAGCCGATCTTCGACGACCAGCCGATCTCCTCGATCGGCTCGCTCGCGATCGCACCCTCCGATCCGAACGTGGTCTACGTCGGCTCGGGCGAGGCGAACATCCGCGGCAACGTGGCGGCGGGCAACGGCATCTACAAAACGGCCGACGGCGGCAAGACCTGGGCGCACGTCTGGATCCAGGAGGGACAGATCGGCGAGATGGCGGTCGATCCGCGCGACGCGAACGTCGCGTTCGCCGCGGTGCTCGGGCACGCGTTCGGACCGAACCCCGAACGCGGCGTCTACCGGACCCGCGACGGCGGCAAGAGCTGGCGGCAGGTGCTCAAGAAGGACGACCAGACCGGCGCCTCGTCGGTCGCCCTCGATCCGAGCAACCCGAACATCGTCTTCGCCGGCCTCTGGCAGGCGCGCCGGCGGCCCTGGGAGATGACGAGCGGCGGCCCGGGCGGCGGGCTCTGGATCTCGCGCGACGGCGGGGATACTTGGAAGCAGCTGACCGGCAGCGGCCTGCCCGAAGGGATCTGGGGCAAGATCGGCATCGCCGTCGCGCCGTCGGACAGCCGGCGCGTCTACGCCCTGATCGAGGCGGCCGAGGGCGGCCTGTTCCGCTCGGACGACGGCGGCGAGAGCTGGACCCGCATCTCCGCGGACCGGCAGCTGCAGCAGCGCGCCTGGTACTACTCGACGCTCGCGGTCAACCCGGGCAACCCGAACGAGGTCTGGGCGCCGAACGTGCCGATCCTCAAGTCGATCGACGGCGGCAAGACGTTCCAGCGCGTCAAGGGCTGGCACCACGGCGACTGCCACGACCTCTGGATCGATCCGAAGGACCCGAGGCGGATGATCGGCTCGAACGACGGCGGGGTGGACGTCTCGGTCGACGGCGGCGAGAGCTGGACCGCGCCGCAGCTTCCGATCGGCCAGTTCTACCACGTGGTCGCCGACTCCCGGACGCCGCCGTACGTCGCCGGGGCGCTCCAGGACATCGGCACCGCGCAGGGCCCGACCGATACCCTGGCCGGGGGCGGCATCCACAACACCGATTGGTACGACGTGGGAGGCGGCGAGGCGGGCTGGATCGCGTCCGACACCTCCGACCCGGACGTCGTCTACGCCGGGGAGTACGGCGGCACGATCACCCGCTTCGACAAGAAGACGGGACAGACGCGAAACGTCACCGTCTATCCCGACAACCCGTCCGGCCACGGCGCCGAGGACCTGATCTACCGCTTCCAGTGGACCGCGCCGATCCTGGTCTCGCCCCACGACCCGAAGACCGTCTACCACGCCGGCAACGTGCTGTTCAAAACGCACGACGGCGGCCAGAGCTGGACCGCGATCAGCCCGGATCTCACCCGCAACGACAAGTCGAAGGAGAAGTGGTCGGGCGGGCCGATCACGGGCGACAACACGGGGGTCGAGACCTACGCGACGATCTTCGCGCTCGCCGAGTCGCCCGTCGCCGCGGGGACGATCTGGGCGGGCAGCGACGACGGTCTCGTCCACGTGACGAAGGACGGCGGCGCGCGCTGGGACAACGTGACCTCCGCCGTGCCCGGGCTGCCGGAATGGGGCACGGTCTCGATGCTCGAAGCCTCGCACTTCGACGCCGCCACGGCCTACCTGGTGGTCGACGCCCACCGGCTCGACGACATGCATCCGTATCTGTGGAAGACGAGCGACTCCGGCAAGAGCTGGCGCCGGCTCGGCACGTCGGCCAAGGGCGGGCTGCTCCCGAACGTCTATCTCCACGCCGTGCGCGAGGACCCGAAGAGGAAGGGCGTGCTCTACCTCGGCACCGAGCGCGGCGTCGCGGTCTCGTTCGACGACGGCGCGACCTGGAAGTCGCTCAAGCTCAACCTGCCGACCGTCGCGGTCCACGACCTCGCGGCGACCGGCGACAGCCTGGTCCTCGCCACGCACGGGCGGTCGATGTGGATCCTCGACGACACCTCGCTCCTCTTCGCCCTCGGCGAGGACGTGCGCAAGGAGGACGTCCACCTCTTCCCGACGCCCGACGCGGTGCGCTGGATCCTGCGCCCGGGGGCGGGACGGAGGGCCGGCTGGGGGGCCGACAACCCGCCGCGCGGCCTGGCGGTGCGCTACTGGCTCAAGGAGGCGCCGAAGGGCGACGTGACGCTCGAGGTCTACACCGACTCGGGCCGGCTCGTCGCCAAGCGCTCGAGCCAGGCGCTCGAGGCGACCGGCAGCTCCGAGTACGCCGAGGAGGAGAAGGACGACCTGAAGACGCTCGCCCTGCCCAAGGAGGCGGGGCTCAACGTCTTTCTCTGGGACACCTCCTGGGACGGCGCGGAGATGATCCCGGGCGGCATCCTCGACGCGGGCTACCCGCTCGTCGGCCCTGCGGCCTTGCCCGGCACCTACACGCTCAAGCTCACCGCCGGCGACAAGAGCCAGAGCGTGACCGCGAAGCTGCTGCCCGACCCGCGCTTCCCCGAGCCGGCGGCCGACTTGGCCGAGCAGCTCAACTTCGCGCTCGAAGTGCGCGACCAGATCACCCGCCTGACCCGCACCGTCACCCGCCTGCGGACGATCAAGAAACAGGTCGCGGGCCGCAGCGACCTCGTGCGCAAGGACGCCTCCCGCGCCGAGCTGGTCAAGGCGGGAGACGATCTGATCGCCAAGCTCGACGCCCTCGAAGCCAAGCTCCACAACCCGAAGGCGCAGGTCGTCTACGACATCCTCGCCTTCCAAGGCGGAGCCAAGCTCTACTCTCGCATGGCGCCGCTCTTCGACACCATCAAGGGAGGAGACGGCAAGCCGACCCAAGGCATGCGCGACGAGTACGCGCGCGAGAAAGCCGAGCTCGACGGGCTGGTCGGAGAGCTGGACGGATTGGTGGCGGGTGACGTCGCCGCGCTCGACCAGAAGGCGACGGCGGTCGGGTTGCCGGGCGTTTGGGTGCCGGCGAAGTAGGGAGGCGGCGAGCCCGAGCCACTTTGGATCGGGCCTTCAGCCCTTCCCAGGCTTCCGCTCGTCCGCGTCCTGGGGCGATGCCCCAGGCTATGTTGGAACG
>DATMZM010000176.1:0-3183 GCA_035607445.1 Thermoanaerobaculia bacterium | reverse complement strand
GCTACCCGATCCGCAACCGCAGCCAGATCCGCAGCCGCAGCCGCAAACCGATCCGCCGAAACCGGATCCCGTGCCGCCACCCCCGGGACCCGAGCCGATCCCCGAGCCGGAGCCCGAGCGGGCCGGCCCCGATCCCGAAGCCCTGATCGCCGAGGTCAAGGACCTGGGCGGCCAAAGCTTCGAGACCCAGGAGATCTGCGACGCGATCCTGGCCGGCGAGCCCTGGGACCGGATCGCGGAAAAGATCTCCCAGATGGAAGTGCCGAAGAAGAACCGGGGCCACCGGCGGGCCCTCGCGGAGAGCCTGGCGGCGCTGGCCCGGGACGAAGAGCCGGAATAAGGGCGCGCGCCGGGGCAGTTCAGGGCTTCGCGGCCCCCTGGCTGCCGCCGACCGGCCGTGCCAGAATAGGCTCGAGCCGTTTTCCGCGAGGGCGGGGCCTCCGCCCTCGACCCATCTTCCCCAACCGTCGCCAGAGAGACCGGGAGATCCGAAGCCATGTCCGATAGCGCAGAGCGCAAGCTGGTCCACTACGAGGTCCGAGAGGGGGTCGCCTACCTGACCCTCGACGACCCTCCGTTCAACGGCTACACCCACGAGATGATGGTCCAGCTCGACGAGGCGATCCTCGCCGCGCGGTTCGACACCTCGGTCGAGGTGCTCGTCCTCGCCGGCAAGGGGGAGAAGTTCTTCTGCGCCGGCGCCAACATCAACATGTTGAAGACCGCCGACCCGACCTTCAAGTACTACTTCTGCCTGCACGCGAACGAGACGCTCAATCGGCTCGAGCAGACGCCGAAGATCGTCCTCGCCGCCCTCGAAGGGCACACCGTCGGCGGCGGGCTCGAGATCGCGATGGCCGCGGACATGCGGATCGCGAAGCGCGGCTCGGGCAAGGTCGGCCTGCCGGAGATCAACTTGGGCGTGCTGCCGGGCACGGGCGGCACCCAGCGCCTGGTGCGCATCGTCGGCAAGGCCAAGGCGATCGAGATGATGACGCTCGCGAACCTGGTCTCGTTCGAGGAGGCCGAGGGGCTCGGCATCGTCAACAAGATCTTCGACGGCGACGACTTCATGGGCCAGATCCACGCCTACGCCCGCCAGTTCTGCACGCCGGGCCGGGCGTCCAAGGCGGCGGGACGGATCAAGCGCGCCGTCCACTCGGGCGCGGAGATGGCGTTCGAGAGCGGCCTGACGCTCGAGCGCGAGCTGCAGCAGCAACTCTTCCAGAGCGACGACGCGAAGGAAGGCCTCGCGGCCTACGTCGAGAAGCGCGCGCCGCAGTTCAAGGGGGCCTGACGTGGCCGACGTCGCCGCCACCCTCGCGGCCGAGCCGAAGCTCCCCCCGAGCCGCCTGTTCGTCGGCGGCGCCTGGCAGGACGCCGAAGGCGGCCGCACGTTCACCACGACCAACCCGGCGACCGAGGAGGCGATCTGCCAGGTCGCCTCCGCGAGCGCCGCGGACGTCGACCTCGCGGTCGCCGCGGCGAAAGCGGCGCTCCCGGTCTGGGCGAAGAAGACGACCGCGCGCCAGCGCGGCCTCCTGCTCTGGAAGATCGCCGACGAGCTCGAGCGGCGGATCGACGAGTTCGCCCTGTTGGAGACGCTCGACAACGGCAAGCCGATCTTCGAATCGCGCTACGTCGACGTGCCGGCCGCGATCGAGGCGCTGCGCTATTTCGCCGGCTGGGCCGACAAGGTGACGGGCGACACGATCCCCGTCCAGGGGCCGTTCGTCTTCGCCTACACGCTGCGCGAGCCGGTCGGCGTGATCGCCGCGATCACGCCCTGGAACTTCCCGATCATCCAGGCGATGTGGAAGATCGCGCCGGCCCTCGCCTTCGGCAATACGATGGTGCTCAAGCCGGCGAGCAACACACCGCTGACGGCCCTCAAGTTCGCCGAGTTGGCGGTCGAGATGGGCTTGCCGCCGGGCGTGCTCAACGTCGTGCCGGGGGGAGGAGCGACGGTCGGCAACGCGCTCGTCGCGCATCCGGACGTCGCGAAGATCACCTTCACCGGCTCGACCGAGGTCGGCCGCGACCTGATGCGGTCGGCGGCGGCCCTGACGAAGCGGCTGACGCTCGAGCTGGGCGGAAAATCCCCGAACATCGTCTTCGCCGACGCCGATCTGGACGCCGCGATCAAGGGCGCCTACAACGGCATCTTCTACGGCAAGGGCGAGGTCTGCGCGGCCGGCTCGCGGCTCTTCGTCGAGCGCTCGATCCACGCCGAGCTGGTCGAACGGCTCGTCGAAAGGACACAAAAGCTCAAGCCGGCCGATCCGCTCGATCCCAAGACGCGGCTCGGGAGCCTGGTCTCGATGGCCCAGCGGGAGGCCGTCCTCGGCTACGTCAAGATCGGCGTCGAAGAGGGAGCGCGGCTCGCGACCGGGGGCGAGGCCACGAGCGTCAACGGCAAGGGCGCCTTCATGCAGCCGACGATCCTCGACGGCGTGAACAACTCGATGCGCGTCGCCCAGGAGGAGATCTTCGGACCGGTCCTCGTGGTCATCCCCTTCGAGGACGTCAAGGAAGCGATCGCCCTCGCCAACGACTCGATCTACGGCCTCGCCGCCGGAGTCTGGACGCGCGACGTCGGCAAGGCCCACCAGGTCGCGCACGAAGTCCAGGCCGGCACGGTCTGGATCAACCAGTACAACTGGTACGACTCCGGAGCCCCCTTCGGAGGCTTCAAGCAAAGCGGCTTCGGCCGCGAGCTGGGCAAGGAAGCGATCGGGTACTACACGGAGAGCAAGACGATTTTTGTGGGCAAGTAGGGGCCGGGAAAAGCACCCTGGGACCGCCGGCGCCCTCGCCGGCCGTTTTTTGCATTAAGAGGTTTGAGCCCGGAGCTCGGAGAAACTCGAATGAAAGCGCACGTTTCCCCCGAAGTGGTGATCCGAGACGGAAAGCCGGTGGCGGTCATCGTGGAGATCGAGGAGTACCGCGAGATGCTCGAGAGACTCGAAGGGATCGAGGACCTCGCGGCGCTCCAAGCGGTCCGGCGTGAGCCCTTGGAGTTCCATCGCTTCGAGGATTATCTCGCCGCCCAGGCCGGGCGAGAGGGCGCTGCTCGCGGGATCAAGCCGCCTTCAAAAGGAAACTGACGCGCACGGCATCGAACGGGAAGACGATCCGGCCCTGTACGGTCTTCTCCAGGATGCCCACGTCGAGCAGGGCATG
>DATMZM010000381.1:0-6786 GCA_035607445.1 Thermoanaerobaculia bacterium | reverse complement strand
TCGCCTCCCTCGTCCTGTTGGAGCGCGCCGCCGAGAGCTCGGCGTTCGAGGCCGCCGCGATCCGGAGCATCCTCCGCGAGATCGAACGGGCCGGTCAGGCTCCGGAAATGCACCGCGAAGCGGACGACGAGGTCGAAGACTCCGACTAGTGGCCCGTCTCAGCCGCGGTGGACTACTCCCGAGGAGGAGGAACGTCATGTTCGTACGCTCGATCCATGGACGCCTCACCGCTCTCGCTCTTCTCGCCCTCGCGCTCGGTCTCGCCACCGCGGCACCCGCCGCTGCCTCTCCCTGGTCCGACCTACTCGGCCGGCTCGGCACCTGGTTCTCGGGCTCGGTGGCCGCCGCGATCTCGGGTGCGCGGCACGCCGGAATCGACCCCGGCGGCAGACCGAGCGGCCACCGACTGATGAGCAACGAGGGAGTAGGCGTCGACCCGAACGATCACGAACGGATGAGCGACCAGGGAGTCTCCGTCGATCCGGACGGCCGCCAGCTGATGAGCGACCAGGGAGCGGGCGTCGACCCGGACGGCGCGCCGCACAACTGACGGCCGCACCGCACCTCTGGACTTCGAGGCCGGGAGACGGCCAATCTGACGTACGCCTTCACCGCAACTTTCGCATGCGAAAGTTGGCGGTCTCCCGCATCCTGAGGTCGCCTTGGCACCCTGTGGAAAATTCTGCGGAAATCCTGCGGATGCGATCGGGTTTCCGTGCTCTGCCAAATCGGGTTTCTGTGCTCTGCATTTCGGGTTTCTGTGCTCTTTTGGGCACCCTCCTTCCCTATAGAGCAGGAGTACAGGAGAGCAGGAGAACCACCAGGAGTCGGGGGCTCGCTCGGTGCGGAAAGACGAGGAGATGTTTTCTCGACACCATGTTCAGGTAGGATAGCGGCGCTCAACCGCTCGCGGGGCGCTCAGCCCCACGCCACGGACCTCTCCGTGAGCGAGCCCTGGCAGGTGAGGACGAAACCGACATGGCCCAGGTCCGACCCACGAACTTCATGCTCGGCGAGGAGCAGTTCGAGTTTCTGGAACGACGAGGGGCGCGCTCCGACAAGGGGCATGGACCCTTCAATCGGTCGCGCATCCTCCGCCGTAAGGTCGATCTGCTGTCCGAAATACTCGAGCAGGCCAATCCCGTCAAGTCGGGCGCCTTGCCCGAGGCCTGCTACCTGGCTCTCCGCGGCGTGCTCGATGCGCCCTGGGACTTGAAACCCCGAGAGATCACCCATCTCGACCGCTACCTCTCGATGCAGCCTGGGATCGAGACCGCGTGCCAGGCCGCCGGCCTCGACCCCGAGGAACTGTATTCGAAGCTTCGCGCGCTGTCGTTTCCGGAGAAGGTCTCGCTGATCGACCTGCTCGAGCAGGACCTCGCCGCGACCGGCGGCGAGGGCGCGTAGCTCCGCATGAACGGCGCGCTTCGAGTTTTCGTGCTTTTCTGCTCATTGAGACGTGATTTTGTTGCTCAAGACTTCCAGGTTACGCTAGTGGCGGGGTGATGATGTCCGACTTGCTTTCCGAGCTGCTCCAGAGCCTGCGCGAGGCGCTCGAGCCCGACCTCCCTCCGTTGGAGCGCCCGCGGCCTCGGCGGGCGCTCGGTCGGGCACCGCGCGCGTCGCGCGCATCGATCGCGCCGAGCGGATCGGCCCCCGCGCCCGTGCCACACGCAACGGTTGCCTCCTCGGTGGATCGCGAGGACGACCCGCTCGCCGAGCGGCTCGCCCAAGAGCTCGCGATCGCGGAGACAACGCTCCGGGCGATCGAGCCCTTGCCGCAGGGGTTCCGCCGCCTGCTGCGGAGCCCGCAGCTCTCGACCTGGGGGCTCTTTGCGTGTCTCCTCCGCGCGAGTCGCCAGAAGGTCGGAGCGGCCCCCGTGAGCGCGCTGCGCCTGGCCCGGGCCGCTCTCGACGGCGCGGCGAAGCTCGATCCGGAGGTCTACGGCGCGCGGCGGGTCGACGACTGGGTCGCCGCCGGCTTCGCGGCGCGAGCCGACGCCGAGCGGGCCGGCGGCGACCTCGACGCCGCTCGGGAATCCTGCGCGTCCGCTCATCGCGCGCGGCTCTGCGGCACGGGAGACCCCGCCATCGCGAGCGAGCTGTTCCGCGTCGAGGGCGAGATCCTCGCCGCCTCGGGGGCGCTCGAGGAGGGCGAGCAGCGGCTTGCGCGCGCGGAGCGCGCCGCGCACAGCGCGGATGAGACCGAACGCGAGGTGGCGCTTCTCGCCCGACGCGGCGAGCTGGTTGCGCCAGCCGATCCGGTGGTCGCCTGCGCTCGTCTGCGCGAGGCGCTCGACCGCTCGCCGAGCCTCGATCCGGCCCGCCGGCCGCGTTTCGAGCTCGCCGCCGGCCATCGGCTCGCCCATGTCTACCTCGACCTCGACCAGCCACGCGCCGCGGGGTCTTTGCTCAAGAGGCTCGATCCGCTCTACCGCCGATTCAGCCGCGATCGCGGTCTCACCGATCACCGGCAGTGGCTCGAGGCGCGCCTGCTCGACGCGCTCGGCCACCACGCCGAGGCAGCGCGCAGCCTCCACGCGGCCTGGATCTTCCTGTCCTGCGACGGGCGGATCTTCGACGGTCTCTTCGTCGCGCTCGACTACTGGGCTACCCTCGTCGCGCACGGAGCGACCGAGACCGCCCTCGAGCACGTCGATCAGCTCTCGGAGCATCTCGAGACGTCCGAGGCGGTCCACTCCGAGGGTCTCGCCATGGTCGCGCTTCTCCGGCACCAGATCGCCGCGGGGAGCGCGGACCGGGCGACTTTTCGGAAAGCCGCGCTTTACTTCCACCGCGCCCAGCGGCAGCGACAGAGAACCGCGCGGAAAACGCCCTTGGCGCGTGCGGGACCCCGACCCGTGCTCGCGATCCCGATGCCCCCGTCCCTCGCCGGCTGCACACTGGCGGCGTTCGCGATCGTGGAGTCGGGGGGCGCGAGGCGACGGGCGGAAGCCGGTCGATGACGACCTCTCCCCCGCCATCGCGACCGCGCCGGATCGCGGTCGCCCAGCAAAAGGGCGGGACCGGCAAGACCTCGACCGCCGTCAACTTGGGCGCCGCGCTCGCCGCGCGCGGTCAGACGGTGCTCCTGATCGACGTCGACCCGCAGGCGAGCGCCTCCGCCTGGCTCGCCCGAGGCCTGGCGGATCCGCCCTTCCTCGAGCAGGTGCTCGCGGGCGCCGTGCCCGCGCGCGACGCGATCCGCGCAACCGCTTGTCCGGGGCTCTCGCTCCTCCCCGCCTCGCTCGCGCTCGCGGTGCAGGAGCGGCGGATGGCAGGCGAGATCGGCGCCGAGCAACTGCTCGCCGAGCGGCTCGCCGATCTCGACGGCTTCGACGTCGTCCTTCTCGACGCTCCGCCCGAGCTGGGCCTCCTCGCCTTCAACGCGCTCACGGCGGCCCGCGAGGTCCTCGTGCCTGTCGTCCCCGAGCCCCTCGCACTTCGCGGTCTCGAGCAGCTCCTCGCGACCCTCTCAACCGTGCGTCGGCGGCTCAATCCGCACCTCGAGCTGCTCGGCATTCTTCCGTTTCGCGTGCAGGCCAGGAGCCGCCTCGCCCGCGCGTCGCTCGCGGCGCTGTGCCAAGGGCACGGCGCCGATCTCCTCGCGAGCACGATTCGCGAGGCGACCGCAGGGGCCGCCGCTCCCGCTCGCGGCCTGCCGCTCGCCCTCGCCGCTCCTCGCGCCCCGGTGACTCGCGACTATGACGACTTGGCCGCCGAGATCCTCGCTCGCGCCCGCTGAGGCCTTTTCCCCAGAGGAACGGAGGCGGGTTTGGGGCGGGCGGAGAGGGCTTCTTTTCGGGGGGGCTCGGGGTTGGGAGCGAGCAATGTTTTCGATATCCGAAAACCCGGCCCCGGGGCCGGCTCGCCAGGGGGAGCCCTGGACCCCTGGGGAAGCTCGCGCGGCCTCCGGTCGCGCTCGGAGAAAGGTCCGCGCATGCGAAAGCTCGACGCTCCGCGGCCTCGCGTAGCTCCCGTGGCGAGCAGATTCGCTCTGAGAGTCGGGTGACTTTCGCATGCGAAAGTTGAGGACCTCCGGCGAGGACACGGACCGGAAGCGCCAGCCCGGCCGGCCGCGGTCGCAAGCACCGCGGGCGGTCTCGATCCTCGTGCGCTTCACGATCCAAGAGCTGCGGGCGGTCGACGCGAAGGCCGCAGCGGCCGGCCTTCCGCGCGCCACCTTTCTCCGCCGAGCCGCGCTCGTCCGGCGGATCAATGCTCTGCGCGTCTCGGGCCTTCACCTCCGCGCCGTCTACGAGCTGATTCGCCTCGGCAACAATCTCAACCAAGCGGTGAAGCTCGTGCACCAAGGGCGCCTGTCGCCTGATCTCGTCCCGTCGATCGAGCGCTTGGAAAGCGCGATTAGTTCCTTTCGTGACGAGCTCACGGCGCCTGCTGCGCGAGCCGCAGAACCTCCCGCCACGGGCTCGGCCCCACGCGATGCTCGATCTCCGGCGCGATCCCGGAAAAGAAAATCCAACGACGTACCGTAAGGTTTTCGGCTGGCGGATTTAATCTTGCCATCCGATGATCGGACGGCAAATCAAGGGACGCGGATTTCGCGGACTGCTCGCGTATCTCGACAGCAAGGAGGGCGCTCGGGTCCTTGCGGGCAATCTCCGCTCGCGCACACCCCGCGAGCTCGCGGCCGAGCTCGAGCAGGTGCGCGCGCTGCGTCCAACGCTTGAGCGCGCGGTTTTTCACATGCCGATCCGACCGGCGCCCGGCGAGCAGCTGACGGACGAGCAGTGGCGACAGATCGCCGAGCGGACGATCGCCGGCATGGGGTTTTCCGGCTCTCCTTGGATCTCCTATCTCCATCGCGACGCCCGCGAGGACCATCTCCATCTCGTCGCCTCGCGCATCGCCTTCGACGGCTCGATCGTCTCGGACGCTCATGACTACGCGCGGGCGCAGCGGATCCTGCGCGCCATCGAGCGGGACTATGGTCTCCGTCCGGTCGAGGCCTCGCCCGAGATCAAACCCCTTCGGAGCGCCGAGCGGCAGCGGGCCGAGAGGACAGGCGTGATCTCGACGCGCGAGCAGCTCCGACAGGCGATTCTCGAGGCGAGCCGGAGCAGTCCTTCGGTCGCTCGGCTCGTCGAGCGCTTGGCGAGCCGCAACATCAAGGTCCGGTTTCGGATCGCTCCTCGCGGGCAGGTGACCGGGGTCTCCTATCGCGCCGGAGCTCTCGCCTTCTCAGGCACCTCGCTCGGCCCGGCGTTCACCTGGAAGGGCCTCCGGACCCGCCTCGGCGTCCGCTTCGATCCCGAGCGCGATCTCGCGGTGGCCTTCGGCGCCCGCCACGCCTCTCCCCTCTCGTCTCGGAAGGAGTCGACGATGACCGAACCTCTCGCCTCTGACGCGGCTCATCCGGACGCGTCGTCCTCCGTCACGTCGCGCACGCGCGAGGCCGTGCACCGCCATTTGCGCGCGCTCGGCGGCGAGCGCTTCGACCTGGTGGTGCTCGACAGCCGGAACGGCGAGCGGGAGGTGCGCACCGGGTGGAACGTGGCGCAGATCGACCGCTCGCTCGGCTGGCTCCGGCAGCGCAACGCCGCGGGGTCCGAAATCCTCGTGCGGCCCGAACGGCCGGCCGCCTCGCTCGTCGTCGAGCTCGGGTCTCGGGAGGCGTACCGATTGCGCGATCGCGGGCTCGAGCCGGCGGCGCTCGTCGCGCTCGGCAAGGAACGGGTCGAGGGATGGTTTCGACACGATGCGCCCGTGCCGCGCGAGGAGGCCGCGGTCCTCGCGCCGATCCTCACGCGCGAGCTCGGCGCGGCGCGCGAACGGGACCGGTCGGAGTTTGGGCATCTCGCGGGCTTCACGACGCACTTGTCCGTCCCGCCGGGCGAGAAGGCGCCGTATGCGCAGCTCCGCGAATCGTCGGGAGGCGTCTACGAACGGAGCGAAGGGGGCCTCGAGAAGGCCCGCGCGCTCATCGAAGTGCGCGCGGTGGAGCGCCAGGTGGATCGCGATCTCGGATCCGAGCGCGGGCGCCGCGGCCAGGAGATCGCGGCGCTCGAACGGGTTGCGGGCTTGCCGCGCTCCGAGCCGCTTTCGCGGCGGGAGCTCGAGGCGGACCTGGCCTCGATTGCCTCCGCGCGGGAGGGTCTCCTGCGTTCGCTCGCTCGCGAGGCGCCGGTCGATCTTCCCGCGGCGCTCGCGCGCGAGGGCGAGACCCTGGCCGCCTTCCGCACGCTCCGCGAGCGCGAGCGAGGGCTCGAGGAAGCGACCGCACTCCGGCCATTGCCTGAGCAGCTCGGCGCGGAACGGATCGCGGCGCTCCAGGGGCTCGAGGGGAGGTACGTCGAGGCGCGCGGCCGGTCTGAGGCAGCCGAGGACCGGTTGGCGATCGATCCGTCGCCCGCGACGGTCGCGGACTTCGGGGATGCGCGACTGGCTTTGGACGCGGCGGACGTGGCGCGCCGGGAAGTCGATCCGGCGTGGCGGCCGGTCGCGGCCGAGGATCTCGCGCGCGCTGCGCTCGATCACGATCCCAGGGCGCTCGAGGTGCGCTTCCACGAGGCCACGGTGCGGTTCGATGCCGCGGTGGCCGATCTCGCGGCGGGTCTTCCGGAGAGCGGCGAGGTCTTTGCGGCGGCGTTCGTCGAACGACGGGAGGCCGGGCTCGCCCTCGAGGAGGTGCGCGCCGATCTCGACCGGGCGGTGCGGGCGCTCGCCCCAGAGGTCGATCGCACCTCCGGGCAGCTCGGCGAGATCGAGGCGGCGTTGCCGGCGCATCCGGGAGGCGAGCCGCTCCGGCGCTATGGCGAGGTCGTC
>DATMZM010000099.1:0-5068 GCA_035607445.1 Thermoanaerobaculia bacterium | reverse complement strand
TGGATCAGGCGGCCCGGTTGAGCCTCGAATCCGGCGGAGGCCGGTATTCCCGCGGCGAGGCGCCTTCGAAGGCGGTGCTCAAGGAAGCCAAGAAACGCCTGCTCCATCCGGGGGGAGATCCGGCGGACGACCCGTTCGATTTCGACTTCCAGCTGCGCTCGCTCGAAAAGCGCGCTCCGAAAGGCGTCACGATCCGCGAGCGCAAGACCTGGGATCGGAATCCTTACCGGGGCATGAGCTTCGGCTGTGCCTTCGATCGGCTCGCGGAGCTCGCGGACCTCGCCTTCCCCTCCGTCCTCGGCCCGCAGCTCGACAAACCTTTCGGAGATCTCCGGGTCGTGGACGAAGGGGGGACGCTCCTCGTCTCGGACGAGGTCGTGACGCTGTTCGACGTCCGCGACGGCAAACCGGCGAGCCCGAACGGGCCGCTCGACTGGAAGCAGGCCGAAGGGCGCTTTGCGGGCTACCGCTTCGCGTGGAAGCTGACGAGCCCGCTGCCGGTCGTCGATTCGAACGCCACGCGGCACGCGGGCGACACCTCGACCTGGGAGGTCGATCTCGCCGGGCTCAAGGACATCCTGGACGGCAGGAAGGGGGGCAGGCTCTGGGCTCGGCTCCGGAAGTGAGCCGCCGCCGAGAGCCGCCGGCTCCCTAAGGCCCGGGCGGCGGGGGAGCCGCGGCGGGAGCGTCGGGCGGGGGCTCGTCTCCGGCGGGCGCTGGCGGGGGGGCCTCGCCCGGCTCGTCGGGGCGCTGGGTCATCTCCTCGCCTTCCTTCGGGACGTAGAAGGACTTCTGCTGGAACCAGGGGAGCGTCATCACCGTCGACCACTTGGGGTCGTAGTCCTTGAACGGCTCGGTGCCGGTGACGAACGCCTCGTCGACCGTCCGCGCGCTGCCCGGTCCGGGGCGCAGGCCGGTGTAGTACTCGATCGGGCGCTCGGCGATGCCCGCGGGCACCGGGAACTTCTCGTCCTTGTGCAGCCACCCGTCCGCGAGGCCCGATTTGACGACCGAGATCCACATCGGGAGCGCCGCGACGGCGCCGCTCATGCCCGAGCCGAGCGAGCGCTTCTGGTCGTAGCCGGTCCAGACCAGGATCGTGTAGGTGGGGGTGAAGCCGACGAACCAGGCGTCCGAGTAGTCGTCCGTCGTGCCGGTCTTGCCCGCGAGGTCGAGCGGCAGGTCGTGCGCCTCGTAGGCGGTGCCGTGGTCGATGACCCCCTCGAGCATGTGGCCGAGGACGAAGGCGACCGCGGGGTCCATCGCGCTCTGGGCGTTCGGCACGTGGTGCTCCAGCGTCTGCCGCTCGCGCGAGGTGACCTTCTCGATCAGGTAGGGCTCGACGCGCGTGCCCTGGTTGGCGAAGGTGGCGTAGGCGGTCGCGAGCTCGATCGGCGTGATGTCCGCCGTGCCGAGCGCCAGGCTCGGGTAGGGCGGGAGCGGCGATTCGATCCCCGCGCGGCGCGCGAAGTCCATCGTCCGCTGGACGCCGACGAGATCCATCAGCTTGACCGTCGCGACGTTGATCGAGAGCTCGAGCGCGCGCCTTAGCGTCACGATGCCGTAGTACTTCCGGTAGTAGTTCTGCGGCGAGTAGCTCAAGCGGCCGTCCGCGCCCTTGAACGAGGTCGGCGCGTCGAGGAGCGTGTCGGCCGCCGTCCAGCCGCTCTCGAGCGCCGAGCCGTAGACGAACGGCTTGAACGCCGAGCCGACCTGGCGCTTGGCCTGGGTGATGCGGTTGAACTTGTTGCGCTCGAAGTCCCAGCCGCCGACGAGCGCGCGGATCGCGCCGGTGCGCGACTCGAGGACGACCGCGGCGGCCTCCATCCGCGGCTCCTGGTCGAGCATCAGCTTGGGCTCGACCTTGGCCTTGGCTTCATCGTCCTCTTTGGCGTCCTTCTTGTCCTTGCGGTCCTTCTCCGCCGGCGCCACGAGGCGGAACCAGGCGACTGAGCCGCGGGGCAGGATCGACGCCGGCGAGCTCTTGCCGGTCCATTCGATCCCGGAGCGGTCGAGGGTGTAGGTCTTGTCCCCGATCTTGACCCGCGCCTCCTTCGCGTCGCTCGCGAGGACGATCCCCTCGACCCAGCGGCCGAGCGCCGGCTCGCCCTGGCCCCAGGTGGGCAGGACCTGCTCCTCGAGGTTCGCTGCCGTCAGCTTGGTCACCGGCCCGCGCCAGCCGCGCCGGTGGTCGAGCCGGCGCAGGCCCTCCTGCACCGCCTTGTCCGCCGCGGCCTGGATCTGCGGGTCGAGGGTGGTCGCAACCTCCAAGCCCTGCTCGTAGAGCGCCGTCGCGCCGTACTTCGATTCCAGGTACTTGCGGACCTCCTCGGTGAAATAGGGCGCGGATTGCTCCTCGGTGCGGCGGGTGGCGGTGAGGAGGGGCTCGGCCGCCGCCCGGTCGGCGTCGGACTGGGTGATGAAGCCCTCCTCGAGCATCCGGCGCAGCACGCGGTTGCGCTGCGAGAGGACCTTGTCCGGCGTGCGGTACGGGCTGTAGCGGCTGGGCGCCGGGATGATCCCGATGAGCGTCGCGGTCTCGGCGAGCGTCAGCGCCTTGGCCGGCTTGCCGAAGTAGTAGCGCGAGGCCGCCTCGACGCCGTAGTTGCCGTGGCCGAGGTTGACCAGGTTCAAATAGAGCGTCAGGAGCTGCTGCTTGCTGTACTTCTTCTCGAGCTCGACCGCGATCAGCGCCTCTTCGACCTTGCGCCGCCAGGTCTTCTCGCGCGACAGGAAGAGGGTGCGGGCGAGCTGCATGGTGATCGTCGAGGCGCCCTCGACGATCCGGCCCGAGCGGATGTTCTTGACCTCGGCGCGCAGGATGCCTTCGAGGTCGATCCCGCCGTGCCGGAAGAAGTTGCGGTCCTCCGAAGCGATCACCGCCTGGCGCAGCACGACGGGCATCTGCACCTGCGACAGCATGAGCCGCCGCTCGCGGGCGAAGGTGGCGAACGGCGTTCCGTTGCGGTCGAACAGCTGGGTGACCAGCCGCGGCGTGTAGGACGACACCTCCTCGACCTGCGGCCGCCGGATCACCGCCGCGACGCCGACCCCTCCGGCGATCCCCAGCAGGCAGGCGACGACGAGCGGGCCGAGCCAGGCGAGCACGCGCCTGCGCGTCCAGGGCGAGCGGGGCGGCGAGAGCGGAGGTCCGGAGGCGCGGGCGGGGAGCGGGTCGTATTGCACGGGACGAGTCTAAGCCAAGACCGCCCGGGGCATCACCCGCGTCCGCCGATCTCTGTCCGCCGATCTCTTGCCCCCTCTGGGGGCGGGTGATACAACACCGGCCATCCCACGCCCCGGGAGATCGCCATGTCGGAGCCCGCCCAGTTTCCCCCCGCGCCGTTCGACCCCGTGCCGCTCGCGCCCGGGGAGCGCTCGGGCTGCCGCAAGGTGCTGCTCTTCGGCTGCGGCGGGATCCTGGTCCTCCTCGCCGTCGCCTGCCTCGTGCTGGTCAAGAAGGCGCCGGCGATCCTCGCCTGGGGCCTCGAGCTCGCGGAGAAGGACGTCCAGACCAAGATCGCGCCCGACGTCCCGGCCGCCGACCGCGAGCGCCTCCATCGCGCGTTCGCCTCGGCGCGCCGGAACCTCGCCGGGATCTCGGATCCCGCGGCGCTCCAGGAGTTCCAGTCGACCATGATCGACCTCTCGGGCAAGCTCCGGCTGTCGAAAGAGGACGTCGAGAGGCTCGCCTCCGCGCTCGAGGGGATCGGCCGCGCCGCGCCGCCGGCCGCCCCCGCGCCCAAGCCCTCGCGCACCCCGACAGCCCCGGCCGCCCGCGCGCCCACCGCGTAGGCCTTGGCGGAGCGGCGGTCGAGTCGCCTGAGGACGGAGCGCAACTGTTGGAGCCCGAAGGGCGAGTTTGAGCACCGCCCGCAAGGCGACCCGCCGACGCGGCAGGTGGACGAGAGTGCCACCGCATCCCTGCCGGTAGAATGCCGGGATGACCGATTTTCGCGTCGTCTCCCGTTTCGAGCCGCAGGGTGACCAGCCGGAGGCGATCCGGCAGCTGACCGAGGGCATCCTCTCGGGCGACCAGGAGCAGGTGCTGCTCGGCGTCACCGGCTCGGGCAAGACCTTCTCGATCGCCAAGGTGATCGAGGCGATCAACCGCCCGACCCTCGTCCTCTCCCACAACAAGATCCTCGCCGCCCAGCTCTTCCAGGAGTTCCGGAGCTTCTTTCCGGGCAACGCGGTCGAGTACTTCGTCTCCTATTACGACTACTACCAGCCGGAGGCGTACGTCCCGCAGACCGACACCTACATCGAGAAGGAGACGACGATCAACGAGGAGATCGACCGCCTGCGGCTGCGCGCCTCGAAGGTCCTCTTCGAGCGCCGCGACGTGCTGATCGTCTCCTCGGTCTCCTGCATCTATGGCCTCGGCGCGCCCGAGACCTTCTTCGGCATGCTCCAGTTCTTCGAGCGCGGCCACGACGAGCCGATGGAGATCGCGCTCCGCCGCCTGGTCGACCTCCAATACCAGCGCACGCAGATGGACTTGACCCCGGGCAGCTTCCGCGTCCGCGGCGACATCCTCGAGATCTTCCCGGCCTACGAGGAGGTGGGGCTCCGGATCGAGTACTTCGGCGACGAGATCGAGCGCATCGTCCGCTTCGACCTCCTGCGCGGCGACGCCTTCGAGGAGCTCGACAAGATCGCGGTCTACCCGAAGACCCACTACGTGACGCCCAAGGACCGGATGGAGCGCGCGGTCGAGACGATCCGCGACGAGCTTCAGGTCCGGCTCGCCGATCTGACGGAGCAGGGCAAGCTCCTCGAACGCCAGCGGCTCGAGCAGCGGACGATGTTCGATTTGGAGATGCTCAAGGAGATCGGTACCTGCCACGGCATCGAGAACTACTCGCGCCACCTGACCGGCCGCGCCCCGGGCGAGCCGCCGCCGACCCTCCTCGAGTACTTTCCCGAGGATTTCCTCCTCGTCGTCGACGAGAGCCACCAGACGATCCCGCAGGTGCGCGGCATGTACCACGGCGACCGCTCGCGCAAGACGACGCTCGTCGACTACGGCTTCCGCCTGCCCTCCGCGCTCGACAACCGGCCGCTC
>DATMZM010000112.1:0-2108 GCA_035607445.1 Thermoanaerobaculia bacterium | reverse complement strand
GGCGAGCGGCCACTCGATGCCGATCGTCGGATCGTTCCAGGCGATGCCGAGCTCGTCGTCGGGCTTGTAGAGATCGGTGCACTTGTAGAGCACGTCGGCGGTGTCCGAGAGGACGACGAAGCCGTGCGCGAAGCCCTTGGGGATCCAGAGCTGGCGCCGGTTCTCGCCCGACAGCTCGACGCCGACCCACTTGCCGAACGTAGGAGAGCCGCGCCGGATGTCGACGGCGACGTCCCAGATCGTGCCCGCGAGAGCGCGCACGAGCTTGCCCTGGGGCTGGGTCCGCTGCTGGTGAAGGCCTCGGAGCGTGCCGCGGATCGAACGCGACTGATTGTCCTGGACGAAGGGATCGGGGATCCCGGCTGCCTCGAACTTCGCCCGATGGTAGGACTCGAAGAAGAAGCCGCGGTCGTCGGGCCAGACGCGCGGCTCGACGAGCACGACGTCGGGGATCAACTCGGTCGGGACGAACTTCATCGCGCTGCTCTCATCGCGCCGCTTTCTCGCATTCCAAGGCGAGGCCGAGGCGCTCGCGGCCGTAGTCGGACTGGACCGCCGCGCACCAGTCGCGATGGCCGAGGTACCAGCGCACGGTCGCGACGAGCCCCGAGTCGAAATCGTGGCGCGGCGCCCAGCCGATCTCGGCGCGGATCTTCCGGTCGTCGATCGCGTAGCGCCGGTCGTGGCCGGGCCGGTCGGCGACGAAGGTCTTGAGCGCCGCGTAGGACGCGTGCCCCTTCTCGCGCAGGGCGGGGTTCTCGGCCGCGGGGCGCTCGCTTTCGATCGCGGCGCAGAGGGCGTCGACGATCTCGAGGTTCGTCCGCTCGCTCCGGCCGCCGAGGTTGTACTTGGCTCCCGGCTCGCCCCGCTCGAGCACCGCGAGCAGGCCCCGGCAATGGTCCTCGACGTAGAGCCAGTCGCGGACGTTCCCGCCGTCGCCGTAGATGGGCAGCGGCTGGCCCGAGAGCGCGCTCAGGATCATCAGCGGGATCAGCTTTTCGGGGAACTGGTACGGCCCGTAGTTGTTCGAGCAGTTGGTGAGGAGAGTCGCCAGGCCGTAGGTCTCGTGGTAGGCGCGCACCAGGTGGTCGGCGCCCGCCTTCGACGCGGCGTAGGGCGAGTTGGGCGCGTAGGCGGTCGTCTCCGAGAAGGCGCCCTCGGGACCGAGGCTGCCGTAGACCTCGTCGGTCGAGACGTGGAGGAAGCGGAAGGCGGCCCGGGCCGCCGGATCGAGGTCGCGGACGTAGCGGCGCGCGGCGTCGAGCAGCTCGAAGCAGCCGGCCACGTTGGTGCGCACGAAGGCGCTCGGGTCGTCGATCGAGCGGTCGACGTGGCTCTCGGCGGCGAAGTTGAGGATCGCGGTCGGCCGGTGGTCGGCGAGCGCGCGCCGGACGGCGTCGCGGTCCGCGATGTCGGCCTGGACGAAGGCGAAGCGCGGATCGCCGAGGAGGTCGGCCAAGGACTCCATCCGGCCGGCGTAGGTCAGCTTGTCGAGCACGACGACCCGGCCGACCGCAGGCTCCGAGAGAGCGAGCCGGACGAAGTTGGAGCCGATGAATCCGGCCCCTCCGGTGACGAGAAGGGTTCGCATCAGGGGTTTTTCCTCGGCGCCCCGCCCGGCGGAAGCTTTCGAGGCGCGCAGTATAGCTCGGGGTGCCGGCCGCGAAGCTCGATCGCGCGGTTGTAGACTCGCGCGACGGTCGGCCGAGGCGGCAGATCCGTGGTCCAGGCCGCGGCCAGGAGGAACGGCGATTCCGGGTTCGGGAGGAGACAGCGGCGCGGCCGGGCCCGGCCAGCCGCTCGGCGAGGGCGAGATCGCTTTCCTGATCTGCGTCGAAGCGAACCGCCTCGAGCCGCAGGCGCGCCTCCTGTGCGAGAGCATCCGGAGGTTCGGCGGACGATATCGCGAGGCTCCGATCCTCGCCGTCTCGCCGCGCCCCCAGCTCGCGGTCGGCTCCGAGACCCGAGCGCATCTCGCGGATCTCGGCGCGACCTACGTCGTCGAGGCGCTCAACGAGACCGGCAGCCCCTACGGTGCGATCAACCGCATCGTGGCCGGCGCCTGGGCCGAGAGGGTTTGCCGACAGCCCTACCTCGTCGTGCTCGAT
>DATMZM010000463.1:0-4611 GCA_035607445.1 Thermoanaerobaculia bacterium | reverse complement strand
CGCGAGCTCTCGTCGCGCGACAGGGCTCTCCTCGTCGATTTCGACAGCGCGCCGCATCTGCTCGCGCGCCCGACCCGGGACCTGGGCGCCATCGCCTCGGCGCTCGAGGGTCTCCACGCGGACGGCGGTACGGCCCTGTGGAGCGCGGTGGTGTTCGGGCTCGACCACCTCGCGGGGGTTTCGGGCCGCAAGGCGCTGATCGTCTACTCGGACGGCATCGGCGAGGAGGATCCGACGCCGTTCCGCGACTGCCTGGCCGCGGCGCGGCGGCGCGGCGTGCCGATCTACCTGATCCTCTCGACGACCGAGAGCGCGCGCCGGGCGCGCTCGCTCCTCTCCGAGCCGATCGGCGAGAAGCTCGACCGGCTGGCGCGCGCGACCGGCGGCGCCGCGTTCTTCCTGACCTCGGACGACGATCTCGATGCGCTCTACGCCCGGATCCTCGCCGAGCTGCGCAGCCAGTACCTCCTGACCTTCTATCCTCCCGAGGGGAGCCCGGAAGCCTGGCAGGACCTCGAGGTCGAGGTGCTCCGGCCGGGTCTCACCGCGCGCGCCTATTCCGGCTTCCTGCCGCGCTCGCCGCGGAGCCGCTGACGGCCCAATCTCCGCGGCAGGGCCGCCCTCCCGTGGCCGCGCCCGGCAAACCGAGTGAAACAGATGCCGGAAAAGCGGCGTAGGTAGGCTCGAGACCGAAGACTCGAGGGACACGCCATGCACTCTCTGCTCGCCGACCTCCGCTACGCCGTTCGCCTGCTCGGCAAGAGCCCCGGGTTTGCGACCGCCGCCGTCCTGACGCTCGCGCTCGCGATCGGCGCGAACACGGCGATCTTCAGCGTCGTCAACGGCATGCTCTTGGCGCCGCCGCCGTTCCCCGAGCCGGACCGGCTGGCCGAGGTGCTGCGCAAGTTTCCTCAAGGGTTGTCCTCGTCCGTCTCGGTCGCGCGCTACTTTCATTGGCGCGAGCACAGCCAGGCGTTCGCGGAGTTGGCGGCCTACGACGACATCGGCTCGGGGTTCAACCTGACCGGCGGCGGAGAGCCCGAACGGATCGTCGGCTCGCGGGTCAGCGCCTCGTTCTTCCACGTCCTCGGCGCCCAGCCGGCGCGCGGCCGCGGCTTCGCGTCGGAGGAGGATCGCCCGGGCGGCCCGAAGGCGGTGGTGGTCTCGGATGCCCTCTGGCACCGGCGTTTCGGCGCCGATCCGCGGCTCGTCGGCCGGCAGATCGTGCTCAACGGCGAGAGCCATACCGTCGTCGGCGTGATGCCCTCGAGCTTCCGCTATCCGCTCACTGCCGAGCTCTGGGTGCCGCTCCAGGGCGATCCGAACAGCCACGAGGGGGCGAACTACCTGCGCCTCCTCGGGCGCTTGGAGAAGGGCGTGCCGCTCTCCGCAGCGCTCGCGGAGTCGGAGGTCCTCACCAAGTCGTACTTGAAAGAGCGGCCGGAAGAGCAGTTCGGCGCCGGGGAGACCGGCACCGTGCAGACCCTCAAGGAGCGGCAGGGGCGGGGGGTCCGGCCGGCTCTCCTGATCCTGCTCGGCGCCGTCGGCCTCGTCCTCCTGATCGCCTGCGTCAACATCGCGAACCTCCAGCTCGCCCGCGGCGCCGCGCGCCACCGGGAGGTGGCGATCCGCTCGGCGCTCGGCGCCGGCTCGCGACGGATCGCCCGCCAGCTGATGACCGAAAGCCTGCTCTTGGCGCTCCTCGGCGGCGCGCTCGGCATCCTTCTCGGCGCCTGGGCGATCAAGCCGCTCCTGGCGCTCGCGCCCGTGCCGCTCAATCCCCTGGTGCCGATCGGCATCGATTTCCGCGTGCTCGCCTTCGCGCTCGGCCTCTCGCTCTTCGCCGGCCTCCTCTTCGGCCTCGCGCCCGCGCTCCAGGCCCTCCGCTCGGAGCTGGTCGAGCCGCTGCGGCAGAACGCCGGCCGGGCGACGGCGGGCAAGAAGGGCCTGCTCGCGCGGCGGCTTCTCGTCGTCGGCGAGGTCGCCCTCGCGCTCATCCTGCTCGTCGGCGCGAGCCTTCTCGCGAAGAGCTTCGTCGGCATGACGCGGACCCATCCGGGCTTCCGGGCGGACGGCGTGCTGACCATGAAGCTTTCGCTGCCGGAAAAGAAGTACGGCGATCCCGCGGCGCTCGACCGCTTCACCCGCGCCATCTCGGAGCGCGCGGCGAGCCTGCCCGGGGCTCGTGCCGCGGCGTTCACCTCGACGCTGCCGCTCGAGGACGGACCCGACATGCTGTTCACCGTCGAGGGGCGCGACCCGAAGGCGAAGGACGGCAGCTTCGATCCGCAGGTCCGCTTCGTCAGCGAGCGCTATTTCGAGACCTTCGGCGTCGCGATCCGCAAGGGGCGTGGCTTCGGCCGCTCCGATGTGCAGGGCGCGCCCGGCGCTCTCGTGATCAACGAAGCGGCGGCCAAGCAGATCTGGCCGAAGGAGAGCCCGGTCGGGCGGCGGTTGATGCTCGGCAGCCCCGACCTGCCCGCGCTCTCGGACATGACGCCGCGGACGATCGTCGGCATCGCGGCGGACGTGCGCGAGGGCGGCCTGCAGCAGGAGCCGCCGCCGGTCGTCTACGTCCCGGTCGGCCAAGCGCCGGCTCCCCTCCTGACCTTGATCATCCGCCTCCTGCCGAGCTCGTTCGCGGTGCGTGCGGAAGGCAACCCGGCGAGCCTGACCGAGCCGATCCGGAAGGCGATCTGGTCGGTCGACGCCGACCAGCCGGTGACCAACGTTCTGACCATGCGCGAGGTGTTGCGGCGCTCGGTCGGCAGCGACTCGTTCAACGCGCTGCTCCTCGGGCTCCTCGCCCTCGCCGCCCTGGCGCTCGCCGCGATCGGGATCTACGGCGTGCTCTCGTTCCTCGTCGAGCAGCGGACCCGCGAGCTCGGCGTGCGCATGGCGCTCGGCGCCACGGCGAGCGACGTCACGAAGCTGGTCCTGGCCCAAGGCAGCGCCTCGGTCGGGTTGGGCATCGCGGTCGGGGTTGCGGGCGCGATCGGACTGACGCGGTTCCTCGCGAGCCTGGTCTATGGCGTCAGCGTTCGCGATCCGCTCGCCTTCGCGCTCGCGGCGGGAAGCCTCGCGACGGTGGCCCTCGTCGCGAGCGTCGTCCCGGCCCGCCGTGCGAGCCGCCTCGATCCGGTCGAGGCGCTACGGAGGGAGTAGAGACAGGCGACCTCACCGCCGCTCCTCGGGTGACGCGGAGCCGGGCCGCTCCGCGATCAGCGTGCTCACCCTCGGCGGTCCGCCGTGCTTTTGGAAGCCGCGGACCTTCCGCTTCAGCTCGCGGTCGACGACCGTCTCGCGCTCGTGCTGGCGCAGGTGCTCGATCCACGAGCTGACGAGATAGATCTCGACGTAGCGGCCGGGCGTCGCGGGATCGGCGAACAGCCCCCACTGATAGGCGCCGTCGCGCAGCCGGCCGCGGCCCAGCTCGTGGAGCGCGGCCACGAAGTCCGCCGCGTGCGCGGGATCGACGTCGTACTCGAGGGTGACCAGGATCGGCCCCCGCTCCGGCTCGGGCTCGGGCGTCACGATCGGCGCCGGCCATTGGCGCGAGGGGGCGAGGTTCAGCCCTTCGCCCGAGCGCAGGTGGAGGCGGGCGGTGGCGAGGAGCGTGATCACCATGCCGGCCGCGGCGCCCGCGAGCGCTGCGCGCAGTCCGAAGCGGCCGGCGAGGAAGCCCCAGAGCGCGCTGCCGGCGGCGAGCCCGGCGTAGAAGGTCAGCAGATAGACCGAGAGCGCCCGGGCGCGCACCCAGGCCGGCACCGCGGTCTGAAACGCCACGTTCAAGCTCGACAGCGCCGAGAGCCATCCGCCGCCGGCCAAGAGCATGGCGAGGAGCAGCAGCGGATAGCTCTGGAGCACTCCGAGGGCGAGCATGCCGCCCGCGAAGACGAGCGTCGCCACGACGACCACGAGGTCGGTCGAGTTGTTGCGCTTCAAGCGGGGGAGTGCGAACGCTCCCGCCACGGCGCCCACCCCGAGGGCACCGAGGAGGAGGCCGTAGGCACCCGGGCCGCGGTGGAGCTCGTCCTTCGCCACGAGGGGCAGGAGCGCCCAGAGCGCGCTGCCGCAGAAGACGAAGGCGGTGCCGCGCGCGATCACCGCGATCAGCTCGGGCGCGTGCCGCACGTAGTGCACGCCCGTGCGCATGGCGCCGAAGAATCGCTCGGCCGGGAGGATCGCCTCTTCGCTCGGCCGGCGCCAGCGGACGAGGACGACGAGCACGCCGACGAACGAGGCCGCGTTCAAGAGGAACGTGGCGCTCGGCCCGGCGGTCGCGACGATCAGGCCGCCGAGCGCCGGGCCCGCGGCGCGTGCGATGTTGAACCCGACGCTGTTGAGGACGATCGTCGCCGGCAGGTCCTCGCGCGGCACCAGCTCGGGCACGATCGCCTGCCAGGCCGGACCGTTGAGAGCGGTGCCGAGGCCGAGGAGGAAGGTGAAGAGGAGGAGCAGGTTCGGCGTCGCCCGGCCGGTCAGCGTGACGAAGCCGAGACCGGTGGCCGCGGCGAGCATCCAGCCTTGCGTGACGAGCAAGAGCCGGCGCCGGTCGAGGACGTCGGCGAGCGCTCCGGCCGGCAGGGCGAGGAGGAACATCGGCAGGCT
>DATMZM010000522.1:0-10766 GCA_035607445.1 Thermoanaerobaculia bacterium | reverse complement strand
CGAGCAGGCGCGCGAATTCGGTGGGGTTCCGGCGCGCGGTCAGCGAGGTCACGAGGTCGAAGGCGCGATCCGGAAAGGGGAGCCGGCGGTCGGCGTTCGCGACGACCCAGGTCGCTTTCGGGGTCCTCCGCGCCGCGAGGTCGAGCGCCGGGGCCGAGAGGTCCGTGCCGCAGGCATCGAAGTCGCGCCGTTCGGCGAGGAAGGCGAGAAACGACCCTTCGCCGCAGCCGACGTCGAGCACCGCCGGGGCTCCGCTCGCTCCGAGAGCGTGGTCGAGAATTGGCAGCAGGGCGGCAAAGAATGGCGCATCGATCCCTTGGTCCGCGAGGCGGCGGCGGGCGAGGGCGGCGGCTTTCGAGTCGCCCGGGCGGAGGGAGCGCCGGTCCTGCGGCTGGAGCAGGTTCCAGACGCCGCTCCGGGCGCGATCGAACGAGTGGCCGCGGGGGCAGACCGCGCGGCCGGCCCCGGGCTCCGGAGCGATTTCGAGGGGCTCGCCGCACGAGCGCACGGGGCATTGCAGGGCGGGCATCGGCGCTCGGGCTCTTCGGGGGCTGGGCAGGCGGCTTGAACGGGCGTCGCCCGGCCGGATATCCTGCCACCGTTCAACCCCAATGGAACACGCTGCGGCGCAGACCCCGGGGCGCCGAGAAAGAGGCTTTCGCGCATGGACAAGCAGATCGACGGATGGCGCAGCCCGATCCTCGGGCAGGACATGCCGATCGTTTCGTACGGCCACCGGGGCCATCCGCTCCTGTTGTTTCCGACGGCCGCCGCGGATTTTCTCGAGAACGAGCGCTTCTGGCTGATCAAGGCGGTCGAGCCGCAGATCGAGGCCGGCCGGGTCCGCGTCTTCTCGATCGACAGCATCAACAGCCAGGCCTGGATGGACTCGAAGCTGCCCGTTCCCGAGCAGGCGCGCCGGCAGGCGCTCTACGTGCGCTACGTCGAAGAGGAGGTCGTCCCCTTCATCCGCCACGTCTACCAGAGCCCGGACTTGAAGGTCGCCACCTCGGGCGCGAGCTTCGGCGCCTACCACGCGGCGAACTGCCTTTTCCGCCGGCCCGACCTGTTCGACGGCGTGATCGCGATGAGCGGCTTTTACGACCTCGCGCCGGACTACTTCAAGGGCTATTCGGACGACAACTGCTACTTCAACAACCCGGCCTGGTACCTGCCGAACCTCGAAGGGCCGGTCCTCGAGCTGCTGCGCACCGCCTGCCAGATCCACGTCCTGACCGGCCAGGGCGCTTATGAAGCGCCCGAAGCCTCCCGCTCCCTGTCGCGGATCCTCGACGCCAAGGGCATCCCGCACCGGCTCGAGCTGTGGGGCCACGACGTGGACCACGACTGGCCCTGGTGGCGCAAGATGCTGCCCTACGCGATCGAGCGGATGGGCTGGTAACACCTCCGTCCCGTCGCGGTTTCTTCTTGGTTCGACGCTCCTTGCGGACGCCTCTCGCCCGGCGGGTCGCCGGCCGGCGTTCCGAAAAAGGAGTCGGTCGGCGGCACCGATTTTGCTGTACTGTGGAGAACAATCCCTGTGAACGAGCCCTGGAGGGGACATGATCGGCGGTGAGGCTCCGACCGCGGAGCAATTGCGGCAGTTCTCGACGCGCATCGCGCGAAGCCTCGCCGAGCGCCCCTACGAGGACGATCCCGCGACCCATCGCGCGGCCGTCGCGCAGCTCGTCGGAAACGTCGGAATGGCGACCTGCTACGAGCTGCTCGGTCTCTCGCCCCTCGCCCGCGAGGAGGAGGTCCACGACGGCTACGAGCGACTGGCGCGGCGGGTCCATCCGTCCCACGCCGGAGTCCTCGGGCTCGCCGGCCGGGAAGGCGTCCTCGACCTCCTGTTCGAGCGCGCGACCGCGGCCTACCTGACGCTCAGCCAGCCGGATCGGCGGCGCGCCTACGACCGGGACCTCGGCCTCGGCGCCTGGGACTCCCACGGCGCCAGCCCGCGCGAACGCCGCGAGGAGGCGCAGCGCCTGGCGCGCGAGCTCTACGAGCGGGCGAGCGCTCTCGCTTCGGCGCGCGACTATCACTTCGCGGTCGAGCTCGTCGCCCAGGCGGTGCGCGCGGATCCCCGGCCCGAGTACTACGCTCTGCTCGGCCAGGTCCAGGCGCAGAACCCGAACTGGCTGCGCTTGGCGGCCGAGAACCTGCGGCGGGCGGTCGACCTCGGGCACCGGGACGTCGAGACGTCGGCCGCGCTGCGCCAGGTGCGCGAGCAGCTCGAGGCCGCGGCGGCGACCGGAGAGCCGCCGCGCTGGCGGCGCTCCGCGAAGGGCAACGAGAGCAGCGAAGCGGATTGAGACGCGGATCGAATCGCCGGGCGGGATAGACTCGGGGCCGGCCGGAGCGCAACAGGCGGTCGCTCCGCGGGGGTCTTCGGGCCTGCCGCGGGGAGGAAAGTCCGAGCTCCCACGGGCAGCATGCTCGCTAACGGCGAGGCGCGGCGACGCGACGGAAAGTGCAACAGAGAACAGACCGCCCGGGATCCACCGGATCTCGGGTAAGGGTGAAACGGTGCGGTAAGAGCGCACCGCTCGGCCGGCGACGGACGAGGCATGGCAAACCCCATGCGGAGCAAGACCAAATAGGGGAGCGGATCTGCGGGCCGCCCGTCCCGCTCCACGCCTTCGGGCGTGGGACGCTTCCGGGTAGGTTGCTCGAGGCCGGCGGCAACGCCGGTCCCAGAGGAATGACCGCGAACCGTCGCCTCGGCGGCGGGGAGACAGAACTCGGCTTACGGTGCGCTCCGGCCCTTCTGTCGCCTTCGATCCACTGACGTTCGACTTTCCTGCCGATGTCCGAAGCGAAGTCCCCGATCGCGAAGCCCCCCGCCGCCCGCCTGCCGCCGCCCGTCCGTCCGGGCGACCGAGTGGGCGTCGCCGCGCTCTCCGGTCCGGTCGATCCGGAGCGGCTGCGGCTCGGCCTCGACGCCCTCGAACGGCTGGGCTTCACGCCCGTCGTCGCGCGCAACGTGGCGGCCCGCGAAGGGTTCTTCGCCGGCCCGGACGCCGAGCGCCTCGCGGCCTTCCACGAGCTGGCCGCCGATCCCACCCTCGCCGCGATCCTGTTTTCGCGCGGCGGCCACGGCGTGCTGCGCATCCTGCCGGGCATCGATTGGGATCTCCTCGCCGCCCGGCCGCGCGCCTACGTCGGCTTTTCGGACCTGACGCCGTTCCTGCTCGGGGTGGTCCGCCGGTTGGGTCTCGTCGCGTTCCACGGCCCGATGGTGGCGGCCGATCTCGCGCGCGGCCAGAGCCCGGAGGAGAAGGCGTCGTTCCTGGGCGCGCTCGCGGGCGAATATCCGGTCGTCCACCCGCTGGCCGGGGCGCTCCGCGGCGGCGTGGCGCGCGGCACGCTCCTCGGCGGCTGCCTGTCGCTCCTCGTGGCGACGCTCGGCACGCCCTATGCACTGGATTTCGAGGATGCCCTCCTGTTGCTCGAAGACGTCGGCGAGCCGCCGTATCGGATCGACCGGATGCTGACCCAACTGCGGTTGGCCGGGGCGTTCGATCGCCTGGCGGGCCTGGTCGTCGGCCATCTCGACGACAGGGTTCGCCCTCTCGCCTCGCCGGAGGAGTGGCGCGACCTTCTCACCGATGCCCTGGGCCGCTTCACCTGGCCGGTCGGCATCGGCCATAATAGCGGCCATCGCAGCCCGAACTGGACGCTCCCTCTCGGTCTTCCCGCCCAGCTGGACGCGGAGGCCGGGCGGCTGACTCTCGGAGTCGCGTAGGCGCAATGTCGAAACCCGTCTTCAAGACCACCGGCCGCCGCGGCGGCGACGACTTCATGGTCGAATACCCGGCCGGCCAGTACATCTTTCACGAGGGCGAGCTCGGCACGGAGATGTACCTCGTCAACGAGGGGCAGGTCGAGGTCCTCAACCGGGTCGGCGAAGACGACTGCCAGATCGCCGTCCTCGACAAGGGGGATTTCTTCGGCGAGATGTCGCTCCTCGAGGACCTGCCGCGCGCGGCCTCGATCCGCGCGCTCTCGGACGTCAAGCTGGTGCTGATCAACGGCACCACCTTCGAGCGGATGCTCCAGACCAACCCCGAGATCGCGGTGCGCATGATGCGCAAGCTCTCGCGCCGGCTGCGCGACGCCGACGCCATGCTCAAGGAGGCCCTCGCCTCCGTCGGCCAGAGCCTGCAGGCGCGGGAGCTGCCGCGCCAGGACGCGCCGGCCCCCGCCTCGACGGCGCCCGAACGGCTGGTCCACGTGCCTTCGGGCATGGAGTTCCCGCTCTCGGACGGCCCCGAAACGACGCTCGGCCGCCGCGATCCGGTGACCGGCATCGACCCCGACATCGACCTGACGCCGGTCGACAGCCAGCGCGCGGTCTCGCGCCGCCATGCCAAGATCTACCGCCAGGGCAGCAAGGTCTTCCTGGGCGAGGAGATCGGCACGATGAACAGCACGTTTCTGAACGGCGCGCGCCTCGAGAAGGGCGTCCCCTCCGAGCTCAAGCCGGGGGACGAGGTGCGTCTCGGCGTCGTCGTCCTGCGCTTCGAGATCCCCTGACTCCCGCGCTCCGTTCGCCGCTCGAAACCCTGCCGGGCGTCGGTCCAGCCCGCGCCCGCGCGCTCGCCGCGGCGGGCTACCGGACGGTCGCCGACCTGGTCTTCCATCTGCCCTTCCGCTACGAGGACCGGCGCGCCCTGACGCGCGCTGCGGACGTCGCGGAGCCCGGGTTCGTCGCGATCCGCGGACGGCTCGAACGGCTCTCCGCGGTCCGCCTGCGCCGCCGCGGCCTCTCCCTCGTGCGCGGCGTGGTCGCGGACGAAACCGGCGAGATCGCGGTCGTCTGGTTCAACCGCCCCTATTTCGCGAACCAGGTCGTGCCCGGTGCGGAATACCTGCTGTGCGGCCCCGTGCGCTCCAGCCGCGCCGGCCTCGAGCTGCTCAATCCGACCTGCGAGCGGGTCGAGACGGCGGTCCACGGCGCCCGGATCGCGCCGATCTACCCGGCGATCGAGGGATTTTCGTCGATCGCGCTCCGCCGGCTGCTCGATGCCGCGCTCGATCGCCTGGACCTGGGAAGCCTCGTCCCTGATCACCTGCCAGCCGCGCTCCGCGCGCAGCGGGGCCTCCTGCCGCTCGGCGAGGCTCTCGCGTTCCTCCACCGCCCTCCGGAGGACGCCGATCCCCAAAGACTCGCCGCGCGGCGGACGCCCGCGCAGCTGCGGTTGATCTATGGCGAGCTGCTCGACCTCCACCTGGTGCTCGCCCGCGCCCGGGCTCTCGACGGTCGGACGCCGCGCGCCCACGCCTACTCGATCGACGCCAAGGCGCGGGCCGTCGCGCGCGAGATCCTGCCCTTTCGCCTGACCGGGGCGCAGAAGCGGGTGCTCGGGGAGATCGCGGGCGACCTGCGCGCGCCCACCCCGATGCTCCGCCTGCTGCAAGGCGACGTCGGGAGCGGCAAGACGATCGTCGCCGCGCTCGCCCTCCTGCTCGCCCTCACGAGCGGCCTCCAGGGAGCGTTCATGGCGCCCACCGAGCTGCTCGCCGAGCAGCACTACGCGGGCCTCGCGCGCCTGCTCGGCCGGCGCTACAAGGTCGGCCTCCTGACCGGCAGCTCGGGAAACCTCGCGGCGTCGCGCGCCGCCCTCGCGGCCGGCGAGATCCACCTCGCGGTCGGTACCCACGCCCTCTTCCAGGAAGGGACGCGCTTCGCCCGCCTGGGGCTCGCGGTGATCGACGAGCAGCACCGCTTCGGGGTCGCGCAGAGGCGTCTCCTCCAGGCCAAGGGGGAGCGCCCGGATCTCCTGGTGATGACCGCGACGCCGATCCCGCGCTCGCTCACCCTCGCTCTGTACGGCGATCTCGATCTCTCGGTGCTCGACGAGCTGCCGCCGGGCCGGTCGCCGATCGCAACCGAGGTGCTGCCCGTCGCGCGCCGGAAGGAGGTCTACGCCCGGCTCGCCCGGGAGCTCGCGGCCGGAGCGCGCGCCTACGTCGTCTTCCCGCTGATCGAGGAGAGCGAGGAGATCGACGCCGCGTCGGTCGAGGCGATGGGAGAGGCCGTCCGCGGCTTTCTCGCCGAGTTTCCGAGCGCTGTTTTGCACGGTCGCCTGCCCGCGCCCGAACGGGAGCGGACGCTGCGCGCCTTCGCCGCGGGTGAGATCCGGGTGCTGATCGCGACAACGGTGATCGAGGTCGGCATCGACATTCCCGAGGCGACCTGGATGGTGATCGAGAGCGCCGAGCGTTTCGGTCTGGCGCAGCTCCACCAGCTGCGCGGCCGGGTCGGGCGCGGCAGCGTCCCCTCGCGCTGCGTCGCCCTCCACGGCCGCCTCTCCGAAGAAGGGCGCCGTCGCCTCGCGGTCTTCGCCGAGACGACGGACGGGTTCCGCATCGCCGAGGCCGACCTTGCGATCCGCGGCCCGGGCGAGATGCTCGGAACCCGCCAATCCGGCCTGCCCACCCTCCGCGTTGCGGATCTATCAGCCGACGAAGAGTGGCTCGCGCTCGCCCGCGACGACGCCAAGGAGCTGCTCGACCGTTGGGATGACCCGGACCTCGAAGCGCTCAAAGCGCGCGTCGAAGCCCGGGCACGGCGGCGGGTGGGGCTTTTGGGAGCGGGATAGGCTGACGTCGCGGATCTCAGGCCGGCCGGAAGACGAACGCCGGTTCGAGCAGCAGCGCCGGGGCGACGATCCCCCCGAAGAGGAGCGAGCCGTCCGCGAGCGCGGTGCGCTCGGCTCCTGCTCCCGCGAGCCGGGTGAAGACCGAGAAGAGATCGGATTCCCATAGGAGGTTCGGCACCGCGCGGAGGCCCGCTTCGCCGCGCCCGGCTTCGATCCGGCGGACCCCGTGGGCGACGGTGCGGAAGCGCAAGCCCGCGCGGTCGTAGACCTCGAGCGGCTCGAGCGCCGCGAGGAAGAGGCCGCCTTCGGCGCGGGCGAGCAGCTCGCCATCGCCCAGATCGCCGGCCGCCACGAACAGATTCGCCGCCGCGGCCTCGTCGGGCGAGATCGCGAGGGGGGTCGGCGGCAGCCGGAGGCTCGCGGCCAGACGGTCGGTGAGCGCGGGCGTCCGCGCGACGCCGCCTTCGATCAGCTCGACCGGACGCTTGGCCCTGCCCCGCTGATCGAAAGGGAAGGGGAGACCGGCCGGATCGAGAGCGTCGTCGCGGAGTGAGAAGAGCGGCGAGAACAGGCGCTCGCCCCAGCGGTCGCGAAGCGGCGAGAGACCCTGCTCGATCGCGTGCGACGCGAGCGTCCAACGCGCGAACGTGGCCGCGAGCCGCGCGACCGCGGCGGGAGCGAGGAGGATCGGGCAAGCGCCTGCGGGGGCATCCGCGAGATCGTCGGAATCCGCCCGGCGCTCGCGCGCCCGGTCGAGAAGGTCCCCCGGCGCGAGCCGCGCGAGAGTGCGCGCGGCGGCGATCGCGCTGCCGGTCGCCGGACCCTTGCCGGCGCGGATCTCGAGGCAGGCGCCGGTCGACCGCGCGCTCCGGCTCGGCTCGCCGGTCGCGGCGAAAGCGACGCTCCCGGCGATCCAGTCGAGCCGCGCGGATTCGCCGGGCTCGAGCCCCTGGCGAAAGATCTCGCGCGCCATCACGGGCGTCAGGCTCTCGATGTCGGGATCCCGGAGATCGGCCTCGGCGAGCGATGCAGGAGCCCCCGGGATCTCCGGCGCGGCCGCCGCGGCGGGAAGGTCGGAAGGGGGGGCGAGCCGGGCGATCGCGAGAGCCTGGCGGATCGCCGCGGCGATCTCCCCGGCTTCGAGATCCCGCGCCCTGTAGCTGCCGGCGCGCCCGCGCTCGACGACGCGGACCGTGAACCCCTCGTCCCGGCGCCCTTCGGACCGCGCCTGTTTTCCGCCGAGCTCCTCGTGATGGTGATCCGCTCCCGCCCAGGAGATCTCGGTCCGGTCGGCCGGGGAGTCCCGCACGGCCCGCTCGAGGATCTCGAGCGCGCGGTCGAGAGAGGGCAACGGGGGGCTCGGCACGGCGGCGGAGCATATCCCAGCGGGGTTTCGCGGCCCGGAGACCCTCGGCGGCGCGGCTTCGAGAGCGGGAGCTTCGTGGCCTAGCCTTTGCACCCGAACCCTTGCAGAATGTGCCGCGTGTTCTCGACAAAGAGCTTTCCCCGCCGACTCCTCCCGCTCCTGGCTCTCGCCCTCCTGGCCGCCTCGCGCCTCGTGCAGGCCGCCTCCCCTTCCGAGGACGTTGCCGACCTCGTTTTGCGGCATGGGGTCTTCTATCCGGTCGACGACCCGAAGCCGGTCGAAGGCAGCCTCGCCGTGCGGGGAGGACGGATCCTCTTCCTCGGCGCCGATTCCTACACGCTGCGCTTCACCGGTGCCGCAACAAGGGTCATCGACCTCGCGGGGCGCGCCGTCACCCCGGGCCTGATCGACGCCCACTCCCACCTGCTGGGCTACGGCCGGACGCTCGGCGAGGTCGATTTGAGGGGTGCCGCGACGTTCGAGGAGGTCGTCCGGCGGGTTTCGGAGGGAGCCGCGCGGGCGCCCGCCGGCTCCTGGGTGCACGGCCGCGGCTGGGACCAGAACCTCTGGCCGGGCGCGCGCTTCCCGGAGCACGGCGCGCTCTCTCGGGCGGTGCCGGACCATCCGGTCTGGTTGACGCGGGTCGACGGCCACGCGGCTCTTCTCAACGCGAAGGCGCTGGCGCTCCTCGGATTGACCGACGCGGCGCGCGATCCCGAAGGCGGCCGCTACCTGCGCGACGCCTCGGGCCACCTCTCCGGCGTGCTGGTCGACAACGCGATGGCGGTCCATCCGCCGAACCCCGCCGCGGATCCCTTCGCCGCGACCGCGGGCGAGCGCGAAAGGGCGCTCGAGCTCGCGGGCACGAAGTGCCTCGCGCTCGGCCTGACGACGGTGACCGACATGGGGGTCGATGGCGACGAGGTCGCGGCCTACCTGGCCCTCCGCGAGCGGCGCGAGCTGCCGCTCCGGGCCGCGCTCTTCTTGAGCGACGACGATGCGCTCCTCGCGCAATGGTTCGCGCGCGGGCATTTCCTCGATCCGGAAGCGCGGCTCACGATCCGCGGCGTCAAGCTCTACGCCGACGGGGCGCTCGGCAGCCGGGGCGCCGCGCTCGTCGAGCCCTACAGCGACGATCCGGGCAACCTGGGCCTGCTCAAGACGACCGAGGACCACATGGCCGACGTCATCGCCCGCGCGAACAAGGCGGGCTTCCAGGTCGGCATCCATGCGATCGGCGATCGCGGCAACCTGATCGCTCTCGACGCCTTCGAGCGCGGCCTCGGCGGCGCCCATCCCGAAGCGCGCGGGCGCATCGAGCACGCGCAGGTGATGCGCCTCGAAGACATCGAACGGCTCGCGCGGCTCGGCATCTTCGCCTCGATGCAGCCGACGCACGCGACCTCCGACATGCCCTGGGCGGGAGCCCGGGTCGGCGAGCGCCGGCTGGCCGGCGCCTACGCCTGGCGCAAGATGCTGAACGCCGGCGCGCAGCTCGCCCTCGGCAGCGACTTCCCCGTCGAGTCGCCCGATCCGCGGCTCGGCCTCTACGCGGCGGTGACCCGTCAGGACCTCTCCGGCAAGCCGGCCGGCGGCTGGCGGCCGGAGGAGCGGCTGACGCGCGCCGAGGCGCTCCAGGGCTTCACCCTCGACGCCGCGCGCTCGCTCTTCCTAGAGGACGAGATCGGATCGCTCGCGCCGGGCAAGCGCGCCGACCTCGTGGTCTGGGGGCGGGATCCGATGCGGGTGCCGGAAGCCGAGATCCCGAACGCCCCGGTCGACATGACCTTCCTCGACGGCGCCCTCGTCTTCGAACGGGACGGAGCCCGATGAACGGACGCGTCCCGGGGCGGCTCGCCCTCTCTCTCGGCCTCGCGCTCGCCGCGGCGCTCTCGCTCGCGCCTGCCGCGAACGCTCTCGACGACGTCTCCGGCATGCGCCGCCGGATGGTCGAGGAGCAGATCCGCCAGCGCGGGGTCACCGATGCGCGCGTGCTCGAATCCATGGAGCGCGTGCCGCGCCATCTGTTCGTTCCGGGCGCCGAGCCGCAGGCGGCCTACGCCGATCGGCCTCTGCCGTTCGGGCCGAAGGGGAAATGGGGAACGATCTATCAGCCCTACGTCGTCGCTTTGATGACCTCGCTCCTCGAGCTGACGCCGAACGACAAGGTGCTCGAGATCGGCACCGGCTCGGGCTATCACGCCGCGGTCCTGTCGCACATCGCGCGCGCGGTCTACTCGATCGAGATCTCCCCCGCGGTCGCGGGCCAGGCGGAGCGACGGCTCGCCCTGCTCGGCTTCGGCAACGTCATCGTGCGGGTCGGCGACGGCTACCAGGGGTGGCCGGACGAGGCGCCGTTCGACGCCATCCTCCTCTCCGCGGCGCCGCCGGAGATCCCGAAGCCGCTCCTCGATCAGCTCAAGAAGGGCGGGCGGATGGTGGCTCCCGTCGGCGACTTCTTCCAGGACCTCCAGGTCATCACCAAAAGGGCGGACGGCAGCATCGAGAAGCGGATCGTGAGCCCCGTGCGCCTGTCGCCGATGACCGGCAAGGTGCGCAATGGCCAGCGCCGGCGTTAGAGCACGGCGGATCTTTCGTTCCGCCCTCCTCGGCGGTAGCCTGATCGCGATGGCGGGCAACGCCGACTCCTACACCTCCGATCGCGCCCTCATGGTCGAGCGCCAGATCTCCGCCCGCGGCGTCCGCGACGAACGCGTCCTCGCCGCGATGGCCGAGGTGCCGCGCCATCTGTTCGTGCCCGCTGCCCTCCGCGCCGAAGCCTACGCCGACCA
>DATMZM010000517.1:0-10214 GCA_035607445.1 Thermoanaerobaculia bacterium | reverse complement strand
CCGATCAGCCCTTCGACCTCGCGCCGCCGCCGGTTCGCGATCGGCATGCCGAGCACCAGGTCGTCCTGGCCGGTCAGGCGGGAGACCAGGGCCTCGAAACCGGCGAGCAGGACCATGAAGGTCGAGGCGCGGCGCTCGCGGCCGAACGCCGCGAGCCGTCCGGAGAGCTCCGGAGCGAGCGCCGTCCGCACCTTGCGGCCTCGGAAGCTCGCGGCCGGCGGGCGCGGATGGTCGCCGGGCAGCTCCGTGATCGGCGCGCCGGCCAGGCGTTCGCGCCAGTAGCCGAGCTGCCGGTCGAGCTCGCCGCCCGCGAACCAGGCGCGCTGCCAGGCGGCGAAATCGGCGTACTGGATCGGCAGAGGCGGCAGCACTCGCGCCCCGACGGCCGCGCCGGCTTCGAACGCCGCGTAATACGCGGCGATCTCCCCGACCAGCACGTTGGCCGACCAGCCGTCGGAGACGATGTGATGGATCGAGTAGACGAGAGCGTGCTCGCCCGCGCCGAGCCGGACCAGCCAGGCGCGCAGGAGCGGAGCGCGCGCGAGATCGAACGGCAGGCCGAGCTGCGCGCCGGTCAGACGCCGCACCTCGCCCTCGCGGCGCGCGGCGGGAAGGCCGAGCAGGTCGATCCTCTCGGTTCGGAACGCCAGGCTCTGGCGAATCGTTTGCGCCGGCACGCCGCCGGCCTCGCCGAAACCGGTGCGCAGCGTCTCGTGGCGGGCGACGACCGAAGCGATCGCCGCCGCGAGGTGACCCGGATCGAGCGGACCGGCGAGCTTCAAGGCGCCGCCGAGGTTGTAAACCGGGTTGCCGGGCGAGAGGCGGTCGAGCAGCCAGAGCCGCGCCTGCGCGAACGACAACGGCAGCGGCCGGTCGCGCGGCAGGGGCACGAGCGGCGGCTCGCCCGCTCCGGGCTCGGCGGCGGCCGGCGCTCTCGCCGCGCCTTCGGGGGCGCTCGGCGCGCTCTCGACGGCCGCCGGGGCGACCCCGCCGAGAGCCTCGATCGCGCGCGCCATGCCGGCGACCGTGGGGTGCTCGAAGATCGCGTCGAGAGGCAGGTCGACGCCGAACGCCGCGCGCGCGCGGGTCAGCACGCGGGTCGCGAGCAGCGAATGCCCGCCCAGCTCGAAGAAGCTGTCGTGCGCGCCCACCGCCTCGAAGCCGAACAGCTCCGCCCAGATCCGGGCGATGCCCGCTTCGAGCGCGGTCGCGGGCGGCGCGTACGGGGTCGCGAGCGACGGTCGCGGATAGGCGGCGGGAGCGCCGAGCGAGGCGCCCGGCGCCGGCGCGGCGAAGTCGGCGGCGACGGAGGGCGCTGCAGGGATGGCCGAAGCGCCCTGGCGGGGCGGATCGATGAAATACCGCCGCCGCTCGAACGGATAGCTCGGCAGGGCGACCTTCCGTCGTCTCTCGCCCGCGAAATAGGCCCGCCAGTCGACCTCGGCGCCGCGCACCCAGAGCTCGGCGAGGGTGCGCGCCAGCCGCTCGCCGTCGAGGACGTCGTCCTTCGGGTAGCGCAGCGTCGCGAGGATCGGCGCGGCGGCGAGCGCGGGATGCCGGCGCGCCAGGGTGCCGAGCGCGTTGCCCGGTCCGACTTCGAGATAGATCGCCGGGCCGTCCGCGGCGAGCGCCGCCAAGCCGTCGGCGAAGCGGACCGTGCCGCGCAGATGGCGCGCCCAGTAGGCCGGATCGGTCGCTTCCTCGGCGGTGATCGGCCTGCCGGTGAGCCCCGAGACGAACGGCAGAGCCGGCGGCTTGCGCTCGACCGCCGCGACCGCGCGCTCGAACGGCTCGAGCATCGCGCCCGGCGGCAGCGAGGCCATCAGCCGGCCGCGCAGCGCGACCAGCCGGAGGGCGTCCGCGGGCGCGAAGACGCCCGCCAGGCAGGCCGCGACGTATTCGCCGAGGCCGTGGCCGAGCATTCCCTGGGGCTCGATCCCCCACGCCGCCCAGAGCTTCGCGAGCGCGTGCTCGACGGCGAAGAGAGCCGGCTGCGCCCACTCGGTCCGCTCGAGAAGGGCTTCGGCCTCCGCGCGCTCGGCCGGCGGCGCGAACAGGACCTCGCGCAGGTCGCGCGGCAGCTCCTCGCGCAGGATCTCGGCGGAACTGTCGATCTCGGCGCGAAAGATCGGCTCGGCCGCGTAGAGCCCCGCCGCCATCCCGACGTGCTGCGACCCCTGCCCGGGGAAGAGGAAGTGCACCGGCCCGCCCGCGGCGGCGGCCGCGAAGACGCCTTCGCCGGCGCCGGCCGCGAGCGCCGCGGCGGCCTCCCCGCACGAGCCGGCGACTACCGCCCGGCGGTGGAAGTGGGCGCGCCGGCCGAGCGCCGCGGTGTAGGCGACGTCGGCGAGCGGCAGCTCGGGATGGGCTTCGAGGTGGCGCGCGAGGTCGCCGGCGAGCGCCGCCGCCGCGGTCGCCGTCTTGGCCGAGAGGGTGAGCACCTGGCGCGCGCGCGACGGGCCGGAGGCCGGCGCGGCCGGCGCCTCTTCGAGGATCGCGTGCGCGTTCGTGCCGCCCATGCCGTAGGCGGAGACGGCGGCGCGGCGCGGTCCCGCGGCGGCCGGGAACGGGACCGTCCCGGAGTTGACGAAGAACGGGCTTCCGGCGAGCGGGATCTGCGGGTTCGGCCGCTCGAAGTGGAGGGTGCCGGGGATCTCGCCGCTCTCGACAGCGAGCACCGCCTTGATGAAGCTCGCGACGCCGGAGGCGGAGTTGAGATGACCGACGTTCGACTTGACCGCGCCGAGCGCGACCTGCCCCGCCGGCACGCCGGCGAACGTCTCCGCGAGCGCCGCGAACTCGATCGGGTCGCCGATCTGGGTACCGGTGCCGTGCGCCTCGACGAAGCCGATCGTTCCGGGCGGAACCTCCGCCACCAGCTGCGCCGCCCGGATCGCCCGCGCCTGGCCGGCGGCGCTCGGCACCGTATAGCCCGAGCGCGAGGCGCCGTCGTTGCTGACCGCCGAGCCCTTGATCACGGCGCGGATCCGGTCGCCGTCGGCGATCGCGTCGTCGAGACGCTTCAACACGACGACGCCCGCGCCGCTGCCGAAGATCGTGCCCGCGCCGCGGGCCTCGAAGGAGCGGCAGCGGCCGTCGGGCGAGAAGATCCCCCCCTCGGTCCAGAGGTACCCGGCCCCCTGCGGAAACAGGATCGAGACGCCGCCCGCGAGCGCGGCGTCGCACTCGCCGTTGAGCAGGCTCTGCGCCGCCAGGTGGATTGCGACCAGCGAGGTCGAGCAGGCGGCCTGGACCGCGAAGCTCGGGCCGGAAAGATCGAGCTTCCAGGAGACGAGAGTCGTCAGGTGATCCTTGTCCGAGCCGAGCAGCCCGCTCATCGCCGAGAGGTCGGCGCGGCTCGCGAGGACGTTGCGCAGGACGTAGGTCGGCACCGAAGAGCCGCCGAAGACCCCCACCGGCCGGCGGTCGCGGCTCGGATCGATCCCCGCGTCTTCGAGCGCTTCGGCGCAGCACTCGAGGTACACCCGGTGCTGCGGATCGATCAGCTCCGCCTCGCGCGGCGGAATCTCGAAAAAATCGGCGTCGAACAGATCGGCGCCCGCGATCTCGGCGGCGGCCTTGACGTAGCGCTCTTCTCGGGCGAGCGCCGGATCGACGCCGCGGGCCACGACCTCGTCGACCGTCAGCTCGGCGACCAAGTCGACCCCCGCGAGCAGGTTGCGCCACAGCTCGGCGACGTCGCGGGCTCCCGGGAAGCGCCCCGCGAGCCCGACCACGGCCACCTCGAGGCCCGTGCGGTCTTCCGGATCGCTCATCGCGCCTCCCCTTCACCGCGTCCGCCGGCGCCCTGGAGCCGCTCGAGTCGGAGCTTGCGGCGGTCCTTGCCCGCTTCGATCCGCCCGGCGCGGGCCTCGACCTCGAGCGTCTCGACCGAGACGCCCGATCCGAGCGCTGCGCCGCGGCCGTCCAGGAAGCGGGCGAGGGAAGCGACGTCCGGATGGCGGAACAGATCGATCACGGCCAGGTCGCCGCCGAACCGCTCGGCGAGCCGCGCGTGCATCCGCACCAAGAGCAGCGAATGGCCGCCGAGCTGGAAGAACTTGTCGTGCCGGCCGACGCGTTCGAGCCCGAGCGCCTCGCGCCAGATCTCGGCGATCGCCCGCTCGCTCTCGCCCTGCGGTGGAACGTACGCGGCGGACGCCGCGGCGGATGCACGCGGCGCGGGCAGCGCCTTCCTGTCGACCTTGCCGTTCGGCGTCACCGGCAGGCGCTCGAGCGCGACCCAGAGCGCGGGCACCATGTACTCGGGCAGGCGCACGCGCAGGAACTCCGACAGCTCCTCGGCCGCCGGCACCTCGGCGCCCGGCGCCGGCACGTAGTAGGCGACGAGGCGCTTCTCTCCGGCCGCGCCGGTGACGCCGGTCGAATCGCTGCGCGCGACGACCACCGCCTCGCGCACGCCCGGATGGCGCGCGAGACCGGCCTCGATCTCCCCCGGCTCGATGCGGAAGCCGCGGATCTTGACCTGGGCGTCGGCGCGGGCGACGAACTCGACCTCGCCGTCGAGAAGGTAGCGGCCGAGGTCGCCGGTCAGGTACATCCGGTCGCCGGGCGCGACCGCCCCGGGCGCCGGCACGAAGCGCGCGCGGGTCAGCTCGGGATCGCCCAGGTAGCCGGCCGCGAGGTGCGGGCTGCGCACCGCGAGCTCGCCCACTTCGCCGAGGCCCGCGACCCGGCCGGCGCGGTCGAGGACCAGGAGCTGCACGTCCCGCATGCCGCGGCCGAGCGGCAGGACTTCGCGCGCTGCCGAGCCCGCGAGAGCCCCCCCGTCGAGCGCGCCAGCGGCCTCGGTCACGAGGTGGTAGCCGACCGCGCGCTGGGTCTCGGTCGAGCCGTAGAGGTTGACGCACAGGAGGTTCGGCGCGAGGCGCGCGAGGCGCGCGACGTCGAGCCGGGTGAGCGCGTCGCCGACGAGAAGCGCGCGGCGGAGCGCCGGCACCTCGACCGCCCGGCCGGCCGCCGCCGCGATCTCCGCCGATTCGGCGATCAGCTGTCCCATCGCCGGCGTCAGATGGGCGACGGTGGCGCCGCTCTCGGCCATCCAGGCGGCGAGCCGCCCGGGGGTCGCGACGTCTTCGAAGTCGGGCACGGCGATCGTGGCGCCGAGCCAGAGCGGCGTGAACAGGTCGCGCTGCAGCGGATCGTGGGCGAGCCCGGAGAGCAAGGTGAAGACGTCGTCCTCGGAAAAGCCGAGCTCCGCACACTGCCAGGGCAGGAAATGGGTCAGCGGGCCGTGGCGGCCGGCGATCCCCTTCGGCGCGCCGGTCGAGCCCGAGGTGAAGGCGACGAGCGCGAGATCGTCCGGGCCGATCTCGATCTCCGGTGGACTCGGCGGATCCTCGGGGCTCGCGGCGAGCGCGCCGAGCACCTCCGCCGCTCCGCCCGCCGGCAGGTCGATCCGCGCTCCCGCGGGCAACCGCGCGAGCCAGGCCTCGACCTCCGCCGGCAGGGTGCCTGCCGCTTCGAGCCGGACGAACCCCCGCGGCTCCGCGAGGTCGAGCATGGCGACGATCCGTTCGCCCGGATAGGCCGGATCGAGCATCGCGAAGGCTCCCCCCGCCGCCAGGCTGCCGAGGACGGCGGGCACGATCGGCGCGCTCCGGTGCGCCCAGACGGCGACCCGGTCGCCGCGCTCGATTCCCGCCGCGGCGAGCCGGGCGGCAATCCGGTCGGCCGCCGCGGCGAGGTCGGCGTAAGTCCAGGTTCCTCGCCGGTCGATCACCGCAGGGTGCTCCGGGCGGCGCGCCGCCTGGACGCGGAAGCGCTCGACGATCGAGCCCGCGAAGGCGTCGTCGAGCGGCGCTGCCGGATCGGGCAGGAGGGCCGCCGAGCGGGCCGTCGCGAGCGAGATCTGCGAGATCGGCCGGTCGGGCGCCGCGAGACCCTGCGTCAGGGCGCCTTCGAGCTGGGCGAGCAGCTCGCGCATGCGCCCGGCCGAGTAGAGATCGGCGTTGTAGACCAGGTTGAGCGACAGCCCTTCCGGCACCTCGGCGGCGTAGACCGTCAGGTCGAACTTCGACTCGACCTCCGGCACCGAGATCACCTCGAGCGTCAGGCCGACGAACCGCGCCTCAGCGCGCGGCAGGTTGAGCATGTTCAAAAAGACCTGGAAGATCGGCGTCCGCGACAGGTCGCGCTCGACGTCGAGCTCGGCCAGCAGCTTCTCGAACGGCACCTCCTGGTGCGCGTAGGCGCCGAGCGCGGCCTCCCGCGCGCGGCCGGCGAGGGCGCGGAAGCTCGGGTCTCCGGAGAGATCGGCGCGCAGCGCGAGCGAGTTGAGGAAGAACCCGATCAGCCCTTCGAGCTCGGGGCGCGAGCGGCCAGCGATCGGCGAGCCGACCGCGAAGTCCTCCGAGCCCGCGAGCCGGCCGAGCACGAGGGAGAAGGCGGCGAGGAGGACCATGAACGGCGACGCGGCTTCGGCGCGCGCGAGCTCGCGGATCGCCTGGGCGAGAGCGGGGGGCAGCACCGCGATCTCGCTCGCGCCGCGGAAGGTCTGGAGGGCTGGCCGGGGCCTGTCCACGGGCAGCTCGAGCGGCGGCACGCCGGAGAGCTGGCCGCGCCAATAGGCGAGCTGCTCCGCGAGCTCCTCGCCCTCCTGCCGCTCGCGCTGCCAGGCCGCGAAGTCGGCGTACTGGATCGCCGGCTCGGCGAGGCCCGCCGCGGCCGGTTCCCGCCCGGTAGCGAGCGCCGCGTAGAGGGCGCTCATCTCGCGGATCAGGACGCCCAGCGACCAGCCGTCCGAGACGATGTGGTGCACGTTGAGCAGCAGCGCGTGCTCGCCCTCGCCCGAGCGGAGGAGCACCGTCGAGAGCAGAGGACCGCGCGCGAGGTCGAACGAGCGGTGGGTCTCGGCGGCGGCCAGGCGCGCCTCCTCGCGGCTTCGCGGCTCCGCGGCGAGGGCGCCCAGGTCCGCGAGCGGCAGCGGCCAGGGCCGGACCGGCGGCGGGTCGATCACCTGGACCGGCGCGCCGCCCCGGAGCTCGAAGCGGGTGCGCAACGACTCGTGCCGGCGGACGATCTCGCCGAAGCTCCGGGCGAGCACTCCGCGGTCGAGCGCCCCACGCAGGCGCACCGACACCGGCATGTCCAGGCTCGAGGTGCCCGGCGTCATCCGGTCGAGCACCCAGAGGCGCTCCTGCGACCAGGAGAGCGGCGCCTCGGTCGCATCGCGCCGCGGAATCGCCGTGCTCGCGCCGAGCTCGACCCCCTCCTCGGCGAGCAGGAGGGCGAGGAGATCCCGGTCCGCGCCCGTGAGCCCCGCCGCTTCCGACAGCTCCTCGATGCTCAATCCCTTGAACTCCCCCGCGATCCCCGCGCGGCACACGTCGAAAACCACGGCGCCGCTCGGGCGGTGCCGCCAGGGGTGGACACGGAACCGCTGCCGGAACCGTTCGCTACGCCTCGTTGTCTGGGCTGGGGTGCGAAGGAAGCCGACCTACCCCCGGCGGTCCCCTCCGTACAGCGCGATCATCCACCTGAGAGGTAGTGCCGAAAACGGCGGAAAGGGGGACGGCGAACCGCCCGGAGCGCACGGCTCGGCCATGCGCCCGAGAACCGCTCTCGCGCGTCTTCTGTTCACCCGCCGCGGCGGAAAACCGCCGTGCCGAAAAGCGCGGCCTGCGTTACGCTCATTCTGCCATGAAAGCTCGCCTGCCGTTCGCCTCGGCCCTCCTCCTGGCCCTCGCTCTCCCTCTCGCTTGCGCCAAGCGGGAGGCGCCGCCCGCCGCCGAGTCGGCGATCGCCGCCGAGGAGTCCCGAGCCGCGCCCGCGGTCGCGGGAGTCGCTGGTGCGGCGCCGGCCGCCCGCGGCGCGCAGGCCTCCCCGGTTCCGCGTCCCGCGCGCAAGCTGATCCGGTCGTACGACCTCTCGCTCGAGGTGCGGCGACCGGAGGAGGCCTCGGCGGCGCTCCAGAAGCTCGCGGAGCGGCTCGGCGGCTACGTCGACGGCCTCTCCGCGCAGCGGATGGACGACGGCACGATGCGGGTCGAGCTGACCCTGCGCATCCCCGCCGAGCGGCTCGACGCGGCGCGCACGGAAGCGAAGAAGCTCGCCGTCCGCGTCGTCCGCGAGCAGCTCCAGACGGAGGACGTCACCGACCAGCTGGTCGACCTGGGCGCCCGATTGAAGACGCTCCAGGCGACCGAGGGGGAGCTGCGCGCGCTCCTCGCCGAATCGCGCGCCAAGGCGCGCAAGGTCGACGAGATCATGGCGGTCTACCAGCAGCTGACCGAGATCCGCACGCAGATCGAGCAGATCGGAGCGCAGGTCGCGGGGCTCGATCGACAGGTCGCCTATTCGAAGCTCCACGTCGAGCTCTGGCCGGTCGCCTCCGCCCGGCCGGTCGCGGGCGAGGGCTGGCAGCCGGGCGACACGGCCCGCACGGCGGCCAGGACGCTGCTCCAGATCCTCCGCGCTCTCGGCGACTTCGCGATCTACGCCGCGATGGTGCTGCTGCCGGTGGGCGCTCTCCTCTGGCTCGTCTGGCGCCTGCTGCGCGGGGCGGTCCGGCGCCTGCGGCGCCCGCGGGTCTAGGAGCCGCGCCGTGAGATCGTCGTGAGCCCTGCCGCCGCGAGGGATGCGCCGGGCGGTCTCCCCCCGCTCGGCCGGTTCGGCAAGCCGGCGCGCATCGCGCTCTCGATCGGGCTCGTCGGGCTCGCCGCCTACGCGCTCCGGCTGATCTGGTGCCCCGCCTTGCCGCCCCAGAGCACGGAGCCGGGCGCGGCGAGCCTGGGTGCCACGTTCAACACCGCGATCGTCGAGCATCGGCGCGAGCTGTCGTGGCCGGAAGAAGCGCCGGGCGCCGAGATCGCGAGCACCGTCTCCGGCGGTCCGGCTTACCTCGCCGGCCTCGCGCCGGGCGATCGCATCGCGAGCTTCGACGGCGAACCGACGCCCGACGACTGCGCGCTCGACGCGCTGATCGAAGCGCGCGAGCCCGGCCGCAGGGTGAAGGTCGAGGTCCGGCGGCGCGGGGCGCAAGCGCCCGAGACGCTGACGATCGAGCTCGCCGACGGTCCGGTGCTTTACGGCAAGCTCTGCGGCGAGGGCCAGCTCGACGCCTGTACCGCCCTCGCCCACCACCAGATCCGCGGCCTCGGCCTGGCCGCGGACCGCGTCGCGGCGGAGCACAACCTCGAGCGCGCCTGCGCGGGCGGCGAGCGCTTCGCCTGCTCGGACCTCGCAGGGCGGCTGGTCAACGACCCGAATCCCCCCGCCCTCGCCCGCGGCGCCGAGCTGGCCAAGAAGGCCTGCGACGCGGGCGTCGCCCCGGCCTGCTCGCACCTCGCCTTCCTCTACGCCACCGCGCGCGGCGTTCCGGGCGACGACACGCGCGCGACCGGCCTCTACGAGCAGGGCTGCCAAGGCGGCGACGCCCCCGGCTGCTACAACGTCGGCCTGATGTACGAAAAGCAGCGAGGCGTGACGCGCAACGACGCCCGCTCTCTCCTCGGCTACGTCGCGGGCTGCGAGGGCGGCTACCCCCAGGCCTGCACCAACCTCGGCTTCCTCTACGACCGCGGCATCGGAGTGGTCACAAACGAAGAACGCGCGGCCAAGCTCTACGAGCGCGCCTGCGACGGCCGGTCGTGCGCCGCGGGCGACCCCCTCGGCTGCCTGAACCTGGGTGTCTTCGCGCGCGAAGGCCGCGGTCTGCCGAAGGACGAAGCGAGGGCCGCGAAGCTCTTCGAGCGCGCCTGTGCGGCCAGCGTCGCCGCCGGCTGCAACAACCTCGGCATCCTGGTCGAGACCGGCCAGGGCACCGCGCCGGACGTCGCTCGCGCCGCCGACCTCTACCGGCGCGCCTGTGACCTCGGCAGCGAGAACGGCTGCAACAACGCCGCGGCGCAAGCCGCCGAGCGCGGCGCCCGCCGGGGAGGCCGGAGCCGCCCGGCGATCCCGAAGCGCTGGTCGTAGGCGGCGCCTCCTTAGCTGGACCCACGCCGTCACTCGTGGAGCTTGCCTCCTCTCCGGGTAGGGTCCTGCAAGGTTTTTCTAGCCATCTTCTCTGGATTGTCTAGATTGAGGGGGGTCTTTTCCGTCTTTATACGGTAGAGGGGGAGATCTCTACCGTGACCAGCCACGACCGCCTGTTCAAATCCCTGTTCCAAGCCTTCTTCCGGGAGCTGCTCCTCCTGATCGACGCGAATCTCGCCTCGCGGCTCGCTCCCGAGGCGGTCGTCGAGTTCCTC
>DATMZM010000403.1:0-2021 GCA_035607445.1 Thermoanaerobaculia bacterium | reverse complement strand
TATCTACAATTGACGGGTCGCGAGGCCGCGGAGTTCGATACCCTGCGCACTCACGACTCTCCGGAGGTCGAAACCATGGAACTCACTTGGGCCGATCAGATCGAAGCCAAAGGGATCGAGAAAGGCCTCGCGAAGGGCGTTGAAAAGGGCACCGACCGCCTCCGGCAGACGGTACTCAGGCTGTTGGATCAGCGATTCGGACATGTGACTCCGGCGCTGCGCCGGCGGGTGGAAGCGATCCGTTCGCTCGACGAGCTGGGGGCGATCGCCGACCGGATCTTCGAAGTCCAGGCGATCGAGGAGCTGGGACTCGCCTAATACCGCGGCACCGCCGGATCGACCTCCAGGCTCCAGGCGTCGATGCCTCCGGCCAGGTTCTTGGTCCGCGCGAAGCCGTGCTGGCGCAGGAAGTGGACGGCCTGGGCGGAGCGGACCCCTCCGTGGCAGTGGGCCACGATGGTGGCCGCGGGATCGAGCTCTCCGAGGCGATCGGGCAGCTCCTGGAGGGGGATCAGGACCGCGCCGTCGATGCGCGCGATGTCGTACTCGAGCGGCGTGCGGACGTCCAGGAGGACGAGGTCGGGATTGGCCTTCCGCCAGCGGTCGAGCTCCAAGACGTCGATCTCGAAGCCCTCGTCCGGCGCGGTTTCGGGCTCGATGCCGCAGAACTGCTCGTAGTCGATCAACCCCGTTTGCGTGGGGTACTCCGAGCAGATCGGGCAGCCGGGGTCCTTCTTGAGCTTGAGCTCGCGGAAGCGCAGCCGGAGCGCGTCGAACAGCACCAGACGGCCGATCAGCGGCTCGCCGACGCCCACGATCAGCTTGATCACCTCGTTCGCCTGGAGCGCGCCGATGATTCCGGGCAGCACGCCGAGCACACCGCCCTCCGCGCACGAGGGGACGAGGCCGGGGGGAGGAGGCTCGGGGAAGAGGCAGCGGTAGCAGGGTCCGCGCGCGCCCCAGAAAACCGAGACCTGGCCTTCGAAGCGGAAGATCGAGCCGTAGACGTTCGGCTTGCCGAGCAAGACGCAGGCGTCGTTGACCAAATAGCGGGTGGGGAAGTTGTCCGTGCCGTCGACCACCAGGTCGTAATCGCGGAAGAGGTCGAGCGCATTGCTCGCATCGAGCCGCAGGTCGTAGGGGACGATCTCGATGTGGCGGTTGACGCCGCGCAGGCGGTCCGCAGCGGCCTCGGTCTTCGGCCGGCCGACGTCTCCTTGGCCGAACAGGACCTGGCGCTGGAGGTTCGACTCGTCCACGCGGTCGAAATCGACGAGCCCGAGCCGGCCGACTCCCGCCGCCGCGAGATAGAGCCCGAGCGGCGAGCCCAGGCCGCCGCTCCCGATCAGCAGCACGCGCGCCGCCTTGAGCTTCCTCTGGCCCGCGGTGCCGACCTCGGGCAGGATGAGATGGCGGCTGTAGCGGCGCAGCTCGTCCGCGTCGAGCCCGGGAAGCGCGCGCCCTTCGACGAGACTCTCGAAGCTCATCGGAAGCCTCCCGCGATCGAGGGGATGATCGAGAGCACGTCGCCGTCCGCGATCGGCGTTTCGCCCTTGTCGAGGAACCGCACGTCCTCCTCGTTCTTGAACACGTTGACGAAGCTGCGCAGGGTCCCCTCGGGCGTGAACAGGTGGCGCTCGAGGGCGGGGTGCTGGCGCACGAGGTCGCGGAGCGCTTCCGCGACCGTCGCCCCCGCGATCTGGATCTCGCCCTGCTCTCCCGTGAAACGGCGCAGGGGTGTCGGAATGTGAAGGGTCACGGACACGGCGTGCCTCCTCAAGTGCCTGCCGCGCCCGCGGCGGCCGGTTCGATGGATTCTTCGTCGAAGCGCTCGCGATCGTCGGACAAGCGCCAGCTGCGCGCCTCGACGGCCTTGCCTGCGCGCACCGACACGATCAGGTACGAGAGCCCCGGCCAGGCGTGCTCGCGATCGAAATCGCTCGGCCGCGCCGGATGGTCGGGATGGGAATGGAAATAGCCGACGACGCTTAGAGACTCGGCGCGCGCCGATTTCTCCGCGG
>DATMZM010000359.1:0-3486 GCA_035607445.1 Thermoanaerobaculia bacterium | reverse complement strand
CCGGCGGCCCGCGCGCTCACGCCGTATCGCGTCGCGGACATCGATCCGACCTTCCATAGCGTCGGCTCGGCTCCCGACAAGTTCGTGCGGGTGGGCGCGCGAGGGGTGTTCACGGCATCGGCGCCGATCCCCGGCCTCTGGAGCAGCGACGGCACGGCGGCCGGCACCGTTCGTCTCACCGCGAACCCGGCCTCGGTCGAAACCGTCGTCGCGACCGGCGAAGTGCTCTTCTTTCGCGCCTGCAACCCGCAGGGGCAGTGCCGGTTTCAGGTCACCGACGGGACCGTCCCGGGAACCCGCGCCCTGCCCGGGTCCCCGTACCCCGGAGCGAGCGTGGCCGCCGCCGGGCCCCGACGGATCTTCTTCGTCGGGGCGGGCCCGACGAGCCCCGGCCTGTGGACCAGCGACGGCACGCAGGGCGGCACCCGCCTGGTCAAGCGCTTCGATCTCGCGAGCTCCGGGCCGCCCCGGCTCTTCGTCTGGTTCCGCGACCGCCTCTGGTTTTTCACCGGCGATGCGCTCTGGACGAGCAACGGCACGGCGGCCGGCACGCGCCAGGTCGCGACGGTCGGATTCGCCAACCAGGTCGGCACCGCCGGCACGCGGCTGGTCTTTTTCGCGACGGCGAGCGGCAGCTCCGATGCCCGCTTCTGGTCGAGCGACGGCACGGCCGCGGGCACGAAGGTCCTCGGCGCCGTGACCTCGCCGAACTCGAACCTGCCGGGGATCGTCAACGCCGGCGGCAGCGCCTACTTCTGGCTGGCCAGGAACGATCCCGATTTCGTCAGCGAGCTCTGGGCGACGGACGGCACGGCGGCCCATACGCGGAAGCTCGCGACCTTCGGCTTCTTCGACGTCGGCCCGCTCGTCGCCGTCGGCTCGCGCGTGGCGTTCGTCGCGCGTGACGACGCGCATGGCAGCGAGCTGTGGGTCAGCGACGGCCGCCCGGGGGGAACGCGCGGCATCGACGTCTGCCCCGGCGGCTGCTCGGGCGTCGACGACCTGGAAGGGCCGGCGGCCGTGGACGGCGGCCGCATCTGGTTCGCCGGCGAGACACCGAACCAGGGCGAAGAGCTGTGGACCAGCGACCTGACGCCGGCCGGCACCCGCCGGGTCAAGGACCTCTTCCCGGGATTCCGGTCTTCGCGCCCGCACGACTTCTTCGCCGGCGGCGGCCGCGTCTACTTCGCCGCGGGCGACAACTTCGAGAACGCGGAGCTGTGGGTGAGCGACGCGACGGCCGCCGGCACCGTGCGGCTCGCGCGGCAGCAGGATTCCGACCACCCCTTCAACTTGCAGTTCGGCGCGATCGCCTCAGGCCGCGCGTTCTTCCGCCTGTCCGACTTGAACCACGGGCTCGAGCCCTGGGTCTCGGACGGCACCGTCGCGGGGACGAAATTGATCGTCGACTTGGCGCCCGCTCAAGAGGGCGGCTCGTTTCCCCAGATCCTGATGGCGGCGGGCGGCCGCTGCTTCTTCTTCACTTCGCCCGACAACGACGAAACCGACGAGCTCTGGGTTTCGGACGGCACCGCGGCCGGGACCGCCGTGGCCTACCGATTCGAGTCGAACTTCTTTCCGTTCCGCAACGACTTCGGAAGCGTCGACTGGGGCGGCCGGCTCGCCCTGTTCCGCGCGCAGGGTTTCGACTCGGGCGAGATCTGGGTCAGCGACGGCACCCAGCAGGGGACGTCCCTGCTCCATGCGAGCGACGTGCGAGCGAACGGGCAGATGCGCGTCGTCGGGGATCGGCTCTTCTTCGAGGCCACCGACCCGGACCACGGCACCGAGCTGTGGGCTTCCGACGGCGGTCCGAACGGGGCGGTCCGCCTCTCGGATTTCCCCAACTCCGAACCGTTCCCGGACGACGGCTTTGTCCGGACGGGGATGGTCGAGGTCGCCGGCGGCGTCGCATTCCTCGCGGCCGACGTCTTCGGACGTTTCGAGCCCTGGTTCTCGGACGGCACGATCGGCGGCACGCGCCACCTCGCCGACGTCTATCCGGCGCTCGTGGCCCCGTTCTTCACCCTGTCGAGCGACGTCGTGCCGAGCGGAGGGAAGATCTTCTTCACCTCCTCGGACCTGGGGGCCACATCGCTCTGGGTCTCCGACCTGACCGCGGCGGGGACCAAGAACCTCGGGCCGCTGGTCGACAGCGAGGGCAATCCGGCCGTCTCGACCGCCCTCGCCGTCGCATCCGGGCGGCTCGTCGTGTTCTACCGATCGAACCTCGAAACCGGATTCCAGTCGAGCGACGGCGTCGCGTTGAGCCCGGGAGGCGGGCCGGGGCTCGGCTTCGGCGCGGTGCCCCTTTCCTGGGGCGGCCGGCTCGCCTACTCGAACGACTCGGGCGATCTCTACGCCACGGACGGCACCGCGGTGGGCACGGTCCGGATCACCTATCCGGACGGCGGCACGATCGGCTTCGCCCGCCTGGCCGTCCTCGGCGGGCGCCTGGCCTTCTCGTCCTACCGGGGCGTTTGGGACACGGACGGCACGGCGGCCGGCACCGTGCGCCGCCTCGCGCCCTACACGTCGTCGACGCTCCAGGATTTCGCCGGCACCGGCACCCGGGTCTTCTTCCCCTGGTACGACGCGGCGACCGGCACGGAGCTCTGGGCGCTGCGGCCGTAAGGGGAGGGCCGGGCGCCCGGCGCCGCAACCGCACGTAGAATGAAGCCGCGATGAATCGATCCGAGCTCGATGCGTTGCTCCGAGAAGGGGAGAACTCCACCGTCGAGTTCAAGCGGGACGACGTCCACGCGGAATCCTTCGCAAAGGAGATGTCGGCGCTGCTGAATCTCGAGGGGGGTCTTATCCTTCTCGGCGTCGAAGACGACGGCAAGATCTCCGGCCTCACCAAGACCCGGCGGAAGGCCGAGGAATGGGTGATGAACCTCGCCCGGCAGAATCTACAGCCCCCGGTCATTCCGGTCTGGCAGACCATCACGCTCGAGAACGGCAAGATCGTCGGCGTCGTCGGTCTGCAGCGAGACAGCCCGGGGAAACCGTACAAAGCGAAGCAAGGATCGGCCTGGGTTTCGTTCGTTCGAGTCGGTAGCACCTCTCGCCCGGCGAGCCGTGAAGAAGAGGCCAGGCTTTATCAGGCCGCGCATCTCATCCGCTACGACATCAAGCCGGTGCCCGAGATGGGATTCGAGAGCCTCGATCTCGGACTCCTCGTCAACTATTTTCGGGACATCCTCAAGCGGCCGGTTCCGGATCGCGGCGACACCGATGGCTGGCGACGGCTGCTGCTCAATACCGACATCCTGGTCGAGACGTCGGGGGAGCCGCTCGCGTCCGTCGCGGGGCTGCTTCTCTTCGGCGAGAACCCGAACCGACGCCTGCCTCAGGCCGGCGTCACGGCGACGGCTTTCTCGCGCGAAGCCAAGGACTACGACACCGTCGATGAGGAAATCATCCGGGGCCCGCTCGTTTCGCTGATCTCCAAGCGGGGCCGAGTCGTCGAGAAAGGCGTCATCA
>DATMZM010000055.1:0-4322 GCA_035607445.1 Thermoanaerobaculia bacterium | reverse complement strand
TCGACGAGGGGCTGTTCGAGAACCTCGCCGCGCTCGCCGCCTCGGATTATCCGGACTTCGAGCTGATCCTCGGCGCGGAGGATCCCGAGGATCCGGTGCTCGAAGTCGCCGAGCGGTTGCGCCGCGCGTTTCCCGACGTGCCCATCCGAATCGTCGCAGGCGCGCCGCCGCTCGGCTGGAACCCCAAGGTAACGAACCTCGCCTCCCTCGCCCGCTTCGCGCGCCACGAGCTGCTCCTGGTCTCGGATTCGAACGTTCGTCCGGACTCAGGCTACCTGCGCGCGCTCGCTGCGGAGATGGCGGACCCCCACGTCGGGCTCGTCGGCTCGGTGCTCGCGGGGGTGGGGGAGCGGAGCTTCGGCGCGCGGCTCGAAAACCTGCACTGGACCTCGTTCGTCGCCTCCGCGGTCTGCGCGGCCGACCGGGTGGGGCGGCCGGTGGTGGTCGGCAAGTCGATGCTCTTCCGACGCGGCGATCTCGACCGGGTGGGCGGCTTCGCCTGCGTTCGCGACCTGCTCGCCGAGGATTACGAGCTCGGCCGGCGATTCGCCGCGGCGGGGTTCCGAGTCGCCCTCTCGCCTCACGTCCTCCCGGTCCGCCACGAGCGCAGGTCCCTGCGCGCCGCGGCCGAACGCCATCTGCGCTGGGCCCTGATGCGGCGCAAGATCTCGCCGCTCGCCTACCTCGGCGAGCCGCTCCTCTTGCCCGCGCCGTTTCTCGTCGGCCTCGCTCTCGCGGGCATGAGCGGTGGGAGCCTCGGTCCGCTAATCGGCTGGCACCTCGCACTCGGGGCGGGGGTCGGCCTGCTCCTGCGGATCGCTCTCGATGCCAGATTGGCGCGCGCGTTGCGAGGTCGCGCGCTCGATCTCCTGGGTCTCGCGGCGATCCCGATCAAAGACTTCGCCGTCCTCGCCGTCTGGCTCGCGGGATTCTTCCGCGGCACGGTCTGCTGGCGCGGGCATTTGCTCCGGGTTCTGCCCGGCAGCCGGCTCGAACCGGTCGCGACTCCGGAAACGGCCGGGACTCCGGACTTCGCGCCGGCCGCCGAACGGGGAATTGCCGCATGAGCGGGCCGCTCGCCGAGGCGCTGCCGAAGCCGGGCGCCCGGGCCTCGCTCGGCCGCCGGCTCGCATGGCTCGAACGGCTGGAACGAGTCGATCAGGGCCTCCTGCTGCGCGTGCGCCGGCTCGAATCGCGCCTCGCGACGCGGCTCCTGCGCGCGCTCACCCACCTGGGTGATCCGGCGAGCTGGATCGTCGTCTGCCTGGCGCTCGCCGGCTCGGGGGGCAACGGGCCGCGCCAGGCCGAGCTCCTGGCCACGGCGGCGCTCGGCGCGCTCGCCCTCTCCCAGGCGCTCAAGAGAATCTGGCACCGGCCGCGACCGGCCGCGTCGCAGATCCACGGGTTTTCGGCCCTGATCGAGAGCCCGGACGCCTTCTCCTTCCCCTCCGGGCACACGGCGGTCGCCTTCGCGATCGCCGCCGCGCTGCTCGGCGAAGGGCCGGGGCTCGGCGGCCTGATGCTCGGCCTGGCGCCCGGGATCGCGGCCTCGCGCGTCTACCTGGGCGCCCACTATCCGCTCGACGTGCTCGCCGGAGCGCTCGTCGGCACCGCGGTCGGGCTCGCAGTACGCTTCTTCGTTGGATGACCCTACCCCTCGTCGCGGCGGTCGAGATGGGCTACGGCCACCTGCGCCCGGCGCGGGCGCTCGCGGACCGGCTCGGCACGGAGGTCCTGCGCATCGATCGCGCGCCGGTCGCCGGGCGGGAAGAGCTGCGGCTCTGGCGCGCCTCGCGCCGGTTCTACGAGATCGCCTCGCGGTTCTCCCAGCTGCCGTTTCTCGGATCGCTCCTCGAAGCGGTGACCGCGATCCCGCCGCTCTATCCGCACCGCGACCTCTCGGCGCCGACCTTCCAGGTCCGCTCGCTCGACCGCCTGATCCGGCGCGGCCTCGGCCGCGGACTCGCGCTCCGCCTGCTCGAGTCGGGCGCGCCGCTCGTGACCACGTTCTTCACCGCGGCCCTCGCCGCCGAGCGTTTCGGGGTCGAGAACATCTATTGCGTCGCGACCGACGTCGACCTGAACCGCAGCTGGGCGCCGCCCGATCCGGCGGCCACCCGCATCAACTACCTGGCGCCGACGGGCAGGGCGCGCCGCCGTCTGATCGCCTACGGCGTCCCGCGCGAGCGGATCGAGGTGACCGGCTTTCCGCTGCCGCACGAGCTGCTCGGCGGGCCGGATCTGCCGGTCCTCGAGAGGAACCTCGCGGCGCGCCTGGTGCGGCTCGATCCGAAAGGGGTCTTCCGCGAGCAGATCGGGCGCGAGGTCCATCACTTCCTCGGCGACCTGCCGGCGAGCGAAGAGGGCAAGCCGCCGCTCGCCGTCTTCGCGGTCGGCGGGGCGGGAGCGCAAGCCGAGCTCGCCCACCAGCTCCTGCCGGTCCTGAGACCGCTCCTCGAGCAGGGGAGGCTCCGCCTCGCCCTGGTCGCCGGAGTCCGCCGCCAGGTCGCCGCGCGCTTCGCGGAAGGGGTCCGCGCCGCGGGGCTCGAGCCCGCCCTCGGCCGCGGAATCGAGATCCTGGTCGAAGACGATCTGGACGCCTATTTCGATCGCTTCAACGCCCTTCTGGCGGACGCCGACCTCCTCTGGACCAAGCCCTCCGAGATGGTCTTCTTCGGAGCCCTCGGCCTGCCGCTCGTCCTGACGCGACCCGTCGGAGTTCACGAGCGCTACAACCGGCGCTGGGCGATCGAAAACGGCGCGGGCTTGAAGATGCGCGAGCCGGGTCAAGCGGCCTTCTGGCTCCGCGAATGGCTCTCCGAGGGAACCCTCGCCGCCGCAGCCTGGTTCGGCTACCTCCGCCTGCCGAAGTTCGGGCTCTACCGGATCCTCGAAATCGTGGGATGAGTGGGACACGATAGAGCCTCTTCCAATCGAAAGCGTTGCGCTAGGATCGGTTGATGCAAGACTTTGCGAGGGAACGCAATGGTCGATATCAACCTCTATGTGGCTCTGCCCTTGGTTGTGGCGACGTTTTCTGTTGTCCAATCGATTTTTGGAGTTGGGTTATTGCTCTTCGGCACGCCAACGCTGCTGTTGCTGGGCATGCCATTTCCAGAGGCCATCGCAGCGCTATTGCCTTGTTCCTTGGCCGTCGACCTTCTCCAACTACGAAACGGGTTGCCGGCTAATCGGGCGTACATACGGAGGTTGTTCGGCGTGACCTTGCCGCTCGTTTGCCTGGGCTTGATCATCGCGTTGACCCGTACGCGCCCGGAGGGGCTGGCGCTGTTAGTGGGCGCCATGCTTTTGGTTCTGGGCCTGCTGCGATGTGCTTCCGGTGCCGTTCGGCGGATCCAATCACGAGTGGTGCGATACCAGACTGCATACATGGCCGGAATGGGTTTTCTGCATGGACTGAGCAACATGGGTGGGGGCTTATTGGTTGTGCTCGCGAGCGCGCTGACGAACGAAAAAGAGGAAACCAGGCGAATCATTGCGGTCGGTTACTCACTGTTCGCAATCACCCAGCTAACAACGCTCTACATCGTGGCGCCGCATAGCTTCTACCTCTGGCGTTTTAGTTTGCCCCTCGTCGCCATCGGCATCTACCTCGTCGGAAACACTTTTTACCGGCGATTGGAAGAGGGAACTTTTCAGAAGTTGTTGACCGCTCTCATTCTGGCGTATGGCGCCCTGTTGGTGGTGAAGTAAGCCCAGGCTACATCATCAACCGCCCCCGCACCCCGCCCGCCTCGACCGCCACCAGCTCCGCGTCGGCGAAGGTTCTCGCGAGCCCTGCGGCTTCGGGGCAGAGGACTCTCACGTAGTCTCCCGTGAGGCCCTGGCCGCAGCCGTCGCGGCGGGGGCGTTCCCAGAGGACGGTCGCGCGCTTTCCGATTTGCGCTTGCCAGAATCGATGCTCGCTTCGGGTCGCGAGGTCGAGCAGGCGGGCGATGCGCTCCTTGCGGACGCTTGCCGGGACCTGGCCGGGCATTCCGGCGGCTTGGGTTCCGGGACGGGGAGAGTAGGGGAAGGCGTGAATCTTCGCGAACCTCATCGCGGCGACGAATGCGAGACTCTCTTGAAACTCACTCTCGGTCTCGCCCGGGAAGCCGGCGATCACGTCCGTCGTGATCGCGACTCCTGGCACCGCGGCGCGGATCTCGGCGAGGAGGGCCGCGTAGCGAGCGGGAGTGCCGGGCCGGCGCATGCGCTTCAAGGTCGCCGCGGCTCCGCTCTGGAGCGAGAGATGGAGATGACGGCAGAGGCGCGGGTCGGCGAAGAGGTCGAGCAGGCGGCGGTCGAATTCCCAGGGGGCG
>DATMZM010000488.1:0-2684 GCA_035607445.1 Thermoanaerobaculia bacterium | reverse complement strand
GCATCGAGAGCCGGGTCCCCTTCTTTTTCAAGCAATGGGGAGGCGTGCGAAAGAAGCGGACTGGCAGGACACTCGATCGCAGAACCTGGGATCAGATGCCGGCCCCGCGGGTCGCCGAAACTCGCTACAATCCGCCGCCGTCATGACCCTCGCTCCCGACGATTCGCCCCAGAACCCGCTCTACGAGCGCTACGCCTCGCGCGAGATGAGGCGGATCTTCTCGGCGCGGAACCGCTATGGCACCTGGCGGCGGCTGTGGATCGCTCTCGCCGAAGGCCAGAGCGAGCTGGGGCTGCCGATCACGGAGGCGCAGATCGCGGCGCTCCGGCAGGTTGCGGGGAATCTCGATCTGGCGCGCGTGGCCGAGATCGAGCGGCGGACACGACACGACGTCATGGCCCACCTTCGCCATTTCGCAGAGCAGGCGGATGCCGTGCATCCGGGCGCGGGCGGCATCCTCCATCTCGGCGCGACGAGCGCATTCTTGACCGACAACACGGACGTCCTCCTGATGCGCGAGGGGCTCGAGCTCCTGCGGCTCCGTCTCGGGAGCGCGGCCCGCGCTCTCGCCGCCTTCGCGCGGCGGACGCGCGCGATTCCGACGCTCGCCTATACGCATCTCCAGCCCGCGCAGCTCACGACGGTGGGGAAACGCGCCTGCCTCTGGCTCCAGGACCTGCTCGAGGACCTTGCCGAGATCGAGCACCGCTTGGGCCGGCTGCGTTGCCGGGGAGTCAAGGGGACGACCGGCACGCAAGCGAGCTTCCTGACCCTCTTCTCGGGCGATCACGGGAAGGTGCGCGCTCTCGACCGCCTCGTCGCCGAGCGCCTGGGGGTCGCGGCGAGCTTCGCTCTCACCGGGCAGACCTACACGCGAAAGCAGGACAGCCAGGTCCTGGCGACCCTCGCCGGGATCGCGGAAAGCTGCCACAAGCTGGGCACGGACCTGCGCCTGTTGCAGGGCCTGGGCGAGCTTTCCGAGCCCTTCGACGCCGAGCAGGTGGGATCGTCCGCGATGGCCTACAAGCGCAACCCCGTGCGCGCGGAGCGGATGTGCGGCCTCGCCCGGCGCCTGATCACGGATGCGCTCAACGGGCCGCTCAACACGGCGACCCAATGGCTGGAGCGGAGCCTCGACGACTCCGCGAACCGGCGCCTGGTGATCCCCGACGCGTTTCTGGTCTGCGACGCCGTGATCGGGCTCGCCGGACACATCGCGAGCGGCCTGGTCGTCCGCGAGACGGCGATCGCCGCGCGCATCCAGCGCGAGCTGCCGTTCATGGCGACGGAGACGCTCCTGATGGAGGCCGCCCTCCGCGGCGGTGATCGCCAGGAGCTGCACGAGAGGATTCGCCGGTACAGCCTGGAAGCCCAGGGCGAGATCGAGCAGGGCGGGGAGAACCGCCTGATCGACCGCATCGCGGCCGACGCCGACTTCCGCCTGACCCGCGCCGAGATCGAGCCCTGGCTCGACCCCCGAGCCTTCACCGGCCGCGCCGCCGAGCAGGTCGACGACTTCCTCGCGGAGGTCGCGGAGCCCGCGCTCGCGGGGGTGCCCGCAGGGGAGATCGAGTCGCCGCGGGTGTAGGGGCTGAAGTATCTCGTCTCGGAAGAGGGACTAAGGGCTTCCAGACGCGCGGATCCTCCTGTAGGCTTGAACCATGAACGCGAAGCGAACCATCTTGTCACCAGCGATTGCGGGCTCTCGCACGCTCGAGGAATTTCGCGAGGCGGTGGCGTATATCTCGCGGGAGACGTCGACCGACCGCAAGGGGTCGGTTGTCCGTCGCTCGGCCCGGTATGGCGCCGCCGCCAAGAAGAAGAGTTCCCGCCAGTAAGCCGCTGTCTGCAACCCCCAGCCTGAAGTCGACTCGGGATCGCTGACCATGGATCGATCTGCGTCGGATCCGCAAGTCTTTATCAACTGTCCCTTCGATGTCGGCTACAAACCCCTCTTCGATGCGATCGTGTTTGCCGTATTCGACTGCGGTTTCCGGCCGCGTTTGGCACTCGAAGTGGAGGACGGGAGTCAAGTTCGCTTCGAGAAAATCGTTCGCCTCATTGCGGATTGCAAGTACGGGATTCACGACATCTCGAGAACCGGCCTCGACGCCGGGAATGGCCTTCCCCGATTCAACATGCCTCTGGAGCTGGGACTCTTTCTCGGCGCCAAACGCTATGGCGGAGCGCGTCAGAAGCAGAAGATGTGCCTGATTCTCGACGTCGAGAAATACCGCTATCAACAGTTCATCTCGGACATCGCGGGCCAGGACATCCGAGCCCATGGCAACCACCCGGAGGAGGCCATTACCTCCGTGCGCAACTGGCTCCGCAGCGTCGTTCCGAACAAGGTCCTACCCGGTGGCCCGACGATCTGCCGTCGTTACAAGGAGTTCCGTAGGGGCCTTCCCGCGATATGCCGCCGACTGCGCCTCGTCGTAGCCGACCTCACCTTCGCTGATTACGAATGGTTGGTCTCGGAGTGGCTCAGGAGAAACACCTAACCCACAGGGAAGCCGCGCTTAAGCGGGCCCCGCGGCAATCGTGTTACAATCCCGCCCGTCGATCGAATCTCGAGATTCACCGTCCGTCTCACCGCTGTCGACGGAAACGCCGCAGAACGAACGTGCGATGAACCCAAGACCCGAGACGCACCTCCGACCCGACCGCGTGGCGTTGCACGT
>DATMZM010000485.1:0-2789 GCA_035607445.1 Thermoanaerobaculia bacterium | reverse complement strand
TGGATCGCGTCGAAGCCGATGCCGAAGCGGCCGGTTCCGGTCATCACGGTCGAGACCCAGGCCTGGCCGGCCGCGGGGTCCTCGGGCGGGTTCGCTCCCGCCGCGGGCACGTTGGCGTTCAAATCGAGGAAGGCCCAGCCGAAGTCGAACGGCACGGGCAGGGCCGGCCCGTCGACGTGGGTCCGCTGCGCCTCGGCCGGAAACGGCTGCGGGGCGCCCGGCAGGGCTTGAAAGACCGTCGGGTGCTCCTGCTCGTCGAAGGTCACGATCTGCTCCTGGAGCAGCGGGTACCAGCCGGGCAGCGTGCCGCACTTGAAAGCGCTCTGGTTGACCTTCGAATCGCGCCAGACGATGAAGTCGGTGCCGCCCGAAAACGCGCCGCCGTTGACGTAGCGCGAGGCGAAGTGGCTCGACAGCGGCTCGCGGTTGTCGATCCCCGTCCAGTTCACGTAGCGGCCGTAGAACGTGTACTGGCCCGAGCCCGAGGTCTCCGGGTTCTTGAACGACGCCTCGATGTGGACGAGCGTGTCGCCCTCCGCGACGTTGCCCACGCTGTCCACATAGAAATAGTCGCCCCAGAGCGCGTTGACGTTCGAGGCGTCGCCCGTGCCGTTCGGGCCGAAATAGCCCGGGTCGCCCGGCAGGCGCAGGGTGCAGTTCTTGACCATGTCGACCGTGACGTAGCCGCGCGCGACATGGTCGCCATACTCCAGTCCGGCGCAGCCGTTCAGAATGACCGAGAACAAGCCCGTGTGGGCCGCCTGGATGTGGGTCCGGAGAACCGCGGGAAGCGGCGGCGGCGGGAGCTGGCCGGCGCAGCTCGCGAAGTTGACGTCCTGGGAGAACGCTCCCTTCGGGCTGATGACGTCGGAAGGATCCTGGCCGGCCGATGCCGTGCTCGGCAGCGCGCCGTTGAAGACGTCGCGCAGGTTGATCGCCTGGACGTCGTAGCCGGTCAGGTAGACGTCGAAGTCGAGGGTCGGGACGGAGAGGTCGGTCCAGAACACGACGTGGGCGAGCACCGCGGCCGAAGTCGCGTTGTTGATCGACATCACGGTCGTGATCCCGCTCGGGTTGTCGAGGTCGACCTCGAAATAGGGGAGCAGCAACGTCGCCGCCGGGACGTCGTCCATGAAGCAGATCCCGGCCGAGAGCGGCGCGGCGCCGAGGAGAGCGGTCAGGGCGAGGAGCGGGAGGATCGAAAGGACCGGAGCGGAGAGGGGTCGCCTGGGCATGGGGAGGCCTCCTTGGGCCCACGGGAACGTCGGCTCGAGAGCTAAGACCGGTGGATTCCGGGCATTCTGTCATCACGGACACGGCGCGCGCACCGGGGTGTGATGCCCTCCGCCCTTGCCGCCCCCCCCTCCCGGCGTGCTAGAACAGCCCCGCGATTTCTTTGCGAGGCCGAGCGACACGATGAAAATCCTCGAGACCCGGGTCTATCGCGGGCCGAACCTCTACGCCCTGCGCCCCGTCATCCGCCTGAAGGCGGATCTGGGCGAGCTCGAGCAGTACCCGACCGCGAAGCTGCCCGGCTTCGTCGACCGGCTGCTCGAGCTGATGCCGACGCTCCGCGACCACACCTGCTCGTACGACGAGCCGGGCGGCCTGGTGCGCCGGATGACCGAGGACGAGGGGACCTGGCTCGGCCACGTGCTCGAGCACGTCGCGCTCGAGCTCCAGTGCCTGGCGGGCACGCGCGTCACCTACGGCAAGACCCGCTCGCGGGGCCTGCCGCTCGGGCAATACCACGTCATCTACAGCTATCTGGAAGAGACCGTGGGCCTGCGCGCGGGCGAGATCGGCCTGCGCCTCCTCCGCACCCTCCTGCCGCCCGACCGCGAGGCCTACGATCCCGAGCCGTTCGATTTCCAGGGCACCCTCGAGCGCCTGGTGCGCCTCGCCCAACGGCGCGCGTTCGGCCCCTCGACCGCGGCGCTCGTCTCGGCCGCCGAGGAGCGGGACATCCCCTGGCTGCGGCTCAACAACCGCTCGCTCGTCCAGCTCGGGCATGGCAAGTACCAGCGCCGGATCCAGGCGACGGTGACGAGCGAGACCAAGCACATCGCGGTCGAGATCGCTTCGGACAAGGAGCTGACCAACCGCATCCTCCACGACCTCGGCCTCCCGGTGCCGCGCCAGGAGCTGGTCTACGACGCCGAGGAGGCGGTCGCGGCGGCCGAGAAGCTCGGCTACCCGGTGGTGGTCAAGCCGCTCGACGGCAACCACGGCCGCGGGGTCTCGATCAACCTCGCGACGGCCGAGCAGGTGGCGACCGCGTACGCCAAGGCCGAGGAGAGCTCCGGCACGGTGATCGTCGAGACCTTCCAGACCGGCAGCGACTACCGGATCCTGGTCGTCAACGGCAAGGTGCTCGCGGTGGCCGAGCGCGTGCCCGGGCACGTCGCGGGCGATGGCGCGCGGACGATCCAGGAGCTGATCGACGAGGTCAACACCGATCCCCGCCGCGGCGTCGGCCACGAGAAGGTCCTCACCCGCTTGGAGGTCGATCACCAGGCGCTTCGGCTCCTCGAAGAGGCGGGCTTGACGCTCGAGTCCGTGCCGGCGGCGGGCCAGGTGATCGCTCTGCGCTCGACCGGCAACCTGTCGACCGGCGGCACCTCGATCGACCGCACGGACGCGATCCATTACGACAACCGGGTGATGGCGGAGCGGGCGGTGCGCGCCCTCGGGCTCGACGTCGGGGGGGTCGACTACATCTCGCCCGACGTCGCGAAGAGCTACAAGGAGGTCGGCGGCGCGATCGTCGAGATCAACGCCGCGCCCGG
>DATMZM010000263.1:0-3150 GCA_035607445.1 Thermoanaerobaculia bacterium | reverse complement strand
CGCGAGGTCGACGAGTCATTCCTCGAGAAGGGCCTCGCGCGCATCGCGAGCTCGCTCGCCAAGGCGGTCGAGAAGGGCAAGCTCGATGCCGAGACGCGCAACTCGGCCCTCGCGAGCTTGAAGGGGACGACCGACTTCGCGGACCTCGCCGACTGTGACCTCGTGGTCGAGGCGATCGTCGAGAACCTCGACGAGAAGCGCAAGACCTTCGCGGCGCTCGACGCGGCGGTCAAGCCCGAGGCGATTTTCGCCTCGAACACCTCGTCGCTCACCATCACCCAGATCGCGATGAGCACGAAGCGGCCCGACCGCTTCGTCGGCCTCCACTTCTTCAACCCCGTGCCGGTGATGAAGCTCGTCGAGGTGGTGCGCACGATCCTGACCGGCGACGAGGCCTACGCCGCGGCGTTCGAATTCGCCAAGAAGGTCGGCAAGGAGCCGATCGCGGCGCGCGACAATTCGGGTTTCATCGTCAACCGGCTCCTCGTGCCCTATCTCCTCGACGCGATCCGCGCCCTCGAAGAAGGGGTCGGCTCGGTCTCCGACATCGACAAGGGGATGCAGCTCGGCTGCGGCTATCCGATGGGCCCCTTCACGCTCCTCGATTTCGTCGGTCTCGACACCACTTACTACATCGCCGACATCATGTTCGACGAATACCGCGAGAAGCGCTTCGCCCCGCCGCCCCTCCTCAAGCAGATGGTCCAGGCCGGCCGCCTGGGCAAGAAGAGCGGGCGCGGCTTCTACGACTACGCGAAGAAGTAGGCCGCTCACTCTGGAACCGCCGGCTGGTTTCTCTCCTCAAGGATCCTGGGACCGCCGGCGCCCCCGCCGGCCGTTTCTCGCCGATTCCCACTCGAACGAGCGCGAGAAGCCTCGCGATGGAGACGATCGCGACCCAATAGCCGCTATCGCGGCCGGATTACGGTAATCCCAGGCGAGATCGTCATGATCCCGGCCGGATCGCCGCAATCGGGGCGCGATAGCGGCAATCACGGCCTGATTGCCACAATCGCGAGAAAAATAGCCGCGATCACGGCCCGATCGCCGCAATCGCCGCCCGTTCGCCCCACCCCGTCCGCGCGAAATGCTTCTCGGGCGCCTAAATCTCCGAACCGCCGCTCCGACGAGCGAAACCTCGCGCGGAACTCTGGAGGGCTAACTCGCCGCGCCACGCCTCGCTGGAAAACCCTGTGGCTTACTGGAAATGCCCAGGAGTCGCTGGGAAGCCGGGTACCTCGCTGGAATTCCGGATACGCCGCTGGAAAGTTCCACACCATATTTGAGCTTCCAGCGAGCCGCGCGAAGTTCCCGCGGAGCGCAGGAAACTCCCACGGGGCGCACGAGCTTCGCGCGGAGTCTCCGAGCTTCAAATATCGTGTGGAGTTTTCCAGCGGCCTACCCGAGCTTCAAATATCGCGTACGCGCTTCGCGCGGAGGATCTGAAGTAAAAATATCGCGTGAGGCATTTCGGGGTCTGGAGGACCGGACGGCGGTTGGAGGTAAGGCGGGGAGGCTGCGTTCGACGTTGGACTTTTTTTGAGCGAAAAATGGCCGGCGAGGACGCCAGCGTTCCCAGGAGAAGCGTGACAGTGACATCTTGACTGACGTACACCCGGTCGCCCCGGAGCCCCCCTCAGCGAATTTGCTAGACTACCCACCGCCCCAGTCCGGTTCCGACATCGCCGCTTCGGGAACCGGGCTCGGCAGCCCGCACAGTGCGACAACCGATCCCACATCCAGCAGAGCCTTCGCCCCGCCTTTTTGCGGCCGGTTTCCGGCTCGGGACGTTTTCATGGTCCAGATGACTTTGGCCGAGGAGGGGCTCGATGCCCTGTTCGGCGTTCATGACGAGAACCTCCGCCGGCTCGAATCGACGTTCGGCGTCTCGGTCGCCGCGCGCGGGGGCGAGATGCGGGTGGAGGGCGAGCCCGCGGCGGTCGAGCGGGTCGAGCGGCTGTTCGCGGAGCTCGGCGAGCTGCACGCCCGGGGCTACCGCTTCCGCCCGGGCGAGGTCGCGACGGCGATCCGCGTCGCGGCCGAGGCTCCCGACAGCTCTCTCGTCGATTTCTTCATGCCCGACGGCCTGCTCGCCTCGGTCCGCCGGATGGTCTCGCCGCGGACGTTCCGCCAGCAGCTCTATTTGAAGGCGATGGTCGATCACGACCTGGTGATCTCGATCGGCCCGGCCGGCACGGGGAAGACCTATCTGGCGACCGCGATGGCCGCCGCGTGCCTGCTCGAGAAAAAGGTGCGGCGCATCGTGCTCGCGCGGCCGGCGGTCGAGGCGGGGGAGAAGCTCGGCTTCCTGCCCGGCGACCTAGTCGAAAAGATCAATCCCTACCTGCGCCCGCTCTACGACGCGCTCTACGACATCATCGGCCTCGACAAGGTGGGCCGGATGCTCGAGCGCGGGATCATCGAGATCGCGCCGATCGCGTTCATGCGCGGCCGCACGCTCAACGAGAGCTTCATCCTCCTCGACGAGGCGCAGAACACGACGACCGAGCAGATGAAGATGTTCCTGACCCGCATCGGCTACGGCTCGAAGGCGGTGATCAACGGCGACATCACCCAGATCGACCTGCCGCGCGGCAACACCTCCGGGCTGCGCGAAGCCGAGCAGGTGCTCCACGACGTCGAGGGCATCGAATTCTTCCGCTTCGACAAGCGCGACGTCGTGCGCCATCCCCTGGTGCAGCGGATCGTCTCCGCGTACGAGAGCTACGAGAGCCGCGCCTCCGAGCGGCCGCCGGGCGGGAACGGCTCGTGAGCCGGGCCTGCGAGATCGCGATCCAGAACCCGAATCGCTATCCGGAGGGTGCGGCGCGCCGCTTGCGGCCCTGGCTCGAACGGGTGGTCGCGGACCTCGCCCCCGCCGCGGAGAGCTTCGGCGTCCGGCTGGCCGGCGAGCCCTCGCTCCGGCGCGCCAATCGGACCTTCCGCGGCAAGGACGCGGCGACCGACGTGCTCTCGTTTCCCGGCGATCTGGAAGACGGCGGCGGGCACCTCGGCGACGTCCTGATCTCGGTGCCCCGGGCGCGCCGGCAGGGGGCCGAGGCCGGGCACGACGGCGAGCGCGAGCTGCGGATCCTGCTGCTCCACGGCGTGCTCCACTGCCTCGGCCACGACCACGAGACGGACGGCGGC